>NZ_JBFAQY010000031.1:0-124276 GCF_040678965.1 Streptosporangium sp. NPDC049248
GGGATCATCGGGCTGTTGCCGTAGGAGACGACGGGCTGGGTGTGGGCGCCGGAGGTCAGGTTGTCCGACAGGTAGAAGTCCAGAACCCCGAGATTGGGGGTGGCACCGCAGTTGCGGCTCGTGACCGTGGTCACGTACGGGTTCCCGCCCTCGCTGAGGTGGTACTCGACCCCGTTGAAAGTCGGATAGATCAGCTCGGAGACCGCGCCGCTGCCGTCGCCGTTGGTGTCGCGGAACACCTCGTAGTGCAGGTGGAACGTGCCGCCGGAGTTCGTCCCGCTGTTGCCCAGTTCGCCGATCTGCTGTCCGGCGGTCACCTGCTGGCCCACCGTGACGTTCTTCGTCTTCAGATGCATATAGAAGGTGTAGTAGTTGTCACCATGGTTGATCTTGATCAGGTGACCCGCGCCCGACTCGAAATGTGACGCGGTGACCACGCCCCCGGCCGCGGCCATGATCGGCGTGCCCGACTGGATCTGGCTGTTGCTCCAGGGCGCGCGGTACATGTCGAGGAGTTTGCCCCGCGCGCGGTCGTGAGTGGGGCCGGTGGTCAGGTCGACCGCCATCCCGCAGGGGAAGGGGGTCTGAAAGGCCGGGGCCGCGGCGGCGTGCGCCGGCGGGGTCGCCGTGCCGCCGGTGAGCACGACCAGCGCGGCCACCATCGCCACCCTCATCCAGGACAGGCGGGATGTTCTGGGCCGTCGCGGATCGGTGGAAACGAGTGGATTCATAGTTATGTGTCCCCCTGACGAGTCAGGCTCCGGCCCATGGGGCCGGAGCCGGTCGAGCCGAGGTGGCGATCTCGGCGTGGTTGCTGGTCATCACCGTGACCGGCCCGCCGCCCGGCGGCAACGAATATGGGACAGGACGGGAGAATGGGACATGGAGGCATGCTGACCAGCGGAATCCCAGGCGTCGTGGGACATGGGTGGGACGGAGGTGGCGTACGGGACAACGAGTGGTCGTTCCTGTTAGCCTGCGGGCGTCAAACTCGGGGGGATCCGGGCTTGGGGAGCGAAGATGTCGGAACCGTCCGCCGTTGAGGATCTAGCCTCATATCTACGCGAGTTGAAGGCCAAAACCGGCCGGAGCTACGACGCGCTCGCCAAGCGGCTCGGTATCAGCAAGTCCGCGCTTCACCGCTACTGCTCGGGAGACGGTGTACCACCGCGCTTCACCGTCCTGGAACAGTTCGCCAAGGAGTGCCGGGCGAACCGGCAGGAGCTCGCCGAGCTGCATCGGCGATGGGTACGCGCCCAGGCGACCGAGGCGGAGTCCAGGGTGGCCAGGCAGGACCAGGAGCGGGGAGAGCCGGAGCGGGAGGAGCCCGACGCGGTGCGGAGCCTGCTGGTCGCCGCGGAGCCGGAGGACCCGCCGGCGGCGATCGGTACGGGTGGGCGCCCGACGATCCTCCGTGGAGGCGGAAGCCGCACGCGGCCCGTACAGGTCGTCCTGACCGTCCTTGCCGTCCTGTCCCTGACCGCGCTCCTGGTGTGGCCCTTCGAGAGCGGCCGGGATGGGGGAGCGAAGGCCGCGGAGCAGGCGTCGGTCGCCTCGGTGACCGTCGGCGCGCACTCCTGCATCATCCGCCGGGGCGTCAGGCACGTCGACGCCCGGCAGGGCGGCCACGTGTGGAGCACGGATTTCGTGTGCGCCAACCGGCCTGAGGCCCCGCTGTACCTCGGCGTGGACACGACCGAGAAGATAGCGATCCTGGACACCCCGAAGAGCTGGTTCGTCTGCTGGGCCTTCGGACGGGTCCAGAGCGACGGCGGGAACATCTGGTACTACACCCGAGGGGACCGCTCGGAGCCGGGAAAGGAAAGCTGGTCGGGGTGGGGGTTCGTCGGGGCCGAGCACGTCGATGCCCCCGTCCACCCGGTGTCAGCCATGCCAGGATGCGAGTTCGTGCCTTGAAACGGCGCTGTGATGGCCCACACCTGGGCCATCACAGCGCCGTTTCCGGTCAGCCGGGAAGGTCGCGCCGGTCGGAGATGCTGTCGAGCCAGGCGCGGTGCAGGCCGGCGTAGCGGCCCGCCCGCCCGACGAGCTCGCCCGGTGGGCCGTCCTCGACGATCCTGCCGCCGTCCATCACCAGCACCCGATCGGCGATCTCGACGGTCGACAGGCGGTGCGCAATGATCAGAGCGGTCCGGTCCGCCAGGATCGTCCGCATCGCCCGCTGCACCAGCCGCTCGCCGGCGACGTCCAGGCTGGACGTCGCCTCGTCGAGGATCAGCACCGCGGGATCGGCCAGGAACGCCCTGGCGAACGCCACCAGCTGCCGCTGCCCGGCCGACAGCCGGCCGCCGTGCTTGCCGACCTGGGTGTCGTACCCCTCGGGAAGCGCCGAGACGAACGTGTCGGCGCCGATCGAACGGGCCGCGGCCATCACGTCGGCCATGCTCGCGCCCGGCCGGCCGAACCTGATGTTGTCCGCCACCGAGCCGCTGAACAGGAAGTTCTCCTGCGTCACCAGGACGATCGCGGCGTGCCGCGACTCCTCACCGAGGTCGCGCAGGTCGATGCCGTCCAGTAGCACCCGCCCCGCCACCGGGTCGTAGAACCTGGCGACCAGCTTGGCCAACGTGGTCTTGCCCGCCCCGGTGGTGCCGACCAGCGCCACGGTCTGCCCGGCGGGGACCAGCAGGTCCAGCCGGGGCAGCACGGGGGTGCCGTCCAGGTAGGAGAACTCCACATGCTGGAACTCGACCCTGCCGCGCGGGCGCTCCAGCACCACCGGGTCGCCGGGCTCGGCCACCACGGGCCGCTCCTGCAACACGCCGGAGAGCTTCTCCAGCGCCGCCCCCGCAGACTGGAAGGTGTTGTAGAACTGGCTGATCTCCTGCATCGGCTCGTAGAACTGGCGAAGGTAGAGCAGGAACGCCGCCAGCACGCCCACCGTGACCTCGCCCTGGATCGCCAGCATGCCGCCGTAGAGCAGGACCGCCGCGACCGTCACGTTCCCGATCAGCTTGACCCCCGGTGAGAAGATCGCGACCAGGTGCATGCTCCGCAGGTTGGCGTCCCGGTAGTCGGCGTTCAGCTGGGCGAAGATCTCCTGGTTGCGCGGCTCCCTGCGGAAGGCCTGGACCGCGCGCATGCCGGCCATCGACTCCACGAAATGGACGATCACCAGGGCCACGGCCTCCCGGGTCCTGCGGTAGACGATGCTCGACTGCCGCCGGAACCAATTGGTGAACAGCGCCAGGACCGGCAGCGGCAGCAGCGCGACCACGCCGAGGTGGACGTCCAGGACGAGCAGCAGGACCGCCGTGCCGACCAGCGTCAGCACGGCGGTGACGAGATCGTCGAAGCCCGACTGGAGCATCTCGGAGATGGCGTCGATGTCGGAGGTGAGCCGGGAGACGACCCGGCCCGAGGTGTAGTCGTCGTGAAACGACAGCGACAGCCTCTGGAAGTGGCGGAAGACCCGTCGCCGCAGCTCCAGCAGGATGCTCTGGCCGATGCGTCCGGCCATCCTGAGGAATATCTGCCGGGTCACCAGCTGGATGACCGCCGCGGCCAGGATCGCCGAGACGACGGTCACCAGCGCTCCCGGCCCCGCGCCCGCGACCATCGGCGGGATGCCCGCGTCGATGCCCACCTTGACCAGGTAGGGGATGGCGAGCGAGGCGACGTTGCAGGTCACGATGATCGCGACGAGCAGGACGATCTTCCTGCGGTACGGGCGCAGCAGCTCGCCCAGCAGCCGCCTGGACCTGCTGCGCAGCAGGAACGACACGTGTTCCGACAACTCGTCCTGGTTCTCGGCGGCGACCCCGCGCCACTCCCGGGAGCCGTTCCCGGTCTCTGCCGGGATCTTCGCGGAGGTCTCCGCCGGGGGAGTCGTGCCGTTCACAGCCGCGCCTCCTCCGCGTCGGGGTCGGCGGACAGCAGCGCGCGGTATTCGGGCACACTCGCCATGAGTTCGTGGTGCCGGCCGACGTGCGCGATCGTGCCGTCCAGCAGCAGGGCCACCCGGTCGGCGAGCAGCACCGTGGAGGCCCGGTGGGCGACGACCATGCCGGTCGCCTCGCGCAGCACGTGCCGCAGCGCCTGCTCGACCAGGGCCTCGGTCTCGACGTCCAGGGCCGACAGGGTGTCGTCCAGAACGAGGATCCTGGGACGGCTGAGAACCGCCCTGGCCAGTGCGAGCCGCTGACGCTGGCCACCGGACAGGGACATGCCCTGCTCGCCGATCCTGGTCTCCAGGCCCCAGGGCAGCTCGTACGCGAATCCGGCCTGGGCGATCCGCAGCGCGGCCGCGATCTCCTCCTCGGCCGCGTCGTGCCGCCCCAGCGTGAGGTTCTCCCTGACGCTCATCGAGAACAGCGTCGGCTCCTCGAAGGCGGTGGCGACCAGCGAGCGCAGCTCGGGCAGCGGCAGGTCGCGGACGTCGACGCCGTCGATCGTGATCCGGCCCGTGCTCACGTCGTACAGGCGCGGCACCAGGGAGGTCAGAGTGGTCTTGCCCGACCCCGTCGCGCCCACGACCGCCACCGTCTCCCCCGGGCGCACCTCCAGCCAGACATCGTGAAGCACCGGCTCGGCGGCACCGGGGAAGCGGAACCCCGCGCCCTCGAACCGCAGGTGGCCGCGGGGCCGCTCGATCACGCGGATGCCCCCGACGATCTCCGGTTCGGTGTCGAGCACCTCCATCACCCGGTCCGCCGCGGTCATCGCCTCCTGGCCCGTGGTCAGAATGAAGCCGAGCGCCGAGATGGGCCAGACCAGTTGCAGCATCAGGGTGGCGAAGGCCACCAGCGTGCCCAGCGTCAGGGTGCCGGAGCCGACCGCCAGGGCGCCGAGCAGCAGCACGAGGGCGAGGGTGATGTTCGGGATCACCTCAAGAAAGGTGAAGAACCTCGCCGACAGGCGGACCTTCTCCATCGAGGTCTCGTAGATCTTCACCGCTCCCTCCTCGAAGATCCCCGAGACGTGCCGGCCGCGGCCGAACGCCTTGATCGTCCGGATGCCGGCCGCCGACTCCTCGACGACGGTGGCGAGGTCTCCCTGCTCGTCCTGGACCCGGCGGGAGATGAGGATGTACCTGCGCTCGAAGTGCAGCGAGGTGAGCACGATCGGCACCGCGGAGACGACGACCAGCAGCCCGAGCGGCCAGTACATGCGGAGCAGCAGCCCGGTCACCGTCACGATCTGGACGGTGACCAGGACGAGGAAGAGCAGGCCGAAACCGAGAAAGCGCCGGATGGCCGACAGGTCGGTCGTCGCCCGGGACAGCAGCTGGCCCGACTGCCAGGAGGCGTGAAACCCCATCGGCAGCCGCTGCAGGTGGCGGTAGAAATCGTCGCGGATGCCGGTCTCCAGGCCCAGGACCGCGTCGGCCAGCAGCCACCGCCGCAGGAAGACGAGCAGCGCCTCGGTCATGCCCAGGCCCAGGGCGAGCAGCGCGAGGGGGAGCAGTGCCTCGCTGTCACCCCGGGCGACGGGGCCGTCGATGATCTCCTTGCCGATCAGCGGGATGGTGATGCCGATCCCGACCGCGGCGAAGGCCGGCACCCAGACGACGACCAGGCGGGTGGCGTAGGGGCGTAGGTAGGACTTCAACCGCCACAGGGAGCGGGCCCCGCGGAGGCGGGGGAGGGGTGGGGACTGTCGGGTCGGGGACTCTGTTTCCGTGTCCGAGTTTTCGGTGTCCGAAGTATCAGGAGGCATCAACAGGCGGCACGCTCCTCACGGTGCTCACACCAGGTGATCGCCGTTCGAGGGCATGGCGAACCGGAGGCACATCCCCGCTCAACCGTTCTACCGCACCACCGCTCCAGGTGGACGCCCCGTCGGATCACCCTCACCCGCACGGCGCGGGCGACCATTCAGTTTCCGTGCCCGAGTACGGGGTCGGCAATTGATGTGACGGCTCCCATCCTGTAACCGCCGGGTCAGAAAGGCCGATGAGATGAAGAAGGGCCACGACGATGCCGGCGGCGGTCACGGGCGCCGACGGGCCGCCCGAAGTTCTTGAAGGCGGTCTGGCAGACGACCAGTTCGAAGGAGCCCGGGTCGAAGGGAGGGTCGGCCGCGTCGCCCCGTTGGAAGTCGGCGTGGACGCCTGTCCGGCGGGCCCTCTCGGTCGCGATCTCGACGAACGTGCGGCTCATGCCCAGCCCGGTCACCGCGAACCCGAGCCGTGCCGTCTCGGCGGCCGGATATCCCGGGCGAGGACGGTGGTCCTCCGGCTTTCAGCCGGGAGGGCGGGAGCCCGTACCCCACGGGAGACGGCGGGAAAAAGGGAGGCGGCGGCCGGCGAGACGGCTGTAGGGTCGGCGGCATGACCTGGCGACATTGATCCTGAACCAGAGGCCGGTCCGGCGCGAGCTGCCGCGGACCCCCGGAGATGCCGAGCATCCCGAGTCCGTACAGTCTCCGCGAGAAGGACCCCATGACCGCTTCTTCTCTTCGGGTGCCCGGCGGGCGCGCGAAGCACCTGGCCGCGACGCTCTACGCCTACACCTTTCTTGATGAGTTCGTCCTGCTCTATCCGTTCTATACGTTGCTCTTCGTCGACACGGGCCTGTCGACCGCTGAGATCTCCTCGCTCCTGGTGATCTGGTCACTGACCTCCGTCGTGATGGAGGTCCCGTCAGGAGTGTGGGCCGACACCGTCTCGCGGCGCGGGTTGCTCGCCCTAGCGCCGCTGGTGGCCGCCTTCGGCTTCGGCCTGTGGGTCGCCGCCCCCTCCTACTGGGTGTTCGCCGCGGGCTTCGTCCTGTGGGGCACCTCGGGAGCGCTGCAGTCGGGTGCGCTGGAGGCACTGGTCTACACCGAGCTCGACCGGCTGGGCGCCGCCGGCCGCTATGCCGCGATCATGGGCCGGGCCCGCGCGATCGGCACGGGCGCCGTCATGGCGTCCATGGCAGTCGCCGCCCCGGTGTTCGCCTTCGGCGGCTACCGGCTGGTCGGCGCCGGCAGTGTGCTGGCCTGCCTGCTCGCCGCGGCAGTCGCGCTGACCTTTCCCGAACATCGCGTACCCGGGCGGCGGGGGAAGACCTCGCGGGGGGGCTACGCCGCGACCCTGCGTGCCGGGCTGCGGGAGGCGCGCGCCGACCGGACGACGCGCCGGGCACTGCTGCTGGTGCCGGCGGTGACGGCACTGTGGGGATCGCTGGAGGAGTACGTCCCGCTGCTCGCGGCCGGCGCCGGGGTCGCCACGCAGGCCGTGCCACTCGTGGTGCTCCTGGTCTCCGCGGGGGTCGCGGTCGGCGGCGTGCTCGCGGTGACCGGGCGGAGCTTCACCGGCGGGGAGTTCGCGGCCCTTCTCGCGTTCGGAGCGCTGGCGCTCGGCGCGGGTGCGGTCAGCGGGGTCGCGGCGGGGTTCGTCGCGGTCGCGGTGGCCTTCTGCGCCTTTCAGATGGCGGGGGTGCTGGCCGACGCGCGGCTGCAGGAGAGCATCACCGGCCCGGCCCGCGCCACCGTGACCTCGCTGGCCGGGCTGGGCACCGAGGTGGGCGCCATCCTCGTCTACGGCGGCTACGCCGCGGCCTCGGCGCTGACCGATCACGCCACGATCTTCACGGCCGCCGCGGTGCCGTACGCCCTTCTCGCCCTGGTGCTGTTCCTCGGCGGGTCCCGCTCGGCGGTCCGTGAACCCGGGTGAGCCGGGCCGGGCCCATCGCGGCACGGCCCGGCTCAGTGGCCCGTGAACCGGGGCAGGCCGAGCTCGGCGAAGACCGGGCGGTGGTCGCTGTCCGGCAGGGGGTGGACACCGAAGCTGTTGACCGCCATGCGCGAGTCGGCGAGCACATGGTCGATCGTCACGCCGGGCAGGGGCTCCCAGCCCTGCTGCGGCCAGGTGGGGACCAGGCCGTGCCCGGTGACGTCGGCCGCGTCGCGGTAGCCGCTGCCGAGCAGGTCGCGTACCAGCCCGTGGTCGAGGGTGGCGTTGAAGTCGCCGGCCAGTACCCGCAGCTGCCCGCCCGCCCTGGGCAGCGCCCGCAGCCCCTGGTCCCAGCACCAGACCTTGTAGTCGTACCTGGGCGCGCAGGGGTGGACCGAGACGACCTCGATCTCGTGGCCGCTCGGATGCCTGATCACCCCCCGTGCCTGCCGGAACCTGCCCAGTGCGATCAGGGGTTTCTCGGTGATGGGATGCCTGGAGTAGATGCCGGAGCCGTGCACCCCGCCGACCGCGCGATCCACCACATGGGGCATGCGCCTGCGCAGGCCGGCCGCCTCCAGGCGCTCGCGCGCGGCGGGAGTGAGCTCCTGGAGGGCCAGCACGTCCGGATCGAGGGAGCGCACGAGATCCATCAGGGCGTCGGTGTCTCCCGCGCCGACGGCCAGGTTCGCGGCGAGCACCCGGAGCCGCCCGTCCGAGGCGGGCTGGTCGCCGTCGGCGAAGTGGCGGGGGAGCACGGCCGTCGCCAGCACCGCGCCGGTGACCAGGGCGAGGGCCGCGGCCGCCCAGCGGCGCAGTCCCAGGGCCAGGAGCAGAGGGATCACCGAGGCCACCGCCGCGTACGGGGTGAAGGCCACCAGGGGGACCCACTGCCAGACCGGGGTCCAGCCGCTGGTCCTGAGCGCCGCCCACACCGCGAACGGCAGCACCATCGGCCAGATCAGCAGGCCCGCCCATCTCGATCTGATCATGAACCCGGAGCGTAACGGTCTTCCGTGCAGATTCGGTGGAGATCGGGGGTTTTGTTCGCGCAGATGCGAGAGGCCGGTGGGCGCCCCCCATGGGGTTGCAAAGAAAATGAAAGTCATTATCATTCTCTTTTGTCCGGCCTATGGCTAAGGAGGCGTTTTGGGGCATCTGCTGATGGTCGAGAGCTGGGTGGGGGCGATGAGCTCCCTACTTCCCCGGGCGATCCGGGAGGCGGGCCACCGGTTCACCTTCCTCACTCGTGATCTGCACCACTACCTGCGCGTTCCGTCCGGGGCCTGCGCGCACCCCCTGCTCGCCGCCGACAACGTGGTCACCGCCGAGACCAACGACGTCCCCGCGCTCCTGAGGCGCGTCGAGCGGCTTCACGAGGTCTTCGGCTTCGACGGTGTGATCTCCTCGTGCGACTACTACCTCGCGACGGCCGCGCGCCTCGCCTCCCATCTGGGACTGCCCGGGGTCGGGCCGGAGGCGGTGGAGCGGGCCTACCGCAAGGACCTCACCAGGCAGGCGCTGAGAGAGGCCGGACTGCCGGGGCCCGCCTTCGCCGTCACGAGCGGATGGCCGGAGACGGCCGCGCGCGCCGGAGAGATCGGCTACCCCCTGGTGATCAAACCGGTCGACCTGTGCGCCGGGATGTACGTGCGCAGGGTGGACGACCGTGAGCAGCTCCGCGAGGCCTACCTGGCGCTGGAGGGCTTCCCCGTCAACGCGCGCCGGCAGCGGCGGCTGCCCGTCGTCCTGCTGGAGGAGGTACTGACCGGGCCCGAGATCAGCGTCGAGTCGATCACCTTCGAGGGTGAGACCTCCATCATCGGGATCACCGACAAGAGCCTCGCCGGCGAGCCATGGTTCGTGGAGAGCGGCCATATGTTCCCCGCCGCGCTCGACCCCGGCACGGCGCGGTCCGCGCGGGAGGCGGCACTCTCGGCCTTGGCGGCGGTCGGTCTGGACCACGGCGTGGCCCACACGGAGCTGAAACTGACCCCGGACGGCCCCCGGGTCGTCGAGATCAACCCCCGGCCCGCGGGAAACCAGATCACCGAGCTGGTCCGGCGGGTGACGGGCGTCGACATACCGATGGCCTATGCCCAGCTCGCGCTGGGAGAGCGGCCCCGGCCGGCCCCCGCCGACACCGGGGTGCGCAGCGCGGCCATCGCCTTCCTGCTTTCCCGGCGGCCGGGGACGCTCTCCGCGATCCACGGCACCGGGCGGCTCGCCGAGGCCGGCGACGTCGTCGAATGGCAGGTCAAGGCCCCGGGATTCCCGACGAGCGAGCCGACGAGCAACAACGGCTACCTCGGGCACGTGATGGTCGCCGACACCGCGGGCCTGGGCGCCCGCTCCCGGGCCGAACGTCTCGTGGCCGCCCTGACCGTGGAGTACGCGTGAAGCCGGCGACCGTGAGCGACCTGGACGCCCTGGTGGCGGAAGTGCTGGCGGGCCGGGTGGGCTCCGACCCCGCGCGGCAGCGGATCAGTGTCGGGTTCGTGACCAGGCAGGGGGCCCGCCACGCGACCCGGGGCCGCGGCTACCGCAACCACGTGATCAGTCTTCGGCTGGGCGGGGCGGTGGGGTCCTGTGCGGTGGAGCCGGGCGGGATACCCGACGACGCGGTGTACGAATGCGTGGGCCGAGACGTGGCCACGCTGCTGTCGCACCCGCTGGCCGCGGTGCGCACGGCCGCCCTGGACGCCTATCTGATGCACGAGCGACCCCACGACCCCGCCGACGCGGTGACCGTGCCCGCGGGCTCCTCCCTGGACAAGTCCCTGGCCAGGGCGGCCGCGGTCGTGGACCTCCTCCCGGTACGGTCCGGAGGACGTGTGCTGGTGGTCGGCGTGGTCAACTCCCTCCTGCAGCGTCTGCGGGAACGCGGCATCCGTTACGTGCCGTGCGACCTGCGAGGTGGCGAGACCGAGTGGGGCGAACCGCACGTGACCGACGCCGAGGCCGCCCTCGACGGTTGCGACGCGGTGCTGGCCTCGGGCATGACGCTGGGCAACGGAACCTTCGAGCCGCTGCTGCGCCACGCGCGCGGCACCGGCAAACCCCTGGTGCTCTTCGCCCAGACCGGCAGCGCCGTGCTCCGGCGGTTCGTCGGCGCCGGGGTCACCGCCGTCTCCGCGGAGCCGTACCCGTTCTTCTGGCTGGACGGCGGCCCGACCACCGTCTACCGCTACCAGGCGGAGGAGGCGCGATGACCTCCGCACCGGAGCTGCTCGCCCTGCTGGGCAACACCCCCGTCACTCGGATCAGGACCCCGCTGCCCCACCCGCATCCCGGATTCTGGGCCAAGCTCGAAGGGCTCGGCGCCGGTGGCATGAAGGCCAGGGCCGCGGTGTCCATGCTCCTCGGGGCACGGGCCAGGAACGAGCTCAGGCCGGGGGCGCCGGTGGTGGAGTCCACCAGCGGGACCCTCGGCATCGGGCTGGCCTTCGCCGGTCAGGCCCTCGGGCATCCGGTGGTGCTCGTCGTCGACGCCGAGCTGGAACCGAGCATGCGCGCCCTGCTGGGGGCGTACGGCGCACGCCTGGAGACGGTCGACCGGCCGCACCCCGTGGGAGGGTGGCAGCGGGCCCGGCTGGACCGGCTCGGGCGGGTCGTGGACCGGCTGCCCGGGGCGTACTGGCCGGACCAGTATCACAACCCCGACAACCGTGCCGGATACGCCTCCCTGGCACGCGAGCTGGTCGGCCAGCTGGACGCGGCCGACGTGCTCGTGTGCAGCGTCGGCACCGGCGGGCACAGCGCGGGCGTGATCTCCGAGCTTCGCCGTCACTGGCCGTGGGTACGGCTCGTCGGTGTCGACACGGTCGGCTCGACGATCTTCGGGCAGCCGGCGCGTCCCCGCCTCATGCGCGGTCTCGGCAGCAGCATCCACCCGCGCAACGTCGCCTACGAGGAGTTCGACGAGGTGCACTGGGTCGGACCCGCCGAGGCCGCCGACGCCTGCCACCGGCTCGCCAGGCACACCTTCGTCACCGGAGGCTGGAGCACCGGGGCGGTCGCGCTCGTCGCGGCCTGGACCGCGCGGGTGGAGGCGGGCGCCCGCGTGGTGACCGTGTTCCCCGACGGGCCGCACCGCTACCTCGACTCGATCTTCAATGACGACTACCTCCGCGCCCGGAGGCTTGCCGGGCGGCCGGCGACCCGCCCCCTGGAGATCAGCCACCCGGGTGCCGTCGAGGTGACGGGCTGGGCGCGCTGCCGCCGGGTCGTCGACCCGCTGCGCGCCATGGAGGTCCCGGTATGAGGCTCGACTGGGAGATCGTCCCGTTGCGGTTGCGCGAGCCCTTCCGGATCTCCCGCTCGACGATGTCCGCGCGCGACACCGTCAGGGTCGCGCTCCATCACGACGGGGTGACCGGGTACGGCGAGATCGTGACCAGCGTCCACCTGGGCCTGGACGTGCCGCGCGTCACGGCCGCGCTGGACGGGCTGGGCACCTGGCCGGACCCGGAGACGCTCCTCGCGGAGCTGCCGGGCCTGCCGTGCCCGCCGGGAGTGCTGGCCGGTCTCGACGCCGCCGTGCTGGACCTGATAGGCGGGCGCGACGGGCTGCCCGTCCACCGGCTCGCCGGGTCTCCCTCCTGGCAGCCGGTGCCCACGGCGTACACGATCGGGATCTGCGGCACGGAGCGGGCGGCCGAGACCGCCCGTCGCCTGCACGCGCGCGGATTCACCGTGCTGAAGATCAAGGCCGGGTCGCCCGACCCGGACGACGACGTCGCGCGGGTCGCCGCGGTCAGGGCCGCCGCTCCCGGCGCGCGCCTGCTGCTCGACCCGAACGGCGCCTGGAGCGCCGAGCGGGCCGTCGGGCTGCTGGAGCGGATGCCTTACCTGGACGCGGTCGAGCAGCCCATCCCGCCCGGCCGTCCCGACCTGCTGGCCTGGATCGGCGCGAGGTCCCCGATACCGGTGATCGCCGATGAGGACGCCGGGGGAGCGGCCGAGGTCGAGCGGCTGGCCGGAGCCGTCCAGGGGGTCAACATCAAGCCGGCCAGGTGCGGCGGCGTGCTGGCCGCGCTCGGCGCCATCGCCGCGGCACGGCGCGGTGGTATGGACGTCATGCTGGGCTGCCTGGTCTCCAGCTCGCTCGGCATCGCCCCGGCCGCGCACCTGGCCGGGCAGGCCCGCTGGGTCGACCTCGACGGACACCTGCTGCTGGCCCGCGACCCCTGGACCGGCCTCGGTGGCGAGGACGGCGTGTTGCGGCTCTCCGGCCGCCCCGGTCTCGGCGTCAGGCCGGCGACATGAGGGCGTTCCGTTCCTTTCCGCTGTCGGTGCGCCTCCTGCTGGTCAACCAGATGGGGGTCAACACCGGGTTCTACCTGCTCGTCCCCTACCTCGCCGGCTATCTCGGCGGAGACCTGGGGCTGTCGGCCACGGTCGTGGGAGTGGTGCTCGGCGTGCGCAACCTCAGCCAGCAGGGGCTGTTCCTGATCGGCGGGACCGCCTCCGACAGGCTCGGCGCGCGGACTGTCATCATCGCGGGGTGCGCCCTGCGCGCCGCGGGCTTCGGCCTCTTCGCGATCGACGGCTCGCTGCCCGTGCTGCTCGGTGCCTCCGTGCTGTCGGGGCTGGCCGGTGCGCTGTTCAACCCGGCCGTACGCTCCTACCTGGCCACCGAGGCGGGCGACCGCCGCGCGGAGGCGTTCTCCCTGTTCAACGTGTTCGCCAACACCGGGGCACTGCTCGGTCCGCTGCTGGGCGGCGCGCTGCTGCTGGTCGACTTCCGCGTGGCGGCCGTCGTCGCCGCGCTGATCTTCGCCGGGCTGACGGTGGCGCAGGCGCTGACGCTGCCGCCCCGGAGCGTCCCGGTCGCCGGGGGGTCGGTGCTCGCCGACTGGCGGGAGTGCCTGGCCAACCGCCGGTTCGTCGCCTTCACGCTGGCGCTGAGCGGGATGTTCGCGCTGCAGAACCAGCTCTACCTCATTCTGCCGATGCGCGCGGCGGAGGTCACCGGTTCCGCCGCCTCCGTGGCGGTGCTCTTCCTCGTGTCCACCGTCGCCACCCTGCTGCTGCAGGTGCGCGTCACCCGATGGCTGCAGGACCGCCTCAGCCGTGGCACGGCCATCGCGCTCGGCCTGGCGACGATGGGCGCGGCCTTCCTGCTTCCGCTGCTGCCCGGCCTGGTCCCGGTGCTGCTCGCCGCGCTCGGGCTGGCCATGGGCGTGATGATCGCGCAGCCGTTCGTGCTCGAACTGATCCCCGCCTTCGGCGGGGAGGGCGTCACCGGAACCTACTTCGGGATGTTCTACCTCGCCTCCGGCCTGGTCGCCGCGGTGGGCAACGTCGCCGTCGGCTGGGCGGGCGACACGGCCGGCCGGCTCGCCTGGCCCCTCTGCGCGGTGATCGGTCTGGGCGCCGCGCTCGCGGTCCGCCAGGTCGGCGTACCGGAAAGGACGGTATCTGGATGAACATCCCCGCATCGGAGGGGGCGGTGTGGCCGTGAACCTCCTGACCGACAATCCCGAGCTGTACGAGCTGCGCTTCCCCGACCCCGACCACCTCGCCGCCCGTTTCGCCGACGACGTCGCACGCCGCTTCGGCGGCGGGAGCCGGCTCCTCGACATCGGCTGCGGCACCGGCCGCGATGCCGGTCACCTGGCCCGCAACGGCTACACCGTCACCGGCCTGGACCTCTCCGAACCGATGCTGGCCCACGCGCGCGGCCGGCACCCGGGTGTGGAGTTCGTCAACGCCGACATGAGGTCGTTCGACCTCGGCCGCCGGTTCGACGTGATCACCTGCCTGGACAGCGCGCTGCTCTACTGCCAGGAGAACGCCGACCTGACGGCCTTCCTGTCCCGCTGCCGGGGGCACCTGGTGCCGGGCGGGCTGCTCGTCGCCGAGATGCGCAACGGCGCCTTCTTCCTCGGCGACACCGGGCTGCTGGAGGGCACCGTCACCACGTCGGTGCTCTGGAAGGGCGTGGCCTACACCTCACACACCCGCCTGTGGATCGACCACGCCGCCCAGCTGCTCCGTCGCCACCGCACCTGGGAGTGGCCGGGACGTGCCGGGCCGCTGCACCAGCGCTCGGCCTGGCGGCTGCTCTTTCCCCGGGAGCTGGAGTACTTCCTCGACGTCGCCGGATTCGAGGTGCTGGCCCTGTTCGACGGGCCGGGGCCGCGTACCCGGCCCTCCTGGACTCCCGGGGCGCCGCTGTGGCCCGGACTGTCCGGCGACCGGCTCCACCTCGTGGCCCGGCTGCGAGATCCGGCGGGCCGCCCCGAGGTCCGTCCCGCAGATCACCCGACCGATCGTTCGGCCGATGAAAGGACCCCCTTCCGATGCACTCCCTGAACCGCCGCGGTTTCCTCGGCACCGCCGCCGGGTTGTCCGCCGCCCTGCTCGCCGGATGCGGCACCGGCCCCGCGCCGGGGACCGCCGCGACGGGCGGGCCCCGGAAGGGGGGCCGGCTGCGCGCCGCGTTCGCCGGGGGCGGGGCCCAGGAGACCCTGGACCCGCACCTGTCCAACCTGTTCGTCGAGGCCTCCCGGTCCAAGGCGCTGTTCGACAAGCTCGCCGACTACGGCCCCGACCTGTCCGTCCTGCCTCGCCTCGCCGAGAGCTGGGAACCCTCCGCGGACCTCACCAGGTGGCGGGTCACCCTGCGCGAGGCGACCTTCCATGACGGCAGGCCCGTCCGCGCCGACGACGTCCTGTACAGCTACGCGAGGATCGCCGACCCCGCCCGCGCCTTCCGGGCCAAGACCACCCTGGCGGTGATCGACCTGGCTGCGAGCAGGGCCGTCGGCGAGCGCGCCGTCGAGTTCGCGCTCAGGCGGCCGTTCGCCGAGTTCCCCAACATCCTGGCGGCCTTCGGTGTCTTCGTCGTCCCCGAGGGCGTCGAGGACTTCACCAGACCGGTCGGATCCGGTCCGTTCCGCTTCGGCTCCTTCGAGCCCGGCCGCTCTCTGCTGCTGCGGCGCAACGCCGACTACTGGGAGGGCGCGCCCCACCTCGACGAACTGCAGTACCTGATCGCCAACGAGGAGCCGGCCCGCGTCAACGCCCTGCTCGGCGGGCAGGCCGACTACGCCCATGACATCACCGCGACCACCGCGCGGACCTACCGGGGCAACGACCGGCTGGCCGTCACGCGGCTCACCAACAGCGGTATGCAGGCCTTCGCCATGAAACTGGACCGCCCACCCTTCGACGACCGGAACCTGCGCGAGGCCATGTTCCTGCTGGCCGACCGGGAGCAACTGGTGGAGACCGTGCTGGCCGGGGCCGGGCAGGTCGGCAACGACCTGTTCGGCAGGGGCTACCAGTACTACGCCGAGGAGATCCCCCAGCGCGCCCACGACCTGGAGAAGGCGAAGTGGCTGGTGGACAAGGCCGGTGCCAGGGGACTCAAGGTGCGGCTCGACACCTCCGCGGCGGCCGGCGGTTTCGTGGAGTCCGCGAGCGTCTTCGCCGACCAGATGCGCCAGGCCGGGTTCGATGTCGAGGTCGCCATGGGTGACAAGGACACCTACTGGAAGGACGTCCTCGACAGGGGCAGCCTTTGCTGCTTCCGTTCCGGCGCGATGCCCATCGAGTCCCACTTCGCGCAGCGCCTGCTCACCCCGTCCACCACCAACATCACCAAGTGGAGACGCCCGGAGTTCGACGCGCTCTACGCCAAGGCCGTCTCGCTCGCCGACGAGAGGGCCCGCCGCGACGTCTACGCGGAGATGCAGCGCATGCAGCACGCCGAGGGCGGCTACCTCGTCTGGGGCTTCGCCGACTGGCTCGTCGCGACCAGACCGGGAGTGGGCGGCGTCGTCGACGCTCCGGCCAACACCCTCGACTGGGCCCGCTTCGACAAGGTCTGGCTGGCTTGACGGGCAATCGGATCCCGCGCGCGGCACCCCGTCTCTCCGCCGGAGCACACCGGACGAGCCTGCCCAGGTACGCCGCCCGTCGCCTGGCGCTCGGCTTCGCGCAGGTGGTGGCGGTCACGGCGCTGGTGTTCGCCCTCACCGAGGCGCTGCCGGGGGACGCCGCCGTGGTGCTGGCCGGTGACGCGCCGGACCCGGCGCGGATCGAGCGGATCCGCGAGGAACTGGGGCTCGACCGGCCCGCACCCGCGCGCTACGCCGACTGGCTGTTCGGCCTGCTCCACGGTGACCTCGGGGTATCGCTGACGGCGGGGCGCCCGGTCACCGGGTTCCTCACCGACGCCGCCGGGCCGACCGTTCAGCTCGCCGCCGTCACCCTGCTGCTCCTGGTGCCGCTGGCCGTGGCCGCCGGGGTCGTCGCCGCGCTCCGCGAGGGCCGGTTGCCCGACCGGATCCTGACCGCGGCGGGTGTCGCCCTGTACTCGGTGCCGGAGTTCGCCCTCGCCGTGGTGCTGGTCGCGCTGTTCGCACTGCGGCTCGGCTGGTTTCCGCCCACCGCGGTGGGGGTCGGCACGAACCTGTTCGCGCAGCCGGCCGTACTGGTGCTGCCGCTGCTGGCGCTGCTCGCCCGGCCGATCTGCTCGATCAGCAGACTGGTCAGGGCCGGGATGATCGACGCCCTGGGCTCGGAGTACGTCCGTCACGCTCGCAGGCTCGGTCTCTCCGGCAGGCGGGTGACGTTGGCGCACGTCCTGCCCAACGCGGTGGCACCGGCCGCGCAGCAGCTCGCCAGGACCACGGACTGGCTGCTCGGCGGCGTGATCACCGTCGAGGCCGTCTTCGTCATCCCCGGCCTCGGCACCTCGCTGATGAGCGCGGTCTCCGCGCGCGACATCCCGGTGATCCAGGGGCTCGCCCTGGTCTTCGCGGTCACCACCGTGGTCGTGAACCTCCTCGCCGACGTCGTCGCGTTCCGTCTCGCCCCGCGCGCGGGAGGCACGGCATGAGACCTGTGCCGAGGTGGGCGCTGGGCGGGACGCTGCTGGGCGTGCCGCTGGTGATCGCCCTCGCAGGCCCCTGGTTCGCGGGCGAGCCGAGCCCCCGCGGCGTCTCGTTCGGCTCCGGATCCCTCCTGGGGACGGACTTCGTCGGACGCGACGTGTGGCAGCAGGTGCTCGTCGGCGGCAGGACGGTCGTGCTGGTGGCCCTGGCCGCCACCGTCCTGGCCTTCCTCGTCGGCACGCCGCTTGGCGTGCTGGCCGCGACGACCCGGCGCCGGTGGCTCGACGAGCTGCTGATGCGGCCCCTGGACCTGTTGCTGGCGATTCCCTCGCTGCTGCTGCTCATCCTGCTCGCCGCCGCCGCCCCGCCGGGACCGCCGGCCCTGACGGTCATCGTCGCCGTGATCAGCCTGCCGGAGGTGGCCAGGATCTCCCGCGCGGCGGCCCTGGAGATCGCCGCCAGGCCCGCCATGGAGGCGATGTGGCTCCAGGGCGAGGGCTGGTGGCGCCGGGCGATCGGGTACGTGGGCCGGTCGATGCTCCGCACCCTCCTGGCCGACCTGGGCGTCCGCGCCGTCGGCGCGCTCTATCTCGTCGCGACGGCGAGCTTCCTGGGCGTCGGCGTTCCCCCGGACGCGGGTGACTGGGCGGTGATGGTGGACCGCAACCGCGCCGGCATGTTCCTCCAGCCCTGGGCGGTGGTCGTTCCCGCCCTGCTCCTGGTCGGCCTGTCCGTCGGGCTCAACCTGCTCTTCGACGGGGTGCGGGGACGCCGAGGGGAGGCGGCGTGATCCGCGTCGTGGGACTGCGCGCCGAGGCCGGCGGTGGCAGGCTGGTCGACGACGTCTCCTTCGGGTTGGCCGCCGGACGGGTGCTCGCCCTGGTCGGAGCCTCGGGCAGCGGCAAGACGACGATCGGCAGGGCGCTGCTCGGTGAGCACGCGCCCGGCGTGGTGCTGTCCGGGACGGTCGAGGTGGCCGGGACGGTGGGCTACCTGCCGCAGCATCCCGCGTCCGCGCTCAACCCGGTCCGCCGCGTCGGCGCGGTGCTGCGCGAGATCGCCCGGCGGCACGCGCCGCCGGAGACCAGGTACGGGCAGGGAGGGCTCTCACACCGGCGCGCATCCGGAAGGGGGGAGGCGGAGCGGATCTCGTCCGTGCTGCGCCGTGCCGGACTGCCCGGGGGGGAGGACCTGCTGCGCCGCTACCCCCACCAGCTCTCCGGGGGCCAGCAGCAACGCCTGGTGCTGGCCCAGACGCTCCTGACGGCTCCGTCGGTGATCGTGGCGGACGAGCCCACCACCGGTCAGGACGCCGTCACCAGGCGGGAGGTCGTCGACGAGCTGAAGGGCCTCGTGGGGCGGGGCATCGCCGTGGTCCTGCTCAGCCACGACCTGGAGCTGGTGCGCACACTCGCCGATCACGTCGTCGTGCTGTGCGGAGGCCGGGTGATGGAGAGCGGCCCGGCAGGGGAGGTGCTCACCCGGCCCCGGCACGACTACACCCGGTGTCTGCTCGCCGCCCGGCTCCCGGCGAGCCAGCCCCCAGCCCCGGTGACCTCGCCCCCCGCCAGGGTGGGCCCGCCTGCCGGCCGGATGGACGGGATCCGCTGGAGGAGCCCGTCCGTCACAGCGGAGAGTCCCGCCTCCTGTGAGGTCCCGCCTGGGCCGGTCCGGCTCGCCGTGAAGGACCTGGCGGCGGGACACCGCTCGGTGCCGGTGCTTCACGACGTGTCGCTGGAGGTGGCGGCCGGGCGGTGTGTGGCACTGGTCGGGCGTTCGGGAAGCGGGAAGAGCACCTTCGCGCGCTGCGTCGCGGGGCTGCACGAGCCCACACGCGGAACCGTGCTGCTCGACGGGCGGGCGCTGGCCCGGTCACCGTCACGGCGCCGCCGTGCGGACCTGGCCCGCGTGCAGTACGTCTTCCAGGACGCGCACGCCTCCTTCGACCCGAACCGGACGGTGCTCGACCAGGTGAGCCGTACCGCCGTACGGCTGCGCGGCATGGGGCGCGGCGAGGCGGCGGACGCGGCCCTGGAGATGCTCGGCAGGGTCGGGCTCGGCCCGCTTCCGGCGGCCCGCAGGCCCACCGGGCTGTCCGGCGGCGAACTCCAGCGCGCGGCGCTCGCCCGCGGACTGCTGGCCTCCCCCGACGTGCTCGTCTGCGACGAGATCACCTCCGGTCTGGACACGATCACCCAGGCGGGCGTTCTCGACCTGCTCGGCGAGCTCCGCCGCGCGTTCGGTCTGACCCTCATACTGATCAGCCATGACATGGGTGTCGTCGCCCGGCTGGCGGACCAGGTCGCGGTCCTCTCGCGGGGAAGGATCGTGGAGGAGGGCAGCGCGGCACGCGTCCTGGGCCGCCCCCGGCACCCGCTGACCCGTGACCTGCTCGACGCGCAGGTCCTCCAGCGGGACCAGGGATGAGCCTGCGCCGGCCGGTGGTCGTCGCGCCGCCGGGGTCACTCCGGGGGGCGACGGCGGTCAGCCCGCGCCCGGCTCGCCGGGGAGGTCTTCCACCGGCCGCTCACCTGCCCGGGCCCCGGTGTACACCAGGGCGGGCGGCACGTTGCGCCAGATCGGGCCCAGGGTGCCGACGGTGGCGAAGGTGCCCTCCAGGAGGCCGCGGAAGTGCCGGAAGCGCTGTAGCGGCAGCACGGTCAGCGTCGTGACGGTGCTGAAGGTGCCGCCGGGGACGAGCGAGGCCGAGATCTCCTCCAGGACGCGCCTCTGCCGCGCCTCCTCGAACAGGGTCCAGGGAAGGGAGGAGACGATCGCGTCGGCGTGGGACAGGCCGGCCTGCCTCAGCAGCTTGCCCAGGTCCCCCGCGTCGGCGGCGATCACCTCAAGCCAGGGTCTGCTGCGTCGCAGATGGCTCACCATGCCCTCGTTGACCTCCACGGCGAGCTGTCGCCCTCCGGGTGGCAGCCGGTCGCGGATCGCGTCGCTGATCACCCCGCCGCCGGCGCCGAGTTCGACGACCACGGCTCCGGGAGTGGCCGGGACCACCGACGCGGCCAGGCGGGCGACGGCCTTCGAACTGGGTGCGATCGCGCCCAGTTGCTGGGGGTTACGCATGATCGCACGGAGGAAGGTGAGCGTGTCCCCGCCGGCGGGACGAGTTTGAGAGAGCACCGACAGCTCATTCCCCCAGCTGAGGGGGTTATGCCAGTTTAGCGGGCTTTGATGATCGAACTTCCGCGGTACCGGGGATGGACGGCCCGGAAGCCGTCCGCGAGGCTTCCGCCGCCGACCCGCCTCTGCCCGGTAATGGCGTGGCGAGGTACCGTCGTCTTATCGGATCCCGGTCGGTGAGGGGAGCCGCCATGCCAGACGATTCCGATCACGTGCTCGATTCCATCGACGGGGCCGTCGACGAATGGCTCGCCATGAGTGACGACTCGATGCGCTGGACGCCGCCGGAGAAGGCTCACTCCAAGTCCCAGCTGGGCCTGCCGGTGCCGCCACTGCCGCAGGTGCTGGAAGATCTTCTCCAGGAGGTCGGCAGCCGCCTCGGCCCGCCCGCCCAGGCAGTGGTCGACGCGTTCCGCCCGCTGGGGGAGGGGGTGGTCGAGGCCGTCTCCACATTCCTCGACAGGCCGCCCGTGCGGCACCTCCTCGATCCGTCCGGCACGCCGGATGATCCGGAGACGCTCGGAGACCGTGCCTTTCCCGACACCTTCGGCCCGTCGCCCAAGGATCCGCCCGAGATTCGGTGAGACTCCTCGGCCTTGGCCGAGGGAAGTTCGCCAGGCGTCTCCGACTCACCGCCGACGACCGGGCGGGGTCGCGGGGGAGGGCCCCGTCCGATCACGGAGAGTGAGTTCATGGTTCCGATTCTCTCCGGAACGGCCCGTGAAGTGCGGAACTGCTTTTTTCGGGCAAAGGACAAAAAATTCCGGTGAGTCGGCGTACTTCAGGAGTGATGAAATGGCGGGTCTGGCGGGGCCGATCGCGGTCGGCGTCGAAGAGGAGTTCCACGTCGTCGATGTCGACACCCGGCACCTCGTCCCACGGGCCGGTGTCTTGCTGGAGCAGTTACCGGCGGAGCGGTTCACCCATGAGCTGCAGCGCTCGGTGGTGGAGGCCAACAGCAGGCCCTTCGTGCATCTGGAGGACCTCGGGCACGACCTGACCGCGCTGCGCCGCACGGTGATCCAGGCGGCGGACGGTCTCGGGCTCGGGATCGTGGCGGCGGGGAGCGTGCCGCTGGTGGACCTGGCGGCGCTGAAGATCTCCCCGGACCCCCGCTACGAGCAGATGCTCGCCGACTACCAGCTGCTCACCCGCGAGCAGCTGATCTGCGGCACGCAGTTCCACGCCGAGGTCGAGGACCGTGACCTGGCAGTGGCCGTCGCCCACCGCCTGGCCCCCTGGCTGCCCCCGCTGCTCGCCCTGAGCTCCAGCTCGCCGTACTGGCTGGGAGCCGACACCGGGTACGCCAGCTACCGTCCGCTGCTCTGGCAGCGCTGGCCCACCGCGGGGCCCGTGGCCAGGTTCGAGTCGGCCGCCGAGTACGACAAGGTGGTGCGGGAGCTGGTGAGCTCCGGTGTGATCACCGACCCCGGCATGATCTATTTCGACATCCGGCCCTCGGCCCACCTGCCCACCGTCGAGCTGAGAGTGTGCGACGCCTGCCCCCGGGTGGGCGACATCGTGCTGATCGCCGGCCTGTTCCGGGCGCTGGTGGCCAGGGAGCTGGACGCGGTGCAGCACGGCCCCGAGCGCTCGGTCCGGCTGGAGATGGTCCGCGCCGCGACGTGGCGGGCGGCGCGCTCAGGGCTGGAGGGCGAGCTCGTCGACCCGGTCGAGGGCACCCCGGGCCCGGCCGCCGAGGTGATCTGGAGGATGGTGGACGGCCTGCGGCCACAGCTGGAGGAGTCCGGCGACCTCGAGCTCGTCGCGTCCCTGGTCCGGGAGTCGCTGGCGCGGGGAAGCTCCTCGGCCCGCCAGCGCGAGGCGTTCGCCCGCGACGGCCGGCTGGCCGACGTGGTCGACCTCGTCATCGCCGAGACCCGGTCCGAGGACTGGGAGACCGCCTTCGGCGGGCCGACACCGAGGATGCACACCAGTCTCCTCGACGGCTACGACGCCCCCGGCGACGAGGCGATCATCGAGGGCACGGTGCGCGAGTCCTACCAGCCGGTGCTGCGGGCCCTGGACCGGCTGGGCGCCCGCGGCCTGCGCGGCAGGGAGCGGATCCGCGACGACTACCAGCGTCGCAACGGCATGACCTTCCACGTGGAGGGCGGCAGCGAGAGCCGGATCTTCCCGTTCGACCTGATCCCAAGGCTGGTCCCGCCCGGCGAGTGGGCCGAGATCCAGCGGGCGCTGCCGCAGCGGGTGCGGGCGCTGGAGGCGTTCCTGCGCGACGTGTACGGTGAGCGCGAGATCATCGGGGACGGTGTGCTCCCCGCCTGGGTGGTCGACGAGTCCCCCGGTTACCGCGAGCACGGGCGGAGGGTGCCGCCGGGTACCGTGCGCTGCGCCGTGGCCGGGCTGGATCTGGTCCGCGACCACGTCGGCCGCTGGGCGGTGCTGGAGGACAACCTGCGGGTGCCCTCCGGCCTCGGATACGCGGTGACCAACAGGCACCTGATGGCCGAGCTGTTGCCGGAACTCGTCCCCGGCGAGGGAATCGCCGATCCGCGGCAGAGCCTGCGGACACTGCGGGAGGCACTGCTCGCGGCGGGCACGGCGGCGGGCACGGCCGACTCGCCGGCCATCGCCGTGGTCTCGGCGGGACCGGACGACTCCGCCTACTACGAACACCGGATGCTCGCCGAGGAGATGGGGGCGATCCTGGTGGTCCCGGCCGACCTGGAGATCGGGAACGGTCATCTGGAGGCCGCGGGGCGCAGGATCGACGTGCTCTACCGCCGGGTCGACGAGAACGAGCTGCTCGAAGGCCCCCTGGGGCCGGAGATCATGGACGCCGTCGAACGCTCCACGCTCGTCCTGGCCAACGCGCCGGGCAACGGCGTCGCCGACGACAAGTGCCTGTACCGGTACGTGCCCCGCCTCATCGAGTACTACCTGGGCGAGGAGCCGCTCATCGACAACGTCACCACCTACCTGTGCCGCGACGCCGCGGACCGCGAGCAGGTGCTCGACCGGTTGGCCGAGCTGGTCGTCAAGCCGGTGGACGGATTCGGCGGCCAGGGCGTGGTCGTCGGTCCCGAGGCGTCCGCCGAGGAGCTCGGCAGGATCAGGGAGAAGATCCTCGCCGCGCCCCAGGGATGGGTCGCCCAGGAGACGGTCCAGCTGTCGACGCACCCGACCTTTGACGGGGAGCGGCTGAGCCCGCGCGTGGTCGACCTGCGGGCCTTCGTCTGCCTCGGGGAGACGGCGACGGTGCCGCCGGCGGCGCTGACCCGCGTCGCACCGGCCGGCAGCCTGATCGTCAACTCCTCCCAGGGCGGCGGTTCCAAGGACACCTGGCTGCCGGGAGGGGACGCCGATGTGTGACCTCAGGGCCGAGTCCGCCCGGCTGCGGGACGAGCGGGTCATCGGGAGGTGCCGATGTGCGGTCTGAGCGGTGAGATCCGGTTCGACGGCCGTCCCGCGGACGTCGCCGCGGTGGCCCGGATGAGCGAGGTGATGAGCGATCGGGGTCCCGACGGGTCGGGCCTGTGGTCGCTGGGACCCGTCGCGCTGGGCCATCGGCGCCTGAAGATCATCGACCTGTCGGACCGGGGCGCCCAGCCGATGACGGACAGCGACCTCGGCCTGACCGCGGTCTTCAACGGGTGCCTGTACAACTACCGTGAGCTGCGCGAGGAGCTGGAGGGCCGGGGCTACCGCTTCTTCTCCACCTCCGACACCGAGGTGCTGGTGAAGGCCTTCCACCGCTGGGGGATCGACTGCGTCGACCACTTCAAGGGCATGTTCGCCTTCGCGGTCGCCGAGCGGGACACCGGCCGGCTGACCCTCGGCCGTGACCGCCTCGGGGTGAAGCCCCTGTACCTCTCCCAGGACGCCGATCGCCTCCGGTTCGCCTCCACACTGCCCGCGTTGCTCGCCGGAACAGGAGTGGACACCGGCATCGACCGGGTGGCACTGCACCACTACATGACCTTCCACTCGGTGGTGCCGGTCGAGCGCACCATCCTGACCGGTGTGCGGAAACTCCCCCCGGCCACCGTGCGCACCGTCGAGCCCGACGGCACCGTCACCGACCGCCGCTACTGGCAGCCGCCCTACACCCGCTCGGCCCTGCCCGACCACGCCGGACCGTCCCCCTCCGAGTGGCGCGAGGCGGTGCTCGACCGGCTGCGCGTGGCCGTGCGCAGGCGCATGGTCGCGGACGTGCCGGTGGGCGTGCTGCTCTCCGGCGGCCTGGACTCCAGCCTGATCGTCGCGCTGCTGGCCGAAGAGGGGCAGGCGGGCCTGTCGACCTTCAGCATCGGGTTCTCCGCGGCGGGCGGGGAGCGGGGCGACGAGTTCGCCTACTCCGACCTGGTCGCCGATGAGTTCGGCACCGACCACCACCGCATCCCCGTCGACGACACCCGCCTGCTGCCCGCCCTGGAACACGCGGTGCGGGCGATGAGCGAGCCGATGGTCAGCCACGACTGCGTCGCCTTCCACCTGCTGTCGCAGGAGGTCTCCAGGCACGTCAAGGTGGTCCAGTCCGGCCAGGGCGCCGACGAGGTGTTCGCCGGCTACAGCTGGTACCCGCCACTGGCCGGCGTGTCGCGCGAGGACGCGGCCGTCACGTACGCCGGGGAGTTCTTCGACCGCTCGCACGGGACGCTGGCCGGGATCCTGTCGCCCGAGTACATGCCGGAGCGGGACGTCAGCGGCGAGTTCGTCCGGCGCCACCTCGCGGCGCCCGGTGCCGACACCGCGCTCGACGCGGCGCTGCGCCTGGACACGGAGGTCATGCTCGTCGACGACCCGGTGAAGCGGGTGGACAACATGACCATGGCCTTCGGGCTGGAGGCCAGGACTCCGTTCCTCGACCACGAGCTGGTCGAGCTGGCGGCGGCCTGCCCTCCCGACCTCAAGATCGCCTCCGGCGGCAAGGGCGTCCTGAAGGACGCCGCGCGCGGGCTGCTGCCCGCCGAGATCATCGACCGGCCCAAGGGCTACTTCCCGGTCCCCGCCATCAGGCACATCCACGGTCCGTTCCTGGAACTCGTCAGGGACGCGCTGACCGGGCAGGCCGCGCGGTCACGCGGCCTGTTCGACCAGCCGTACGTCGACAAGCTGCTCGCGGCACCGGACGAGCACCGCACCACCCTGGGAGCGAACGCACTGTGGCAGCTCGGACTCCTGGAGCTGTGGTTGCAGGCACAGGGAGTCTGATGGCCGACATGCCGGGAGCCGGTGCCCGCCCCTCGGCGGGCACCGGCCTGACCGCCTGGAACTGCCGGGCGCCCGCGCTGGCGCCCGACCTGAGCGCCGTCGCGTTCATCGCCGACAGGGACGGCTCTCCGCGCGTCTGGGTCCAGCTTCTGGGCGGCGATCTGGAGGCGTTGCTCCAGGGAGGAGGCGTCGAGACGTCGTCGGCCGGAGGGTCGGCCGGGGGGCCGGCCGGGGGAGAGGCGGAGGCGTGGTCTCTCGACACCGGTCCTGAGCCCGCCGCCGACGTGAGCTGGTCTCCCGACGCCCGGCGGCTGGCCGTCCTCGTCGTGCCGGGCGGCGGGGAGCACACCCAGGTCTGGACGGTCAGGCCCGACGGGAGCGACCTGCGCCCGCTGGCCGCGCCGGAGGGGGGATCGGCGTCGTTCGTACGCTGGACCGGGCAGGGGGAGATCCTTCTCGTCGCCGAGGTCTCCGCGTCCGGCCGTACGGACGCGGTGCTCATCGACGCGAGCTCCGGCAGCCGGGAGGTCGTCGCGGGCGGCGCGCTGATGCACCCGGCGGCGATCAGCCGTGACCACCGCCGGATGCTGCTGCGGCGCGGCCCGCGCGGCGTGCGCCGGATGTACGCGGCCGACCTTCCCGCCTTCCCCGGTGATCCCACCGGCCTTCCCGCCGCCCATCCCGGCGACCTCACCTCGGGCATGTCCGGTCCCGACGGCTCCGCGGGTCCCGGGGCACTCGCGTCCGCTCTGTCCGCTCCGGGAGATCTCGCCCCCGGCCCCCTGGAGACCGGGGACCTCGTCGCGGGACTTCCCGAGGACCTCACTCCCGGCCTGTGCTCCGGTCCGTCCGCCGCCCCTCCGGCCGGGCTCCGCTCCGACCTTCCCGAAGGCCATCTTGAGGACTTCCCGCCCGGCCTGCCCTCGGGGCTGCCCGACGAGGCCGCGGGCGATCTTCCAGGACCCGGGGAACAGCCGCTGCTGGCGGGGCTGAACGGCTCCACCGACTACGGCATCCTCTCTCCGGACGGGACGGTCGCCTACCTGCTGTCCGACGTCGGCCGCGACCGGGCCGCGCTACTCGCGGTGGGTGAGGACGGCACGCAGGTCGTGCTGGCCGAGCGACTGGACGCCGAACTCGACCAGTTCGCGCTGAGTGCCAACGGCCACCGCGCCGTCCTGGCGTGGAACGACAGCGGACGGTCGGAACTGGAGGTGATCGAGCTGGACACCGGTGCGGTGCGTCCGCTCCCGCCGCTGCCCGCCGAGGTGGTCTCCTCGATCAGGGTCTCCCTGGACGGCAGCCTGGCCGTCCTGGCGGTCGAGGGGCCCGGCGCCCCCTCCCACGTGGTGCTCTGCGATCTGGAGAACGGCGGCTACCGGCGGATCGCGGGGGACTCCCCGGTCGCCGGGGCGGCCGAGGCGGAGTTGATGCGCTTCCAGGCGCGCGACGGCATGGAGCTGACCGGCTGGCTCTACCGGGTCCCCGGAGCCCGGGGCCCGATGCCCTTCGTCGTCTACCTGCACGGCGGTCCGGAGAGCCAGGAACGGCCCACCTTCAACCCGCTGTTCCAGAACCTGCTGGCCGCCGGTATCGGGGTGCTCGCGGCGAACGTCCGCGGCTCGTCCGGGTTCGGCAGGGCCTTCCGCAACGCCGACAACCACGGGCTCCGCTTCGACGCGATCGACGACGTCGCCGACTGCGCCGTCGAACTGGCGCGGTCGGGTGTCGCCGAGGAGGCCAGGATCGCCTGCATGGGACGCTCCTACGGCGGCTACCTGACGCTGGCCGCCCTCGTCACCCACCCCCACCTCTTCCGCGCCGGGGTCGACGTCTGCGGCATGGCCGACTTCGAGACCTTCTACGACCGGACCGAGCCGTGGATCGCCGCGGCGGCCGTCAGCGAGTACGGCCACCCGGTCGCCGACCGTGACCTGCTGCGGGTGCTGTCGCCCCTGCACTCCTTCGACCGGCTGGCCGCCCCGTTGCTGGTCGTGCACGGCGCCCGCGACACCAACGTCCCGGTGTACGAGGCCGAGCAGGTGCTGCGGGAGGCGCGGGCCCGTGGCATACCCTGCGAGCTGCTGCTGTTCGAGGACGAGGGGCACGAGATCCGGCAGCTCGCCAACCGGGTGACCTTCGTCAAGAACGTCGTCGAATGGCTCAGCTGGCACCTGACCGCCCCCGACCCGGCATGAGGCTTTCCCACAGGGGCAGGCTCGGTGACAATGACGACATGCCGCGTACGCAGACACCGTGGGGAGCATGGGAGCCGGCTCCATTGGCCGAGGTCGTCGAGCTGTTCGGCGGACTGGAGACGCCCTGGTGGATCGGCGGAGGATACGCGATCGAGCTGGAGGTCGGCCGCGCCTACCGCGAGCACGCGGACATCGACGTCGGGATCCTCCGCCGGGACCAGGCCGCAGCGCGCCGGTTGCTCGCGGGATGGGACTGCTGGGCCGCCGACCCGCCGGGTACGCTGCGCCACTGGCCACAGGGCGAGATCCTCCCGCCGGGCGTCCATGACGTCTGGGTCCGCGAGGACCCCGACGGTCCGTGGCGGATCCAACTGATGCTCGACGAGGCCGACGGGCAGGACTGGGTGTACCGGCGAGATCCGAGGATTCGCCGTCCGCTGGCGTCGTTCACGGTCGCCGAGGACGGTTTCTCACGGATCGCACCGGAGATCCAGCTCCTGTACAAGGCCAAGTCGCCACGTCCCAAGGACGAACTCGACTTCGACGAGGTCCTGCCCCGGCTTGACGACGTGCGAAGGGCATGGCTGGACGAGGCTCTGGCGACCGAACACGGAACCCACCCCTGGCAGGCGCGCCT
Source organism: Streptosporangium sp. NPDC049248 (assembly GCF_040678965.1). Classification (NCBI taxonomy): domain Bacteria; kingdom Bacillati; phylum Actinomycetota; class Actinomycetes; order Streptosporangiales; family Streptosporangiaceae; genus Streptosporangium; species Streptosporangium sp. NPDC049248. The sequence continues at coordinate 28,612 of NZ_JBFAQY010000031.1, forward strand.
CCGCCGCTGAGCGAAAGAGCCGACCGTCAGGCGGAGGTCGTAGATACCGATGTGGGCTCGGAAACCACGCCGAGGACATCCTGGGAGCACCCCGGCGGAATGGTTCGACTGGTTCTCCTCCCTTCGCCTGGCCTGCTTCAAGGGTGACACCCAGCTCCGCTCCGGGCACCCGCCGCAGGCCCGCCGGCCCCTCCTCGACGTTCCCGAATCGTTTCCCTCAGAGGACAGGAAGCAGCGTACGGCCCGGGAGCTTCACCCGGCCGGGTGGGGGGCCGGTCGTGGGGTGGGCAGGCGGGTGCCGCGGCGCCAGACGGCGCGGGTGTTGAGGGTGTCGGCGATGGTGACGGTGGGGTCGCCGTCGACCAGGAGCAGGTCGGCGCGGAGCCCCGGCGCGATGCGGCCGCGGTCGTCGAGACCGAACCGGCGCGCGGTGGTGGCGGTGGCCGAGCGCAACGCCTCGGTGGGGGTGAGACCGGCCTGGACGAGGTAGCGCAGTTCGTGGTGGACGCTGGCTCCGTGCGCGAGACCGCCCAGGAACGGCACCGGTATCGACGCGTCGGTGCCGGTGAGAATGTCCACTCCCGCGTCGTGCAGGGCCTTGACCGAAGCCAGGACGTCGTCGATGTCGCCCTGGGGGTAGCGGTCGAAGCTGGAGCGCAACGTCTCCAGCCACGCCTGGTCCAGGCGGGAGGACACGCGCGGGTCGGCGGCGAACTCGGCGCCGGTGATGCCCATCATGGAGGCGTTCAGCACCACGCAGGGGACGACGAACATCCCCGCCCGCGCGATGAGGTCGATGATCTCGCCGGTGTGCGGCCGGTCCATGAACAGGTGTGCCAGGCCGTCGATGCCCGCTTCGATCGCCATCCTGGTCGCGTCCACGGTGAGCGCGTGCGCGACGGTCAGCATGCCGTGCCGGTGCGCCTCGGCGACCCCGGCGTTCAGCGTGGCCTGGTCGAGCATGGGCAGACCGGGGTGGCCTTCGACGGAACCATCGTCGATCATGAACTTGATGTAGTCCGAGCCGCCCGCGACCAGCCGGGGGATGAAGGCGACGGCCTCCTCGGGGGTGGTCGAGAACGGCATCACCGGTGGTTCGCCCCCGGGCTTCCGGCCTCCGGCGTTCTCGCTGTGCTCGCGGGGGTCGAAATCCTTGGGGATCAGCTCGCTGGGGTGCCCGCCGGGCGGGGTGATGCCCATACCCGACGAGCGGACGTCGGCCATCGCGTCGTTGCCGGTGATGTGCGCCCGGTTGTTCCCGGTGTTGGTGCCCTGCATCTCCAGCTCGGTCGTCACCCCGAACCGCAACGCCAGTGCCAGTGCCTGCTCGCCGGTGTGCACGTGAGCGTCGATCAGGCCCGGTAGCAGCGTGGCGCCGCGCGCGTCGACCGTGTCGGCCCCCGCGGGGGCCTGTTCCCCGACCGAGCTGATGATCCCTCCGTCGATCACGACGGTCGGCTCGCCCAGCACCCGTTCCCCGTCGAAGACACGCGCGTTGACGATCGCTGTAGCCATGCTGTCCTCCTATTCGCATCAGTCGTCACGGAATGCAGTCATTTGATCACCTTCTGGTGGTCCGCCGGCTGCTGTCGCGACTATATCCAGAATGACTCTAAATTTGAAATCAGTTCATATTTTGTATCGTTCTGGAGTTGGGTAGCCTGGGCGGCGTGCAGACCATGGGGCGCCGCGAGCGCAGAAAGGCCCAGACCCGGCAGGCGTTGAGTGACGCCGCGATCGGGTTGTTCCTGCGGCACGGCTATGACAGCGTGACGATCGCCCAGATCGCCGAAGAGGCCGACACCGCCATCGCCACCGTCTTCGCGTACTTCCCCGACGGGAAGGAGAGCCTGATCTTCGACGACGGGAGCGAACGCCGTGACGGCATCGTCGCCGCGGTCCGCGACCGGCCCGAAGGGCAGCCCATCCTGCGGGCGCTGCGTGAGTTCCTGGCCGCCCGCGGCCCCTTCGCCGCCACCCTCTCCCCGCAGCTCAGGCGCCGTACCGAACTGGTCATGAGCACCCCCGCGCTCCGCGGCTACCAGCGCAGACTCTGGAACCGCAGTCAGGATGCCCTGGCCGAGATCATCGCGGCGGAGTCGGGGCGCGATCCCGGCGACATGACCGTCCGCGCGCTGGCCCGCTATGTCCTGGAGGTCCCCGACCTCGCCGCCGGCGAGCCCGACCCCCGGCGTGCCCTCGACGCCGTCTTCGACCTGCTGGAAACAGGCTGGACCGGTCCCTGAGCCGCCGCTCGGGGCGTGATGGCCGATGGGGCGCTGGAGATTTTAGGAATCTACATTGTAAAGGGCGTGGGCGGCTCTCGCCTTTACCGGCGAGGCCGGTCTTTCGCCGCATTTCCTTATCTTTGCGGCCTGCTGCTGATAACAGATCGGTAAGACCGTACTGTCATGGGCCGCATACAGTGTGTGATTTTTGCCAGGCTGGGGGAGGTCGGACGCGATACGGGAGGCGAGATGTACGGTGAGCATGATCGGACTCACGGCCACGGCCTCAACGCCAGACCGCGAGGGCGCATGCCGTACAGCGACTCGTGGCTCCGCCCGCCGGATTCGCCGCGCTCCGCCGGGCCCGCGACCCTCCCCGAGCCCGATGGGCCACCGGCACCCCACAGGGCCGCGCGGCACAGGAAGGACGAGGAGACGGGTGACGACACCGTCTGGCCGTCGGCCCGCCGCTCCTGGACATACCTCGACAGCAGGCCGTTCTCCATGCCGCCGCCGCCCAGCCCCTGGCTGCGGCCGTGGTCGAGGCTCTCGCGCGACCAGCTCCTGGGGCCGGCACTGGTCGCCGGGTTCCTCGTCGCCGCGGGGGTCGGTGTCTGGTCGTCCGGCTGGTCCCCGTGGGCGGGTACGCCCACCGCGAGCACGGTGCCCGCGTCCCCCGCGGGGCGTCTCGTCGCGGATCACGACACGGTGTTCACGTCACCGCGAGCCCCGGTGGCCGGGGCGGGGGGCTTCGCGGGAGAGCGGAAGACCTTGGAGGGCAGGGGGAGGGTGGCAGGGCGGCGGAAGATGCCGCGCCACGATCTGGAGCGGCCCCTTTTCGGCCCTGCCGGAAGGCCCGGGAACGAGTGGGTCAAGCGGGTGGAGCGGCGCGGCGAGAGCCGGGAGGGCCGAGGTTCGACGTGGACCGGCGCCGGGCCGGGCGAGGCCGGGAGCGCCACGCCGGTGACCGAAGGTGTCGGACGGGAGGCGGGCGGTGCCACCGGAAGTGCCACCGGCGGCCGAGGGAACGCCGGAGGTGTCGCATCGGAGCGGTCGCGCTCCGGGGTGCGCAAGGCCCGGTCGCAGCCCCGTACGGCCAGGACGGGTGCCCCGGAGGCCAGGAGGCCTTCGCCCTCGGCGTCCAGGAGCGGGCCGCCGGATCCGAGCGCCGGGGGCGGGGGTGCCGCCGGTATCAGCGCCGCCTACGCCTGCCGCCATCTGCCCTCCGGTGACTGGCGCTACGCCTACTGCGTGCAGGTCTGGAACGACTACAAGAGCAGGAACGGCCTGCCCTGATCCTCCCGTCGTCTCGCCCAGGTGGTGGCGGCCCGGTCCGTGATCGGGATGAGCGGGGCGGCGGATTGTGGCCGATGTCCCGGCTGGGGTCGTGGGAGTGCGCGGTGCTCACGATCCTTGGGGTGAACTTGAGGTGTCCCGGCGATTACTCACGGTCATCATGGCGCATGAGGTCACGTGCAGATCAACCCTCAGCACCAATGGGAGTACCCATGCACATCCGCATCGCCGCGGCGGGGTTCGCCGTCGTCGGCCTGCTCGCCACCCTGGCCACCGCCGGTATCGCCACCGCCGCCACCGATGGCGCGACCGTTCCCGCGCCGACCGCGTGTGCCCAGGAGCATCTCGCGCTGCTGGACGCCGAGGACGCCATCGCGGGCGTCGATGCCGTTCCGGAGGTCAAGGCCGCCCACGAGGCCTTGGTGAAGGTCGGCGCCGCCGCGGACGTGGGCAAGCTCTCGCAGAAGACGCCCTCGCAACCGCTCGGGGCGGGGGCGGCGGAGGCGGATCCCGCGGCCAAGAAGGCGTTGGAGGCGTACAACGCCGCCGGGGCCAAGTATCTGCAGGCGCGTGACGTGGCGCTTTCGAAGGTCGCGCCCCTGCACCAGAGCTCCAGGGACGCGCTCAAGAAGTGCCTTCAGGCCGGCTTGGCCTGAGGGTTCGGCCTGAGCCTGATCGGATGACACATATCGGAGTCCCTCAAGCCGTGACCGGGCTGGGGGACTCCGGTGGAAGGTGAGACGAACCGCCGGCTGTCCTCGGGCCGGGAGGGTCGCCCCGCCAGGTGATCGCTTCGCTTCGGAGGGCGGGGTTTCGGGGAGGCGCCCTGCTCTGTCGTGTCTCTTCGCGTTCTTCCGGTTCCGTTGCCTGTGAGCACGCTCACAGGCGGCTTCCGGCTCGCGCCGGAGCGTCCCCGTTTCCGGGGTTCCCGTTTCGCCGGTGCGCGCACGCCGGGCCTGGCCCCTCGTGGTTCCGGCTGCGTCGTTCGGTGTGAATACGGATGTCCGGCCGCGGTAATCTCCAACAATCCCGCAAGTGGTGCCGTGTTGGGCCGCGCCCGCAAAATAAGACTGGACATCTCATGATAAATGCTGCTGAAATGGTGTTTTTCGTGAATAGGTAATTCACCCTACGCAAGGGGCAGTCGGACACTCCCTGATGGTGGCGCATGGACACTGCTCTGTCGTTTCGCGTTCTCGGTCCACTTGAAGTCCTGGTAGGTGAGCAACGGGTCTCGATCGGAGGGTCACGCCAGCGAATTATTCTCGCCACCCTCATCCTGCGCGCGGGACGGGTCGCCCCCGTTGACCTGCTCGCCGGGGCGATATGGGGTGAGCACCCACCGCCCACCGCCCGCAGCCAGGTGGTCATCTGTGTCTCCGGGCTTCGCCGGGCCTTCCTGGAGGCGGGCGCCCCGGCGAACCTGCTCGGCACCTCCTCGCCCGGATACATCCTGCAGGCCGACCCCTCCCAGGTCGACGTCCTGCTCGCCGAGCGCCTCGCCGCCAAGGCGAGGGCCGCGGAGAGCGCCGGCGACCTCTCCGGCGCCGCCCGGCTGTTCGCCGAGGCGTGCGGTCTGTGGCGCGGCCCGGTCCTGGCGGGCATCGAGAGCGCGTTCGTCGAGTCCGAGGCGCGACGGCTGGACGACCGTCAGCTGACACTGACCGAGGAGCGCGTCCAGTTGGAGCTCGCCCTCGGCCGGCACCGGGAGCTGATCGACGACCTCGCCGTCTTCGTCGACGCCAACCCCCTGCGCGAGCGGCTGCGCGCCCAGCTGATGCTGGCCAGATACCGGTGCGGGCGCCGGGCGGAGGCGCTCGACACCTACCGGATCGGGCGGATGCAACTCGTCGAGGAGCTCGGCATCGAGCCGGGCACCGAGTTGCAGGCCCTGCACGACGCCATCCTGCGCGACGCCCCCGAGCTGACCCCGGCACCCGTCCGGGTGAGCATGCCCGCCTCCGAGGCCGCCGCCGGACCGGAGCCCGTGCCCGCGGAGCCCGTCGTGGCGGCCCCGGTCGAGCACGGGGTGGTGCCCGCGCAGCTGCCCGCGGACGCGCCCTACTTTGTCGGCAGGACCACCGAGATCGCCGAGTTGGACGCGCTGCTGGACAAACGGATCGGCCAGGGGCTGCTCACCATCGCGCTCATCACCGGGGTGGGCGGGGTCGGCAAGTCGGGACTCGCCGTGCACTGGGCGCACCGGGTCGCCTCCCGGTTCCCCGACGGCCAGCTCTTCGTGAACCTGCGCGGCTACGACCTCAACGCCCAGCCGTTGACCCCCGGCGCGGTCATGGACCGCTTCCTGCGGGCCTTCGGCATCGCCGGCGAACGCATCCCCGAGGACCTGGACGAGCGCGCCGGCCTGCTGCGCACCGTCATCGGCAGGCGCCAGGTGCTGCTGCTGCTGGACAACGCCCGGGTCATCGACCAGGTCAGGCCGCTGCTGCCCGGCTCCGGCACCTGCTGTGTGATCGTGACCAGCAGGGACCCACTGGGCGACCTGGCCGCCAGGGAGGGCGCCAGCGTGATCCATCTGGAGGTGCTGGGCGCGGCGGACTCCGCCGCGCTGCTCGCCGGGGTCGCCGACTCCGTGGTCATGGACGAGGACCCCAAGGCCGCCGCACTGCTCGGCGAGCTGTGTGACGGGCTGCCGCTGGCACTGCGGATTGTGGGCGCCCGTCTCACCACCCGCTCGTACTGGACCCCGGCCCGCCTGGCCAAGCGTCTCGCCGACGAGCGGCGCCGGTTGGACGAGCTGAGCTACGGCCAGCTGACCGTACGGGCCAGTTTCGCCCTCAGCTACCGCGACCTGAACCCCGAGGCGGCGCTGATGTTCCGCAGGCTGGGGCTGCTCGAGGCGCCCGACTTCGCCTCCTGGGCGGGCGCGGCGCTGCTCGACATCGACGGCCTCGACGCCGAGGACCTGATCGACCAGCTGGTGGACGCCCAGCTCGTCGAGGTGCTCGGCCCCGACGGCGCCGACCAGATCCGCTACCGCTTCCACGACCTGGTGCGGCTGTACGCCAGGGAGCGGGCCGATGAGGAGGAGCCGCCCGAGGACCGGCTCGCCGCCGTCACCCGCGCCCTGAGCTGCTGGCTCGTACTGGCCGAGGAGGCACACCAGCGAGAGTACGGCGGGGCCTTCACCCAGCTGCACGGCACGGTGCCCCGGTGGCGGCCGGCCGAGGCGGACGAGCTCCTGGAGCGGCCACTCGACTGGCTGGACGCCGAACGCGGCGCTCTGGTCGCCGCCATCTCACAGGCCGCCCACATCGGCGCGTCCGAGCTGTGCTGGGACCTCGCCGTCACCGCCACCACCCTGTTCGAGGCCCGGAGCCACTTCGACGACTGGCGCACCACCCATGAGACGGCGCTCGCCGCCGCTCGTCGGGCCGGCGATCTGCGCGGTGAGGCGGCCGTTCTCTGCTCGACGGGAAGCATGCACCTCTTCCAGCAGATGCCGGAGCGGGCGGGCGAGTGCCTGTGGGCGGCGCGTGAGCTGTTCGAACGGCTTGAGGACTCGTACGGGATGGCGCTGGCGCTGCGCAACATCTCGCTGCTGGACCGGCTCGCGGGCCGTTTCGACACGGCGCTCGACGGGTTCCTCACCGCGAAGAGGATCTTCGTCGCGGTCGGGGACCGCTTCGCCGAGGCCCACGTGCTCGGTGGCATCGCCCAGGTCCACGTCGACCAGGGGAGAGTGGAGCTCGCCGAACCCCTGTTGAGACAGGCCCTGGAGGTCTTCCGGCAGCTGGGCAGTGAGCGGGGGCAGGCGCAGATACTCAACAGGCTGGGGGAGACACTGCTGCGCCAGGAGCGGCTGGGGGAGGCGGAGGCGACCTCCCGGGCCGCGCTCGCCCTGGTCAGGGAGCGGCAGGACGACATCGGGCAGGCGTACATCCTGTGTGGGCTGGGGGAGATACAGGTCCGCCAGAACCGGCTGGAGGCCGCCGTGGAGAGTCTCGACGAGGCACTGGCCATCGCCCAGGGGGTGCGTGAGCGCTTCGTGGAGGCGCGGATCCACCTGGCCTTCGGCCAGTTGCACGCCCGGCGCGGCCGGTTCGACGAGGCGGTGGCCTATCTGCTCGAGACCTTCGAGATATCCACCGAGCTGGATACCCGGCTGTGGCAGTTCAGGGCACTGTCCGCGCTGGGGGAGGTGTTCGTCCTCAAAGGGGACGAGGCCGCCGCCTCCGATGCGCTGAATCGCGCCCTGGATTGTTGTACCGATACCGATTCCGAGGATTACCGGCTGATCAGGGCGCGACTGGCTACTTTATCGGGAATTTCCGCTGAATCATCAGGTCCATGTGCTGTCGCCAGTGATGTGAGCGACTGACGAGGCTGCGGTGATCGTACCCTGAACGACGGCCACAGGCAGGGTGAGGAGTGCGGCAGTGGCGGTGACCTTCGCGACCCAGGTAATCCACCGAGACATTTTCAACCTCATTCATTCGTGGTGTTTTCTTTCCTTCTTCCGTTCTGCGACAAACGTAGAATGAGGCGCGATCGAGTCGATATCACATCGGCTACCGCTTGATATCCGGGGTCGCGTCGCGCATCAGCACCGCCGTGAGCAGCACGTCCGCTCCCCACGCCAGGTGTTCGGGGGCGGTGTACTCCCCGGGGGCGTGGCTCACCCCGTCTCTGCTCGGCACGAATATCATCCCGACGGGCGCGATCCGCGCCACGATCTGGGCGTCGTGGCCGGCGCCGCTGGGCAGGCGGTGGTAGGGCAGGCCCTGCTCGGCCGAGGCGCGGGCGATGAGCTCCCGCAGGTCCGCGTCGCAGTCGACCGGAGAGGTGCGCGCACCGGGGACGACCGTGACGCGGGTGCCGGTCGCGCCGGCCACTTCCGCGGCGGCCTCGGCCAGCCGCGCCAGTGCCGCCTCCAGCGCCCCGGCCGAGGTGTCGCGGAACTCCACCCCCAGCCGGACCCTGCCGGGGACGACGTTCCACATGCCGGGCTCGACGGCGCATGTCCCGGTGGTGGCGCGCAGCACCACCCGCTCGTCGGCGGCGATGGCCCGCACGGCCAGCACCAGCCGGGCGGCGCCGTCCAGCGCGTCCGCCCGGTGCTCCATGGGCGTGGTGCCCGCGTGCCCGGCCACGCCGTCGACCGTGACCGAGACGTTCACCCGCCCGGTGATCGTCTCCACCACCCCGATCGGTACGCCCAGGCGTTCCAGCACCGCTCCCTGCTCGATGTGCAGCTCCAGGTAGGCGGCGATGTCGCGGGGTGACCAGGCGGCCTCGGCCAGCCGCTCGGCGTCGCCCCCGACCGCGGCCAGCAGGTCGGCGACCGGGATGCCGCGATCGTCCAGGGCGCGTGCCGCGCCGGGCGGCAGTACCCCGGCGAAGCCGTGCGAGCCCAGCATGCCCATCGTCCCGTGGGCGCCCTCCTCGTCGCAGAAGGCCACCACCGCGAGCGGGTGGTTCAGCCGCACGCCCTCCTCGTGCAGGGTCCTGGCCACCTCGACGCCGGCCAGCACCCCGTAGGCCCCGTCGTAGGCGCCGCCGTCCGGCACCGTGTCGATGTGCGAGCCCAGGACCAGCGCGGGCGCTCCCGGCACGGCGCCGGGGCGGTGGCCGATCAGGTTGCCGGCCGCGTCGATCCGTACGGCCAGGGCGGCCTCCTCCATGAGCCGCGCGACGTAGGCGCGGCCCTCCACATCCCCGGGGGTGAACGCCAGCCGTGTCACCCCGCCGCCGGGCACCGCGCCGATGGCGCCGAGCCCGGCCACCTGCTCCACCAGACGCCCGGCGTTGACACGGGGCCGGGTCCCCTGCAGGACGGTCATGGCGTACGCAGGGATCTGGGGCGCATGTCCGTCCAGACCCGCTCGATGTGCGCCAGGCAGTCGTCCCGGCCGCCGAGGACTCCGGTGGCGGTCCACCCGGCGGGCAGGGCCCGGTCGTGCGGCCAGATGGAGTACTGCTCCTCGTGGTTGACCACCACTACGTAGGTGCTCACGTCAGAACCTCCAGGTCACCGATCGTGGTCGAGTCGTCCCGCACGGCGTGCGTCCGAAAGGTGCGCGCCGCCCGCGCGGTACGCCGTGTCATCTCGCAAGGGGAAGGCCGGGGCCGGACACCAGGGCGGTGATCGACCGCTCCAGCTCGCCGGCCATCGCGGCGACCGTCTCCGGAAGGAACAGCGCCGTGTCGTACTCCAGGACCGCTCGCGCGTGGCCGCCCAGGTCGGTGACCTCCAGGGCCAGGTCGAACTGCGAGGTGCCCAGCGGCATGACCAGCCGGTCGGCCGTCACCCCGGGCAGCCGGTCGTCGGCCGACTCCAGCAGGCGCCGGTCGTGCAGGGTGAACAGCACGTCGAACGGGGTCCTGCGGTCCCTGCCCAGCTCCGCGGTCAGCTTCGACAGCGGCAGTTCCTGGTGCTCGTAGGCGCCCAGCAGGCTCTGCCGGACCCGGCCGACGACCTCGGTGAAGGTGTGCGCCCCGGCCAGCGGGGTGCGGACCGCCACCGTGTTGACGAAGTGCCCGATCAGGTCGGCGACCTCGCTCCTGGAGCGGCCGGAGACCACCGAGCCGACCGTCACGTCCTGCACGCCGGTGCGGCGGGCCAGCCAGACCTTGAAGGCGGCCAGGTAGACCATGTGCGGTGTGGTGTCGGTGGCGCGGCACAGCCCGCGTACGTCGACGGGCAGTTCGAAGGCGTGCTGGGCGCCCTGGAACAGCGGCCGTCTGGGGCGGGGCAGGTCGGTGCGGAGCGCGGTGCGCGGTGCGCCCGCCAGCCGCCCTCGCCAGTAGTCCAGCAGGCCGGACAGCCGCTCACCGGTCAGCGACTCGCGTTCCCAGACGGCGAAGTCGACGTAATGGGTGCCGGGCGGCGCCGGTTCGGCCGAGCCCTCGACCCTGCTGCGGTACAGGGCGCACAGCTCCCGCCAGAAGATCGCGGTCGACCAGCCGTCGAAGACGATGTGGTGCGCCAGGACGAGCAGCACGTGCTCGGCGGGGGAGATCCGGTACAGCACGGGCCGCAGCAGCGGGCCGGTGGCGAGGTCGAACGGCCTGCGGTACTCGTCCAGGATGAGCCCGGCGGCGTCGGCCGTCTCCACCACCGGCAGCGGCACCAGAGCCGGGTCCGCCACCCGCTGCACCGGCCCCTGCCTGGTCATCGTGAACGTGGTGCGCAGCGACTCGTGCCGGGCGACCACCCGCCCGATCGCCCACTCCAGCGCCTCGACGTCCAGGGGGCCACGGAGCCGGAACGCGTGCGGCGCGCTGTAGGCGAGGCTCGCCGGGGCCAGCTGGTTCAGCACCCACAGGCTCTCCTGGGCGTAGGAGAGCGGGTATCCGGCGCCGGGAGTCCTGGGCAGCGGGCGGGGCCCGGCCCCGGCGGGACCGGCCAGCCAGGCGGCCAGCTGGGCGGCCGTCAGGTGGTGGAAGACGTCGGAGATCGACACCTGCACGCCCAGCCGGTCCTGGATCCGCATCGCCACCTGGACCGCGGCCAGCGAGTGGCCGCCCAGGCCGAAGAAGTCGTCGTCCGGGCCGATCTCGCCGGGTTCCAGATCGAGCACCTCGCTCCAGACGGCGGTGACGACGTCCAGCAGCTCGGCCGGGGCGCCCGCGTGCGGGGCCGGGCCGTGCGGGACAGGCGGGGGACTCACCGCCGCGGCGGCCGGCTCCTCGCTTCCCGCCCCGGCGCCGGGACGGGGCTCCCACGGGAAGGCCGTCACCGGACGGCCGGGGTCGCCGGCCGCGAAGTCCAGCACCCGCAGGTAGCCCTCGGCGAGCCAGGCGATCGTGTCCGCGTCGAACAGGTCGGTGTTGTAGCGCAGCAGGCCGGAGATCTCGCCGTCCGCGGCGACCAGTTCCAGCTCCACGTCGAAGCGGACGGTCCGCTGGTCGAGGGGGTACGTCGACAGGGCCAGCTCGCCCAACCGCAGCAGCATGCCCCGCTCGCCCGCCGAGGGGGCGCCCAGCGGCGACGCCGCCTCGGCGGACTCGCTGCGGACGATCTCCCCTCGGTGCGAGGCGCGCAGCGTGAACGCCACGTCGAACAGCGGGGAGCGGCTGGGGTCGCGGTGCGCGCCCAGCCGTTCCACCAGCAGCGGGAACGGGTAGTCCTGGTTGTCCAGGGCGTCGAGCACCGCCCGCCGGGTGCGGTCGAGCACCTGCGAGAACCCGGGGTTCCCCGACAGGTCGGCGCGGAGCACGACCGGGTTGACGAAGTAGCCGGCGACGTCGGAGAACTCCGGGCGGCTGCGCCCGGAGGTCCAGGTGCCGAGCAGGAAGTCCCGCCGGTCACAGGCCCGGCCCAGCAGCACCTGGAAGGCGGCCAGCAGCGTCGTGTACAGGGTGGCCCCGCCGCTCGCGGCCAGCTCCCCGACCGCCGCCGACCGCTCGGCGCCCAGCCGGAAGGCGTGCGAGGCGCCCCGGAAGGTCTGGTCGGCAGGGCGCGGCCGGTCGGCGGGCAGTGCGAGCACCGGCGGCGGGTCGGCCAGCAGACGCGTCCAGTAGGCCGCCATCTGGGCGCCCTCCGGCCGGGCCAGCATCGCCGCCTGCCAGGCCACGAAGTCGGCGTAGGTCGCGGCGGGTGGCGGGCAGGCGGGTTCGGAGCCGCCACGCAGCGCCGTGTACGCCTGCCCCAGCTCCTCCAGCAGCGTGAACAGCGACCAGCCGTCGATCGCGATGTGATGGGTGACCCAGAGCAGAACCGGCGCCGCCGCCGGGCGCCGTACCAGCACGACCCGCAGCACCGGGCCGCGCTCCAGGTCGAACGGGCGGGCCGCCTCGGCGCCGAGCAGGGCCGCGAGGTCCTCCTCGGGCGCGAGGGCGACGACGCGGAAGTCCAGCTCCCCCTCCGGGGCGACCCGCTGCACCGGCGTGCCCTTGACGTGCCCGTAGGTGGTGCGGAAGATCGGGTGCCGCGCCACCAGCCAGGCGAACGCGCCGCGCAGCGCCTCAGGGTCCGCCTCGCCGTGCACCGTCCAGGCGAACGGCATGTTGTAGGCGACGCTGGCCTCCCTGCGCATCCGGTCCATGAACCACAGGGACTGCTGGCCGTAGGAGAGCGGAAAGGGTGCGGCGCCCGATTTCATCAGCTTGGCGAGCAGGGCGCGCTTGTCGGCCTGGGACAGCGGCGCTCGGGTCTCCATCGAAGTCCTCCAGTGGGGGTCAGGTCGCCGGGACGGTCAGCCGCTCGACGAGGGAGACGGCCTCCTCGGGGGAGGCGACGGAGTGGAACGTCGGCTGCCCGGCCAGGGAGATCAGCTCGAACCGCCGCAGGGTCTCGACCAGGCTGATGAAGCCGTCCCAGACGCCCTCGGCGTTCACGATGACCAGCGGCTTCTCGGACATGCCCAGGTAGGTGGCGGAGATCACCTCAAGGATCTCGTCCAGTGTCCCGTAGCCTCCGGGCAGCGCGATGAAGGCGTCCGCGCCACGCAGCATGTGCTCCTTGCGCCGGTGCAGGCTGTCGGTCAGGTGCGTCTCCTGTGCCGGCGCGGCGATCGCCCGCTCCCGCTCGTACAGGAACCGGGGGATGATCCCCCGGATGGTCGCACCGGTCTCCGAGGCGGCCCACGCCACCTCGCCCATCAGGCCGGAGCCGCCACCGCCGTAGATCAGGCGGTGGCCCCGCTGCCCGATGAGCCTGCCGGTCGCCCTGGCCATGTCGACGATGACCTGTGAGTTGCTCCGTCCCGCGCCGCAGAAGACGCAGATCTCCAGTGGTTTGCCACCCCCGCGCACACCCGCGCCGGGTTGGAGGATCGTCGAGGTCATCGCTGTCTCCTAGGAGGACCGGTAACGTGTGATCGCCGGCAGGTGCCGTTCGCGGAGTTCGTGGTCGCGCACGCCGAGCCCCTCGGCGGGGGCGAGGCAGAGCACGCCGATCTTGCCCTGGTGGGTGTTGCGGCGGACGTCGTGCACGGCCTCGGCGCTCTGCTCCAGGGCGTAGGTACGCGACAGGGTCGGGTGGACGCGCCCCTGGGCGACGAGCCGGTTGGCCTGCCAGGCCTCGTGGTAGTTGGCGAAGTGCGTGCCGACGACGCGCTTGAGGCTCATCCACAGGTACCGGTTGTCGAAGGAGTGCATGAACCCGGTGGTGGAGGCGCAGGTCACGACCGTCCCGCCGCGCCGGCAGACGTAGACGCTCGCGCCGAAGGTCTCCCTGCCGGGATGCTCGAACACGATGTCGGGGTCGTCGCCGCCGGTCAGCTCGCGGATGCGGCTGCCGAAGCGCCGCCATTCGGCGACGTCGGGGGTGTGCTCGTCGAGCCAGAAGGAGAACCCCTCCGCGGACCGGTCGATGATCAGGGAGGCGCCCGCCCTCCTGGCCAGCTCCGCCTTCTCGGGGGAGGAGACGACGCAGACCGGGGTGGCGCCGCCGTTCAGCGCGTACTGGGTGGCGTAGGAGCCGAGCCCGCCGGAGGCGCCCCAGATCAGCACGGTGTCGCCCTGCTTCATGGCCGCGCCGTTGCGCGAGACCAGCTGCCGGTAGGCGGTGGAGTTGACCAGCCCGGAGCAGGCGGCCTCCTCCCAGGTCAGGTGGGCGGGCATCGGCATCAACTGGTTGGCCTTGACCAGCGCCAGCTCCGCCAGGCCACCGAAGTTGGTCTCGAATCCCCAGATCCGCTGCTGCGGGTCGAGCATGGTGTCGTCGTGCCCCTCGGGGTCCTCCAGCTCCACCGACAGGCAGTGTGCGACGACGCGGTCACCGGGCTTCCATTTGGTGACGCCGGGGCCCACCCGCAGTACCACGCCGCTGACGTCCGAGCCGAGCACGTGGTAGGGGAGGTCGTGGCGGCGGGCCAGCTCGCTGCGGCGGCCGTAGCGGCGCAGGAACCCGAAGGTGGGCACCGGTTCGAAGATCGCCGACCAGACGGTGTTGTAGTTGACCGAGCTGGCCATCACCGCCAGCAGTGCCTCGCCGGGACCGACCTCGGGGGTGGCGACCTCCTCGACGTGCAGCGACTTGCGCGGGTCCTTGTCCTCGCTGCGCATCCCGGCGAACATGTCGACCTCGTCGGCGTGCACGGTGACGCCCCAGTAGGACTCCGGTACGGCCAGCGCCTCGAAGTGGCCGGGGGCGTTCTCGCCGGACAGGATCGCGTCTCGGATCGCGGTGGTCATCGCGCTGCCTCCAGGGCGAGTCGGTCGAGCTTGCCGTTGGGGTTCAGGGGGAGGACGGGAACGGTGCGGAACCGGGCGGGGACCATGTGCGCGGGCAGCCGCTCGCCGCACAGGGCGCGCAGTTCGCGGGGGGAGAGCGGGGTGCCGACCAGGTAGGCGACGATCAGCGGCTCGCCGCCGGGCGGGGTCCGCACGATCACGGCCGCGTCGCTCACGCCGGGCGTGCGCCGCAGCACGGCCTCGATCTCGCCCAGCTCGACGCGGAAGCCGCGGATCTTGACCTGTGAGTCGATGCGGCCCAGATACTCGAAGGACCCCGACTCAAGTTGCCGTACCAGGTCGCCGGTGCGGTACCAGCGCCGCCGGCCGTCGCCCAGGTCGGCCAGGGGGAACTTCTCGGCGTTGAGCGCCGGGCGGCCGACGTAGCCGGTGGCCAGGGCGGTGCCGCCCACCCACAGCTCGCCCTCGGCGCCGGTGGGCACCGCCTGGCCGTCCGCGCCGACGACGGCGGTGCGGACGTGGCGCAGCGCCCGGCCGATGTTCGTGGGCCCCGAGGTGTCCTGCACCGTCGCGCGGTCCACGACCGTGCAGGTGGAGAAGACCGTCGTCTCGGTGGGGCCGTAGATGTTGACGATCTGTTCCCGCCCGCCGGTCAGGTCCATCCAGGCGCGGATGGTGTCGCGGTCGATGGCCTCGCCGCCGAAGATCAGGTAGCGCAGCGCGAGCGGCCGGGGGCTCTGCTCCATGGCCCAGGCCAGGTACTTGAACATGCTGGGCACCTGGCAGAGCACGGTCACCCGCTCGGCGTCCAGTGTGGTCAGCAGCAGCCGTGGGTCGCGCCCGGCGGCGACCGGGATGGCGACCACGCGCCCGCCGTGCAGCAGCGCCCCCCACATCTCCCAGATGGAGAAGTCGAAGCAGTGGCTGTGAAACCAGCTCCACACGTCGCCGGGGCCGAAGGAGAACCGCTCGCGGGCGGAGCGGAACAGTTCCAGCACCGCGCCCTCGGGGGTGGCGACGCCCTTGGGGGTCCCGGTCGAGCCGGAGGTGTAGATGATGTGGGTGGGGATCTCACCGGAACGTTCGACGGGCGGCAGCACGTCTCCGGTCGCCCCGGTGACCTCGACCCTCGGTATCGCGGCGAACGGCCACGGCCCGTCCGGGTCGGCGCAGATGGCGCGCAGTTCGCTGTCGCCGGCCATGAACCGCACCCGCTCGGCGGGGTAGTCGGGGTCCAGGGGGACGTAGGTGCAGCCGTGGCTTATCACCGCCACGATGGCGGCGACGACCCGCCAGGAGCGCCGCATGAAGATGCCGACCCGGTCGCCGGGGGCCAGCCCCAGCTCGTCGAGCGAGCGGCGGATCTCGGAGGCGGCGCCCGCCAGTTCCGCGTAGCTCACGGATCGGTGTTCGTCGGTGACGGCGAGCGCGTCTGGCCGCCGCCGCACGTGCTCGTAGAAGGCCGAGGCCAGGGAGCCGAATTCTTCGTCCACAGATCAGGACGATCTCCAATAGCACGACATATGGGTATTCGTCGGCGGGCTAGGCTTCTTCCGGCGACCAGGCCGGGAGGCTAGGTACCGTCCGCGTCCCGCGACGGAAGACGCCGGAGCCGCGCCTGGCGATGCTTCTCGGCATGAACGGTGTCGTTTTCGTCTTTCCCGGCCAGGGTGCCCAGTGGCGTGGCATGGGAAGTGCCCTGCTGGAGCAGGAACCGGTCTTCGCCGCGGCGATCCGGGAGTGCGAGCTCGCGCTCGAACCGTACACGGACCGATCGGTCACCGACGTGCTGGCGGGCAGGGCCGACGCCGACCGGATCGACGTGGTCCAGCCCGCGCTCTTCGCCCTCCAGATCGGGCTGGCCAGGCTCTGGGCGGCCAACGGCGTGGTACCCGCCGCGGTGGTCGGCCACAGCCTGGGCGAGATCGCCGCCGCCCACGTGGCGGGCGCCCTGACCCTGGCGGAGGCGGCCAGGGCCGTCGGCGTCCGCAGCCGGCTCTACCGCAGGCTCAGCGGGACGGGCGCCATGGCGCTGGTCGGCCTCGGCTGGGAGGAGACCGCCGCCCTGGTCGCCGAGCGGAACGGCCACCGCGGGGCCGCACCCGGGTTCCCCGGTGCCGCCGGTGCCGGCCGGATCTGCCTGGCCGCGGCCAACGCGCCCGGCTCGACGGTGGTGGCGGGCGACCACGACGCGGTCCACGCGCTCGTCGAGCAGCTCCGCTGGGAGGACGTCTTCTGCCGCCTGGTCGGCGCCGACGTCGCCGGTCACAGCCACCACGTCGACCCCCTGCTGCCGGAGCTGCGCGAGGAACTGGCCGCACTGGTGCCGAACCGCGCGGGGATCCCGCTCTGGTCGACCGTCACCGGCCGCCCCGGCGCGGTGCTCGACGCCGACTACTGGTGCCGCAACCTGCGCGAGCCCGTCCTGTTCTGGCCGGTGATCCGGCAACTCCTGGACGCGGGCTACGACACGTTCGTCGAGCTCAGCCCGCACCCCACCCTGCTGTCCGGGCTGCGCGACGTCGACGCCCGGCTGCTGGCGTCCGTGCACAAGGAGGACGGCGCCGTCTTCGCGGGCTCGCTCGCCCGCCTGCGCGAGGTGAAGCTCACCGCGGACGGCCCCCTGGGTGACCACCGGGTCGAGGGCCGGCCGGTCTTCCCCGGCGCCGGATACCTGGCGGCCGCCCTGGAGCACTACGGTGCGCTGGCCGGGGTGGAGTTCCACGCCCCGCTGCTCCTGGACACGCCACGCCGCCTGGCCACCCGGCTCGACGGCGACGCGATCGACCTCACCGTCGAGGGGCGGACCCACGCCTCGGCCTCCCGCGCGACCCCGCAGGCCGTGGCGCACCTGGAGCTGTCGCCGCTCAGGTCCAGGTGCGCCACCCGGATCGGAGCCGAGGAGCTGTATTCGGGCTTCACCGCCAGGGGGATGCGGTACGGTCCGGCCTTCCAGCGGATCGAGGAGGTCTTCACCGCCCCCGGAGAGTCCCTCGCCCGCCTGCGCGCCGCCTCCCCCCTCTCGCGGGCCCGCGACGACGAACCCGCCTCCGGTCCCTGGCCGTACCGCCTCGACGTGGCGCTGCTGGACGCCTGCCTGCAGGCGGCGGCGCCCGCCCTCGCCGAAGGCGACGACCTCTACCTGCCCCGGGCGGTGGCCCGGGTGTCGGTGCTCGGCGAGGTCGGTGCGGCCCGCTGGGCGCACGCCAGGGTCGTGTCCGCGACGGGCACCGGCGACGACCCGGGTGACGGGGCGGAGGTGACGCTCGACATCGACGCCTGCGACGAGGACGGCCGGGTGGTACTGGCGCTGCGTGGGGTGCGGCTGCACCGGATCGCGCGCGGCGCCGGGGCCGGCGGCTGGACCTACAGCACGCGCTGGGTGCCGGTGCAGACGGGCGCGGACGAGCCGTTCGGCGGCGTGGTCCACCGGGTCGAATCGGGACGGCCCGCCGAGGAGGCACTGCGGTCGCTGCTGGAACTGACCCGGGAACTGATCGCCCGGCCGGAGCCGGACCGGCTGTGGGTGGTGACCAGGAACGCCCAGCCGGTCGAGCCGGGCGACCCGGTGGACCCCGACGCCGCCGCCGTGTGGGGGATGGCGCGCACGATCAGGCACGAACACCCCGAGCTGCGCTGCACCCTGATCGACCTGGACGCCGAGCCGGGACCGTCCTGGACCCCGGCCGACCTCGGCGCCGATGCCGGTGCCGGGCGCCCCGCCTGGAGGCTCGCGGGTGAGAACGAGGTCGCGTTGCGAGGCGGCAGGCCGTTCGCGCCGCGCCTCACCCCGCGACCGGCCGGGCCGCGCGGCCCGCACCGGCTCGTCCAGCGCGCTCGGCAGGACCTGGCCACCCTCTGCCTGGCCGAGGACGCTCCCCGGGAACCGGGCGCGGGAGAGGTACGGATCCGGGTACACGCCGCCGGGCTCAACTTCAACGACGTGCTGCGCGGGATCGGCATGCTGGGCGAGCAGCCGGAGCCACTCGGCTACGGCCTGGAGTGCGCGGGCGAGGTGACCGGCGTCGGCGACGGCGTCACGGGCCTGGCCGTGGGCAGCCGGGTGGTGGCCCTGGTCGCCGAGATCGGCGCGATGGCCTCGCATGTCACCGTGGACGCCCGGCTGGCCGTGCCCATCCCCGGCGATCTGGACTTCACCGCGGCGGCGACGCTCCCCGCGGCGTACGTCACCGTGCTCTACGGCATGGAGCGGCTGGCCCGGCTGGAGGCGGGGGAGCGGGTACTGATCCACGCCGCGGCCGGGGGGGTCGGCCAGGCGGCGGTGCGGCTGGCCAGGCGGGCGGGCGCGGAGGTCCTCGCCACCGCGGGCTCGCCCGGCAAGCGGGCCTGGCTCAGGCGACAGGGCGTCCGGCACGTCTTCGACTCGCGCTCGCTGGACTTCGCCGACCAGGTCCTGGAGGTCACCGGCGGCGCCGGGGTCGACATGGTGGTCAACTGCCTGGCCGGACCGGCCGTCGACGAGGGGCTGCGGATCCTGGCGCCCTTCGGCCGGTTCGTCGAACTCGGCAAGCGCGACATCGCGGAGAACCGGCCGCTGCCGCTCGCCCCCTTCGCCAAGAGCCTGTCCTTTCACGCGGTGGAGGCGTTCTCACTGGCCGGACGGCGCCCGGCGCTGGCCGGCGCGATGCTGCGCGAGGTGGTGGACGCGGTCGCGGCGGGCGATCTCGGCCCGCTGCCGGTGACGGCCTTCCCGGCGGCGGAGGCCGAGGCTGCGTTCCGGCACATGGCCTCGGCCAGGCACATCGGCAAGGTGGTGCTCACCTTCGACCGGCCCCGGCTGCGCGCCGACGGCACCTACCTGGTCACCGGTGGTCTGAGCGGTCTCGGCCTGGCCGCGGCCGAGGGGCTGGTACGGCAGGGAGCCAGGCATCTCGCCCTGCTGGGCAGGAACGAGCCCGGACAGGCCGCACGGGAGCGGATCGCCGCACTCCGCGAGGAGGGCGTGCGGGTCGTGGTGCTGGCCGCCGACGTCGCCGACGCGGACGCGCTGGAGAAGGCGCTCGACGGGCTCCGCGCCCAGGCGCCGCCCATCCGCGGCGTCCTGCACGCCGCCGGGGTGCTGCGCGACCGCACCGTCGCCGCCGTCGACCTCGACGAGGTGGCCGAGGTGCTGCGCCCCAAGGTGGCCGGCACCCGCAACCTGCACCGGCTGACCTGCGGCGACCCGGTGGAACTGTTCGTGCTGTTCTCCTCGGCGGCCGGGCTGCTCGGCTCCGGCGGCCAGGCCGGCTACGCGGCGGCCAACGCCTTCCTGGACGGGTTCGCGCACTGGCGGAGGAGCCGGGGCCTGCCCGCCACCAGCGTCGACTGGGGCGTCTGGTCACAGACCGGGCTCGCCGCCCGCCCGGACCGGGCGGGCAGGCTGGCCGACCGGGGCATGGGTTCCATCGACACCGCGTCGGGCCTGCGGATCCTCGCCGAACTGCTCGCCGAGCAGCCGGCCCAGGTGGCGGTCGTCCCGCTGGACGCGCCCACCTGGTTCGCGAACAACCCCGGACACGAGCACTGGTCGATCTTCGCCGGGCTGGCGGCCGGGCACACCGGGACCGGCCGGCTGAGCATCACGACCCCCCAGGAGCTGGAGCGGGCGCTCGTCGAGTGGGTGGCGGGGGTGCTGCGCACCTCACCGGCCGCGATCGACCCGAAGGCGTCGCTGACCCGGCTGGGACTGGACTCGCTGATGGCCGTCGAACTGCGCAACCTCCTGGAGGCCCGGCTCGGGGTGCGGCTGCCGGCCCCGGCCTTCCTCGACGGTCCCACCGTCACCGAGCTGGCCGGGCGGGTGAGCGCCCATCTGGACGAGCGGCCGGCCGGCGAGACCGACACCCGTGACCCGATGGCGGCGCGGCTGGACGCCCTGTCCGACGCCCAGGTGGACGCCCTGCTGGACGAGCTTCTCAACGACCACATCGGAGGTGTGGCATGACTTTTCATGATTCGGTGCTTGCGTCGCTGTTGAGCACCGCCGACGAGCACGGCGAGCGCCCGGCGCTGACCTTCCTGGGCAGGGGCGAGAGCACCCGGTGGACCTTCGCCGAGCTGGCCCTGCGCGCCCGCCAGGTCGCCACCCGCCTCACCGAGGCCGGCGCGTACGGCGAGCGGGTGCTCCTGGTCTGCCCCTCCTCCGCCGAGTACGCGCCCGTCTTCTACGGCTGCATGCTGGCCGGGGCCCTGCCCGTGCCCGTCTACCTGCCCTCCCTCGCGCACTTCAGGTCCGCCTGGTCGAAGATCGCCTCCATCGCCCGCGACTCCGGCGCCGCCTACGCGATCGCCCCCGAACCGCTCCCCGGCGCGGACGCGCCGGCCACCCTGCCCGGCTTCCGCGGCTGGCTGCACTTCGCCGACCTGCTCCGCGGCGACGCCGCCGACCACTGGGCGCTTCCCACCCCGGAAGACCTGGCGTTCCTGCAGTACACCTCGGGCTCCACCGGCAACCCCAAGGGCGTCATGGTCACCCACGGTGGCCTGACGCACAACGCCCGCGTGGTGGCCGCCGCCGTCGGGGCCGGCCACGAGACGACCACGGTCTCCTGGCTGCCGCTCTACCACGACATGGGGATCATCGGATCGCTGCTGTCGCCGCTGCTGTGGGGCGCGCACGTGGTGAAGATGTCACCGCAGGCGTTCGCCGCGCAGCCGTTCGCCTGGCTGCGAGCCATCTCCGACCACGGCGGGCAGCTTTCCTACGCGCCCAACTTCGCCTACGAGTTGTGCGTCCGCAAGGTCACCGACGCCGAGCTCGCCACCCTGGACCTGAGCCGCTGGCGAGTGGCGCTCAACGGCGCCGAGCCGCTCAGACGAGACACCCTGCGGCGCTTCGCCGAGCGGTTCGCTCCCGCCGGGCTCGACGCCGCGAGCCTGTACGCCGCGTACGGCATGGCCGAGGCCACCCTGGTCGTCTCCGCCGGGCCGCTGTCGGCCGCCGACCCCGGCGTGCGGGTGGGGGAGCGCCACTACGTACGCTGCGGCACCCCGCTGGACGAGATGGTCGTCGAGATCGCCGACCCCGTCACCGGACTGGCATGTGAGGCGGGCGAGGTCGGCGAGGTGTGGGTGTCGGGGCCCTCGGTGGCGGCCGGCTACTGGCAGCGCCCCGACGCCACCGCCGAGACCTTCCACGCCCGGCTGCCCGGACGCGAGGAGAACTTCCTGCGCACCGGGGACCTCGGGGTGCTGGACGGCGACGACGTGGTGATCGTCGGCCGGCACAAGGACCTGATCGTGATCAACGGGGTCAACCACTATCCCCAGGACGTCGAGTACACCGTCGAGCGGGTCAGCCCCGCCGTGCGGGGCGGCTGCGGCGCCGCCTTCGCCACCGAGCCCACCGGCGACGTGCCGCAGGCCGAGGCCGCGGTGGTGGTCGCCGAGGTCACCGCCTCGACCGCGGGGGACCTCGACGAGCTGATCACCGAGATCCGCCTCGCGGTGGCCAGGGAGCACGACGTGCTGCTCGACGGGGTGTTCCTGGTCGAGCCGCGCAGCGTCCCCAAGACCACCAGCGGCAAGATCCGGCGCCGCGAGTGCCGCGCCATGCTGGCGGAAGGCCGCTTCACCGTGCTGGCCGGATGGACCTCGCCCGCCCTCGCGGACGCCGACCCGGTGGCGGCCGGGCGATGAGCGTCCTGGACCTGCTGACCTCCCTGGTCGCCGAACGCGCCGGCCTGGCCGACGTCGACGCCGACCGGTTGTTCATCGACTACGGCATCGGCTCGGCCGACGCGGTCGCCCTCGCCGCCGAACTGGAGGCCCGGCTGGGCACCCCGCTGCCGAACACGGTCTTCTACGACCACCCCACCCCGCGCGCCCTGGCCGAACACCTGGTGGGAGCCGTGGGACGGCCGGACCGCGGGACCCCCGGGCACGACACCTCCCGCGCCCCGGGTGGGCATGAGGTCGTCGAACCGGTGGCGATCGTCGGCATCGGCTGCCGCCTGCCGGGAGCCGACGGCCCCGAACGGCTCTGGCGGCTGCTGGCGGACGGCGTCGACGCGGTCGGCACGGTGCCGGGCGAGCGGGCCGCGCGCCACCCGGGCTGGCGCGAGCCGGGGGTGGGCGAGGGCGGGTTCCTGCCGGACGTGGAGGGCTTCGACCCGGCGTTCTTCACGGTCAACGCCCGCGAGGCGGAGGCGATGGACCCGCAGCAGCGGCTGCTGCTGGAGGTCGCGCACGAGTCCCTGCAGGACGCCGGGCTCCGCCTCGCCGATCTGGCCGGGAGCCAGACGGGCGTGTTCGCGGGCATCAGCAGCGGGGACTTCCTGGTCCACAGCTTCAGCCCGGGGCTCGCCGAGACCGAACCCGGCCTCTACACCCCGACCGGCGTGGCGCACAGCGTGGCCGCCAACCGCATCTCCTACGTCTTCGACCTGCACGGCCCCTCGATGGCCGTCGACACCGCCTGCTCGTCGTCGCTGGTCGCCGTCCACCAGGCGGTGACCGCACTGCGGACGGGCCAGTGCGACACCGCCCTCGCCGGCGGGGTCAACGCCATCCTCTCGCCGGACATCGGCCTGTGCTTCCGCACGGCGGGCGTGCTGGCCCCCGACGGCCGGTGCAAGTCCTTCGGCGCCGGGGCCGACGGCATGGGCCGCTCCGAGGGGGCCGTCATGGTGACGCTCCGGCGCCTGGGCGACGCGCTCGCCGCCGGAGACCGGATCTACGCCCTCATCCTCGGCGGCGCGGTCAACAGCGACGGGCGCACCAACGGCCTGATGTCGCCGAGCGCCCCCGCGCAGGTACGGCTGCTGCGCGCGGCGTGCCGCGCCGCGGGAGTCGACCCCGGTGACGTCGGCTACGTCGAGGCGCACGGCTCGGGCACCCGGCTGGGCGACCTGATGGAGCTGCGCGCCCTGTCGGAGGTGCTGGGCACGGCGCCGCGCCGTGCCGCGCTGCGGGTCGGCTCGGTCAAGAGCAACCTGGGGCACCTGGAGGCGGCGGCCGGCGCGGCCGGCCTGGCCAAGGCGGCCCTCGCGCTCTTCCACGGCGCACTGCCGGCCAGCCTGCACGCCACCGACCTCGCCGAGGACTTCGACTGGTCCGGCGGCGGCCTGCGGGTGCAGCGGAGCCTGGAGTCCTGGACCGGCCGCCTGGCCGGCGTCAGCTCCTTCGGCTTCGGCGGCACCAACGCCCATCTGATCCTCCAGGCGCCACCCGAGCGGCGCACGCCCGTCACGCCCGCAGGCGTCACCGCCCGGCGGAGCCGGGAGGACCGCGAGGGGGGACCGTCCGCGAAGACGCGGTCGTATCCACCGGCGGCGGTTTCGCACCCCCGCCGCTACCTGCCGCTGTCGGCGCACACGCACGCCGGGCTGCGGGAGCTGGTCGTGCGCTGGCGGGCCGCGCTGGACGATCCGGAGCTGGACCTGGCGGCGGCCTGCCACACCGCAGGGGAACGGCGCGACCACCACGCCTACCGGGTCGGGGTGACCGGCGCCGACGCCGCCGAGCTGAGCCGAGAGCTCGACAGGGCACTGACCGACCTGACCGCCGCGACACCCGGCGGCGCGGCACCCGGCGGCCTGGCCCTGGTCTTCGCCGACGAGCCGGGTGCCGGGACGGCCGCCGCGCACGCCGACCTCGCCGCCGAGCTGCGCCGGGCGGGCGTCCGTCCCGACCTGGTGATCGGCCACGGCGCGGGGGAGGTCGCCGCCGCCCGCTACCGCGGCGCGCTGTCGCCCACCGCCTCGGACACCGTCGCCGGGCACCGCGCCAGGCTGCTGGCCCATCCGGCGCCGGTGCACGCCCTGCGGGTGCGGCTGGCGCGCAGGCTGGCGGAGGCGCTGTGCGCGCGGATCGGTCCCGCGCTCGCGGTGGCCACCGTGGAGGACGCGCAGACCTGCGTCATCGTCGGCCCCCGGGCCGCGCTGGCCACCCTGGCCGCCACCCTCACCGCGGGAGACGTGCTCTGCGGCGACCTGGGACCCGCCACCGCCGACCACAGCGGGCTGGCCGCACCACTGGCCGCCGAGCTGGAGGCCGCCCTGGAGGGGCTGCCCGTCAACGCCGGCGAGACGGTGGCGCTGTCGACGCTCACCGGCGGGCCGGTCGACGGCCGCGCGCAGGGCGCCCGGCACTGGGCGCGGCACCTGGCCGCCCCGAGCCTGCTCGGCGACGCGCTCGCCGTCGCGCTGGACCGCGGGGTGCGCACCTTCGTGGAGATCGGTGCCGCCGAACTCGGTCCCCGGCTGCGCGGCGCCCAGGGGGGCAGGCAGGCCCGCGCGGTGCGCTGCGCCGACGCCGGCGACCTGCCCGGCGTGCTGATCCGCCTCTACGAGCTCGGCCACGACCTCGACTGGGCCGCGCTCAACCCGCCGGGGGCCGTGGCCTCCATCCCCCTGCTGCCCTGGTCCCGCGAATGGTCCACGCCGCCCGCGCCTGGTCACATCGGCACCGTTCCTCAGGAGATGGTCGCGTGAACACCGTCCTGCACGAGGTGGCCCGGCAGGTGAGACGCGCGCCCGGCGCGGTCGCCGCCCTCGACCCGGCCTCCGAACTCAGCTACGGGCAGCTGGCCGCCCGTGCCAACGCGGTGGCCGACGTGCTGCGGGAGAGAGGAACGCGCCCCGGTGACGTGGTCGGTGTCGCGCTGCCCCGCTCGGCCGACTACGTGGCGGTGATCCTGGGCATCTGGCAGGCCGGCGCGGTCTTCCTGCCACTGGATCCGGCCCTGCCGCCCGAGCGGCTGCGCTTCCAGCAGCGCCAGGCGGGCATGAGCCTGCTCCTCGACTCCGTACCGCACACCGAGGACGCCGAGGACGCTGAGGACACGACCGAGTTGCGGACCGGCGACGCGGACCCCGAGCGGTGCGCGTACGTGATGTTCACCTCCGGCTCCACCGGGCGGCCCAAGGCGGTGCTGGTCTCGCACGCCTCGCTGCACAACTGCGTGCGCGCCGTCGCCGAACTGCTCGACCCCGGCCCCGCCGACCGGTACGCCGCCAACCAGACCTTCTCCTTCGACATCGCGCTGCTGGAGATGTTCGTCCCGCTCAGTCACGGCGGTGCGACCCTGGTGACCTCCGAGACGCTGCAGGCCGCCCCGGAACGGCTGGTGGGCTGGTTGGAGAGGCACCGCGTCACCGTCGTGCACGCCACCCCCACCGCCTGGCACTTCCTGCTGCCGTACCTGACGCCGGGGCGTGCGGAGCTGCAGGCCGTCTGCGGCGGCGAGGTGCTGACCGCCCGGCTGGCCGCCGAGCTGGCCGGGCGCGCCGGACGCGTCTGGAACTTCTACGGCCCCACCGAGGTCACCGTGTGGTGCACCGCCGGGCTCGTCACCGCCGGAGAGCCGGACCCGCTGCCGGTGGGCAGGCCGCTGGCCGGCTACCGCATCGTCCTGCTCGACGACGCCGGCGAGCGGGTACCGGACGGCGAGCAGGGCGAGATCCATGTCGGCGGGCCCGGCGTGGCCCTCGGCTACGGCGGTGCCCCCGAGCTGACCGCGGAACGGTTCGTCGACCATCCCGAGCACGGCAGGCTCTACCGGACCGGCGACCTGGGCCGGCTGCGCCCCGACGGCCGGCTCTGGTTCACCGGGCGTCGTGACCGGCAGGTCCAGCTGCGCGGCTACCGGATCGAGCTGGGTGAGATCGAGTGCGTGGCCCAGGAGCACCCGCTGGTCGAGCTGGCCGCCGCGCACGTCGTGGACGAGGGCCTGCTGCTGTTCGCCCAGGGAGACGTCACCCCCCGGGCGTTGCGCAAGCACCTGGCCGCCCACCTGCCCGCCTACATGATCCCGTCCAGGATCGAGGTGCGCGGCGCCTTCCCGCTGACCCCCACCAAGAAGATCGACCGCGTCGCCCTGCTGGCGTCGGCGAACCGTTAGGAGAAGTCGTGGCCGGATTGCACGAGCTGGTCGAAGCCCAGGTGGAGCGGACCCCGCGCGCCGTGGCCGTCATCGATGCCGACGGCCACACCCTGACCTACCGCGAGCTGGACCGGCGCGCCAACCAGCTCGCCCACCACCTGCGCGAGCTGGGAGTGGTCGCCGACACCCCCGTGGCGGTGTGCGTGCACCGGGGGCTGGACCTGGTCATCGCGCTGTGCGGCATCCTCAAGGCGGGCGGGGCCTACCTGCCGATCGACCCCGACGCGCCGCCCGCCCGGGGGCGGCTCATGGTCACCGAGGGCGCGGCGCCGGTGTCGGTGGGCGAGCAGGCACTCGCCCACCTGCTGCCCGGCGACCTGACCCGCGTCGTGCTGCTCGACCGCGACAGCGCGCTGATCGACCGCCACCCGACGACCCCGGTCGGCTCCGGGGTACGCCAGGAGAACCTGGTCTCCCTCTACTACACCTCCGGCTCGACGGGCACCCCCAAGGGGGTCGCCAGCACGCACGGGGGCTGGGTCAACCGGATGCGGTGGATGCAGGCCGAGCACCGCCTCGAACCGGGCGAGGCCGTACTGCACAAGACCACGCTCAGCTTCGACGACTCGGCGGTGGAGGTGTTCTGGCCGCTGTCGATCGGCGGGGTGGTGGCGATCCTGCCGCCGGGCGAGCACCGCGACCCGGTGGCGCTGCTGGAGGCCACCATGCGCTTCGGTGCCGCCGTCGTGCAGTTCGTGCCCAGCATGCTCGCGCTGTTCCTGGCGGCGCACCGCCGGGCCGGGCTGCCGCCGCTGCCGCACCTGCGCCACGTGATCTCCAGTGGAGAGGCGCTGACCGCACCCCTGGCGCTCGCCTTCCACGAGCAGATCGGCGTGTACGGCTGCGGGCTGCACAACCAGTGGGGCGCCACCGAGGTGTCGATCGACTCCACCCTGTACACCTACGACCCGCACGACCCGCACGCGGGCCCGGTCGTCTCCATCGGCACGCCCTTCACCGGCAACACCGTGCACGTGCTGGACGAGGCGGGAGATCTGGTACCCGACGGCGAGGCGGGCGAGCTGTTCATCGGCGGGATCGGCCTGGCGCGCGGCTACCACCGCAGGCCCGCGCTGACCGCCGAGCGCTTCGTCCCCGACCCGTACGGCCCGCCGGGCTCGCGGCTGTACCGCACCGGCGACCTGGGGCGCCGCCGCCCCGACGGCGCCCTGGACTTCCTCGGCCGCACCGACCACCAGGTCAAGATCCGCGGGGTACGGGTCGAGCTGGGCGAGATCGAGGCCACCCTGGACGCCCACCCCGGGGTCGAGCGCTCCGCCGTC
This sequence comes from Streptosporangium sp. NPDC049248, assembly GCF_040678965.1. NCBI lineage: Bacteria > Bacillati > Actinomycetota > Actinomycetes > Streptosporangiales > Streptosporangiaceae > Streptosporangium > Streptosporangium sp. NPDC049248. The sequence goes on from NZ_JBFAQY010000031.1 coordinate 56,409, forward strand.
ACGGTGACCGGGGAGCGCCTGCTCGGCTACGTGGTGGCCTCCGGTGCCGCCCCCGACCCGGCGGAGCTGCGGGCCTACCTGGTCGACCGGCTCCCGCCCTACCTCATCCCCGCGCAGCTCGCGGTGGTCGACCGGATGCCGCTGACCAGCAGCGGGAAGGTGGACCGGGCCGCACTGCCGGAGATCGCCGCGCCCGCCGAGCGGGCCGGGGGCAGGCCCCCGGTCACCGCCGTGCAGCAGGCGCTGGCCACCATCTGGGCCGACGTCCTGGACCTGGACACGGTCTGCCTGGACGACAACTTCTTCGAGCTGGGCGGCAACTCCCTGCTCGCCACCCAGGTCATGTTCCGCATCCAGGACGACCTGCGCATCGACTTCCCGCTCTACCTGCTCTTCTCCGCCGAGTCGCTGGAGGAGCTCGCCGAGGAGGTGGCCGAGACCCGCGCCGAGCAGCTCCCGCCGCTGCCGAGGGTGTCCCGAGAGGGCACACTGCCGCTCTCCTACGGCCAGGAACGCCTCTGGTTCCTGCACCGGCTGGCGCCCGGCTCGACCGCGTACAACGTGCCGACCGCCTGCCGCCTGCGCGGCCACCTCGACGTGGCGGCGTTCCGCCAGGCGTTCGACGAACTCATCGCCCGGCACGAGATCCTGCGGACCCGGTACGTGGAGAGCCCCGAAGGCATCCCCGAGGTGCGCATCGACGCCCGCGGACCCCGGCTGAGGTTCGGCGTCGCGCCCGGCGAGACCCGTATCGCCCGCGAGAGCGCCGCCTCCGACGCCCTGCAGGCCGACTGGGAGACCCCCTTCGACCTCGCCGCCGCCGCGCCGGTGCGGGCCAGGCTGACCAGGTTGGACGACTACGAGCACGTGTTCTCCCTGGTCGTCCACCACGTCGCCTACGACGCCGCCTCCGAGCAGGTGCTCTGGCAGGAACTGGCCACCCTGTACGAGGCCGCGCTGGCCGGGCGGCCCGCCGTGCTCCCCGAGCCGGCCGCGCAGTACGTGGACTACGCCACCTGGCAGCGTGCGCACGCCGCGGGGGGCGAGCAGCTCGACTACTGGCGTGCCCAGCTGGCCGGGATCACCCCGGCCGAGCTGCCCATCGACCGGCCGCGCCCGCCCGTGCAGACCTACGCGGGCGCCAGGGTCTCCTTCATGATCGAAGAACGGGTCACCGAGGAGCTGCGCCGGCTCGGCCGCGAGGCGGGCACGACGCTCTTCGCCGCCCTGCTCGGAGCCTTCCAGGCCACGCTCTTCCAGGCGTCCGGCGGCGCCGACGTCGCGGTGGGCTCCCCGGTACCCGGCCGTACCCGCCCGGAGACCGAGCAGATGATCGGTTTCTTCGTCAACACGCTGGTGCTGCGCACCCCCTGCGGCGGCGACCCGACCTTCGCCGAGCTGCTCGGCCGCGTCCGTGAGGTGGTCCACGGCGCCTACGCCCACCAGGACGTCCCGCTGGAGCGGCTGGTCCAGGCGCTGCGCCCGCCGCGCGCCCCCGGACGTTCCCCCTTCTTCGACGTCATCTTCAACGGCGTCCCGCTCAGCGCGCTCACCGGCGCCGAGGGCGTGCGCCTGCCACAGCTGACGGTGACCCCCATCGACCTGGCGACCCGCACCACGGTCGCCGACCTCGTCTGCTCGGTCGCGGAGACCCCGGACTCGATCATCGGCGAGGTCGCCTACAACACCGGTCTGTTCGACGGATCCACCGTCGAGAGCCTGGTGGATGCATGGCTGCATCTGCTGGGAGCGGCTGTGCGTGACCCGCACGCGCCGCTCTCGGCACTGTCACCGGTCCCCCATGCGTGAACGGAAGTCCGAGATGCTGCGCACGATGTTCAAATCCAAGATCCACCGAGCGACGGTCACCCACGCCGACCTGCACTACGTCGGCTCGGTGACGATCGACGAGGAGCTGATGGAGGCCGCCGACCTGTTGGACGGCGAGCAGGTGGCGATCGTCGACATCACCAACGGCGCCCGCCTGGAGACGTACGTCATCACGGGGGAGCGCGGCAGTGGGGTGATCGGCATCAACGGAGCCGCCGCGCACCTGGTCGCCCCGGGGGACATGGTGATCCTGATCTCCTACGGCCAGTACTCGGGGGCGGAGTTGCGAAGTTACCGGCCCCGGGTCGTCCACGTGGACGGGTCCAACCGGATCGTCCACATCGACCACGACCCCGCCCGCCCGGTGCCGGGGGCCGAAGACCAGTTCGCACCCGCGGGTGCGGCCAGGAGGCCACGATGAACACGCACACCCCCGTCCACCAGGCGCTGGCCGACGACTGGGCGCTGCTGCTCGGCCTGGACGCCGTCGGTTCCGACGACGACTTCTTCGAGGCCGGAGGCCACTCGCTGGTCGCCATCCAGCTCGTCGCCAGGATCCGGGCGCGGCACGGCGTTGAGGTGCCGGTCGCCGAGGTGTTCACCCACCCGACGGTGGGCGAGCTGGCGCAGGTCGTCCTCGGCCTGCTGGAGGACGGAGCGTCACCGCACTCACCGCACTCGCCGCTGGAGGTGGAAGGTGCCGGTCGTAGCGCCTGAGACGTCCCCACCCGGGCCGTCCTCGTCCGGGGCGTCCCCCGCCGGGACGCCGACGCCCGAGTCCACGCTCCCCGGGACGTCCCGGCCGTTCGGGGGAGGGCTCTCGTACGCCCAGGAACGAATGTGGCTCGGCCACCAGCTGGACCCCGCCGGGACGGAGTACAACGTCTGCCTGGCGCTGCGGCTGCGCGGCCCGCTGGACGTCCCGGCACTCGCCGGGGCGCTCGGCGACCTCGTCGCCCGCCACCAGGCGCTGCGCACCGTCTACCCGAACGTCGAAGGGCGGCCGGTGGCCTCGGTGCTGCCACCGGCGCCGGTCGAGCTGCCGGTACACCCGGTGGCCTCGGAGGAGGAGGTTCGCGGGACGGCCGTCGCCGAGGCCCGGCGGCCGTTCGACCTGGCCGCCGGGCCGGTGCTGCGGGCCCGGCTCGCCCGGCTGGCCGCCGCCGACCACGTCCTGGTGCTCACCGTGCACCACATCGCCTTTGACGAGTGGTCCATGGGCGTCTTCCTCGGCGAGCTCGACGCCCTCTACCGGGCCCGCCTCGCCGGTCTGCCCGACCCGCTGCCCCCGCTGCCCGCCGGGTACGACGAGGTGGTGGCGGCCGAGCGGGCCGTGGATCTGGCACCCGCCCTGGCGCACTGGCGCGGCGCCCTGGCCGGCCTGCCCGCGCTCGATCTGCCCACCGACCGCGCCCCCGCCGCGGAGACCTCCGGGGAGACCTCGGCGGCAGGGGAGGTGGTGACCTTTACCGTGCCGGCCGCCACCGCCGCCGCGCTCGGCGCCGTCGCCCGGCGCTGCCGGGCCACCCCGTACATGGCCGGGCTCGCCGCGTTCGCCGCGCTGCTGTCGCGCCACTGCGGCCAGGACGACGTCGCCATCGGCAGCACCGTCGCCAACCGCGCCGTGCCGCACTCCGAGCACCTCGTCGGCGCCTTCTTCAACACCGTGGTGATGCGCGCCGACCTGTCGGGAGATCCGAGCTTCACCGAACTGCTGCGCCGGGTCCGTGCCTACTGCCTGAACACCCTCACCCACCAGCACCTGCCGTACCCGATGCTGGCCCAGGGCCGCGCCCCGCTGTTCCGCGTCCTGTACGAGCTGCACGCCGGCCTGCCGGGGGCCACCAGGCTCGGCGACCTGGCCGTGCAGCCGTTCGAGTTCCCCGACACCGCCGCCAAGTACGACCTCGCCCTGTCCCTGATGCCGGAAGACGACCACCTGCTGGGCCACCTGACCTACCGCGCCGACCTGTTCGAGACCGGCACCGCCCGGCGGCTCGCCGACTCCTTCGTCCACCTGCTCGCCCAGATCGCCGCCGCACCCGACGCGCCGCTCGGCACGCTGGAGATCCTCCCGCCCGCCCAGCGCGAGGCGCTGCTCGCGGCCTGCCGGGGACCGGAACCGCCGGGCTCGCCGGACGTCTGCGCGCACGAGCTGTTCGAGCGGCAGGCCCGGCGCACCCCGCAGGCCGTCGCGCTGACCTTCGGTGAGATCCGGCTGAGCTACCGGGAACTGAACGCCAGGGCCAACCGGATCGCGCACTGGCTGCGCGGCAGGGGCATGGGCCCGGAGAGCGTCGTCGCCGTCCGCCTGCGGCGCTCCGACTGGCTGGTCGCCGCCTTCCTCGGCGTCTGGAAGGCCGGGGCCGCCTACCTGCCGCTCGACCCCGGTCTACCCGCCGCCCGGCTGGAGTACATGATGGCCGACTCCGGCGCCCGGCTGGTGCTGGACGACGCGGCCGCCCTGGAAGCGGAGACCGCCGGGTATCCCTCCGCCGACCCGGACCCGGCCGCCGCGCCCGGCAACCTGGCCTATCTCATCTACACCTCGGGCTCGACCGGGCGGCCCAAGGGCGTCATGGTCGGTCACCGGGGCCTGGTGAACTTCCTGCACTGGTGCGTGTCGGCCTACGCCGTCGGCGGGGTGGGCGGGGCCCCGCTGTTCTCCTCGGTCGCCTACGACATGGTCGTGCCAAACATCTACACCCCGCTGGTGGTGGGCCAGAGCCTGCACGTCGCCGCCGAGGACACCGCCCTGGACGAGCTGGGCGCCGCGCTGTCGGCCCGGCCGTACGGGTTCGTCAAGCTCACCCCCGGACACCTGGAGGTGCTGGCCGGGCAGCTCTCCGCCGAGCAGGCCGCGGGTCTGGCCGGGGTCCTGGTGGTGGGCGCCGACGCCTTCCCCAGCCGGGCGCTGGCGTTCTGGCAGGCACTGGACCCGGCGCCGGTGCTGCTCAACGAGTACGGCCCGACCGAGGCGTCCGTCGCCAACTGCGTGCACACCGTGACCGGCCCGATCGGCGGCGAGCTGGTCCCGATCGGCAGACCCATTCCCGGCACCGCCATGTACGTGCTGGACGACGCCATGCGCCCGCTCCCGATGGGGGTGCCCGGCGAGCTCTACATCGGCGGCGAGTGCGTGGTGCGCGGCTACCACGGCAGGCCCGCGCTGACCGCCGAACGCTTCCTGCCCGACCCCTTCGGCCCGCCGGGCTCGCGGCTCTACCGCACCGGGGACCTGGGCAGGCTCCGCGCCGACGGGGAGTTCGAGTTCCTCGGCAGGCTCGACGACCAGGTGAAGATAAGGGGATTCCGTGTCGAGCTGGGAGAGGTCGAGGCCGCCCTGGACGAACTGCCGGGCGTCGACCAGTCGGTCGTCGTCGCCTCCCCCGTACCCGACCCCCGAACCGAACCCGGAACCGCCCCGGTACCCGAACCCCGGCCAGGATCCGGAACCGCGCCCGTCCCCGGGCCCCGGCCCGGACCTGGAACCGTACCCGTTCCCGAACCCCGGCCCGGCTCCGGAGGAGGGCGAAGGCTCGTCGCCTACGTCGTCGGCACCGCGACGGCGGCCGAGATGCGCGCGGGTCTCGCCAGGAGCCTGCCCGAGTACATGGTGCCCTCGGTCTTCGTGCCGCTGCCCGCGATCCCACTCAACCGCAACGGCAAGGTGGACCGATCCGCGCTGCCGGAGGTGAACACCGCGTGGGACACGGGGCAGGAGCCCGCCCCGCGCCGGGCGCGCACCGCCGTCGAGGGGCAGATCGCCGACCTGATCGCCGGACTGCTCGGGATCGGCTCCGACGACGTCGGCGCGGACGAGGACCTGTTCGCCAGGGGGATCGACTCCCTGGGCGCGGTACGGCTGATGGCGAGTGTGGAGCAGCGGCTGGGCGTGAAGGTCAAGCTCCGCAGGTTCCTGGCCGACGCCACGGTCAGCGGCCTCGCCGCCCTGGTGTCCGCGGCCGTCCCCGGCGCCGACCGTGGCTTCGGGCACGCCTCCGGCGGGTCTTCGGGGCACGGCGCGGACCGTGGTTCCGCGCACGGCCCCGCCTCCGCCCCCTCCGGTCCCGGTCACGGCAAGGAGAACGGCTCCGGTCCCGCCCGGGAGCCCGGCCACGGCGCCGAGCCGGGAAGTGACGCTGCTCCGGCCGCCTCGCTCCCCGTGATCACCCCGCTGGCCGTCTCCGCACCCGCCGGAGCCCCGCTGTACTGCTTCCATCCGCTCGGCGGCTCCGCGCGCTGCTACGCGGGACTGGCGGCCAGGCTCGCCGCGTACCGGCCGGTCTACGCGCTGCAGGCGCTGGAGTCGGGGGTGAAGGCCGGTTCGCTGCCGGACATGGCCGCCAGGTACGCCCGGGAGCTGGCCGGTTCGGGTCTGGACCTGGCGCGTCCGTACACGCTCGCCGGCTGGTCGGCGGGCGGTGTGCTGGCCTTCGAGACGGCCAGGCGGCTACAGGAACTCGGCCACCAGGTCGACCGGGTGGTGCTGATCGACTCGGTGCTGCCCGAGGTGTTCGTGACCGACCTGCTGGGCGAGCTGGCCGAACTGGAGGCGCTGATCGACCGGCTGGCCCCGCTGGGCGCTGCCGAGGCCCGGCAGGCCCTGCTCGACTCCAAGGTGGGCTTCTTCGCCGGGATCGGCATGACGCCCTCCCAGGTGGCCGCCTACCACGAGGCGTACGGGCCGGAGCTGCTGCGGCTCTGGCGCGACAGCCTGCGCGGCCTGGCCGGCTACCGGGCCGGCTGGTTCCACGGGCGCGTCACCCTCCTGACCAGCGAGCTGCACCCGCCCAGGCTGCGGGCCGTCCAGGAGGCCGGGTGGCGCCAGACCGTCTCCGACCTGACCGTCCACGAGATCCCCGGAGAGCACCACGAACTTCTCCGCGCCCCGCACGTCGACCTGATCAGCCGTTTCCTCGCCGGCTGAGGGCGCCGGCGGCGGATAGGCCTTGGCGTCCTCATTCGTTTTTGGGTACGCTCGATCTTCAGGTCGAGAGGCGCTGCAACGGGCTCAGGCCCGCCACGCTCGACCGCGATCTTCTACCAAGGGCGCCTCCCACAACGGGAGGTGGTCCGATGAACGATTCTTCGAGGCACAGCGACGAGCACGGGCACGGCGCGCCGGGAGCGGACGACCGGGTACGGGCACTGCGGGAGCTGCTGGAGCGGCGGATCGCGGTGCTCGACGGGGCCTGGGGCACGATGCTGCAGGGAGCCTCGCTCACCCCGGCCGACTATCGCGACGAGCGGTTCGCAGAGCACCCGCGTGACCTGACCGGCGACCCGGACCTGCTGAACCTGACGCGTCCCGACGTCATCCTGGACATCCACCGGCGGTACCTCGCGGCGGGCGCGGACATCACCACCACGAACACCTTCACCGCGACCAGCGTCGGCCAGGCCGACTACGGGCTGGAGCCGTGGGTGCGGGAGATGAACCTGCGGGGCGCCCAGCTGGCACGTCAGGCCGCCGACGAGGCGGGCGGGCGCTTCGTGGCCGGCTCGATCGGCCCGCTGAACGTCACCCTCTCACTCTCCCCGCGCGTCGAGGACCCGGCCTACCGGGCGGTGACGTTCGACGAGGTCCGCGCCGCCTACGCCGAGCAGATCCAGGCGCTGGCCGACGGCGGGGTCGACCTGCTGCTGATCGAGACGATCTTCGACACGCTCAACGCGAAGGCCGCGATCGCCGCCGCGCGCGAGGTCGCCCCGCACCTGCCGCTGTGGATCTCGGTGACGATCGTCGACCTGAGCGGGCGCACGCTGTCGGGGCAGACCGTCGAGGCGTTCTGGAGCGCGATCCGGCACGCCGAACCGCTCGTGGTCGGGGTGAACTGCGCGCTGGGCGCCAAGGAGGCGCGCCCGCACGTCGCCGAGCTGTCGCGCCTGGCGGACACCTACGTGGCCTGCCATCCCAATGCCGGCCTGCCCAACGCGTTCGGCGGCTACGACGAGACCCCGGAGGAGACGGCGGCGCTGCTCGACGAGTTCGCCAGGGCGGGCATGGTCAACGTCGTCGGCGGGTGCTGTGGGACCTCGCCGGGGCACATCGAGCGGATCGCGGCCGCCGTGTCCGGCCTCCCGCCTCGCCAGATCCCGGCGCCGGCGGCCCGCACCCGGTTCAGCGGCCTGGAGCCCTTCGAGATCGGCTCGGACACCGGATTCGTCATGATCGGGGAGCGCACCAACGTCACCGGCTCGGCGCGTTTCCGGCGCCTGATCGAGGCGGACGACCACCAGGGCGCCGTCGACGTCGCCCTGGAACAGGTGCGCGGCGGGGCCAACCTGCTCGACGTCAACATGGACGCCGACCTGCTCGACAGCGAGCGGGCGATGACCACCTTCCTGAACCTGATCGCGACCGAGCCGGAGGTCGCCCGCATCCCGGTCATGATCGACAGCTCGCGGTGGAGCGTGCTGGAGGCCGGGCTCAAGTGCGTGCAGGGCAAGGGCGTCGTCAACTCGATCAGCCTCAAGGAGGGCGAGGAGGCGTTCCTGGAGCAGGCGCGGATCATCCGGGGCTACGGGGCCGGTGTGGTGGTCATGGCCTTCGACGAGCAGGGGCAGGCCGACACCGTGGAGCGCAAGGTGTCGATCTGCGCCCGCGCCTACGACCTGCTGACGCGCAAGGCCGGGTTCGCCGCCGAGGACATCGTGTTCGACCCCAACGTGCTCGCCGTCGCCACCGGCATCAGCGAGCACAACGGATACGCGAAGGCGTTCATCGAGGCGCTGCCGCTGATCAAGCAGCGCTGCCCGGGGGCGCGGACCAGCGGCGGCATCTCCAACCTGTCGTTCTCCTTCCGAGGCAACGACGTCGTCCGCGAGGCGATGCACTCGGCGTTCCTCTTCCACGCCGTGCGCGCCGGCCTCGACATGGGCATCGTCAACGCCGGACAGCTCGCGGTCTACCAGGACATCCCCGCCGACCTGCTCGAACTCGTCGAGGACGTGATCTTCGACCGGCGCGAGGACGCCACCGACCGGCTCGTCGCCTTCGCCGAGACGGTGAGCGGGTCCGGCACCCGCCGCGTCGTGGACCTGTCCTGGCGCGAGGCCCCGGTGGAGGAGCGCCTGTCGTACGCCCTGGTGCACGGCATCGTCGACTTCATCGACGCCGACACCGAGGAGGCGAGGCAGCAGCGGGAGCGCCCCCTGGAGGTGATCGAGGGGCCGCTCATGGACGGAATGAAGATCGTGGGCGACCTGTTCGGCGCCGGGAAGATGTTCCTGCCGCAGGTGGTCAAGAGCGCGCGGGTGATGAAGCGCTCGGTCGCCTACCTTGAGCCCTACATGGAGGCGGAGAAGGAGCAGGCGCGGCTGGAGGGACGTCTCGACACCGGCCGGGGCCAGGGCAAGGTGGTGCTCGCCACCGTCAAGGGCGACGTGCACGACATCGGCAAGAACATCGTCGGCGTCGTCCTGGGCTGCAACAACTACGAGGTCGTCGACCTCGGGGTGATGGTCCCCGCCTCGGTCATCCTGGACACCGCGGTCGCCGAGAAGGCCGACGTCGTCGGACTCTCCGGCCTCATCACCCCGTCGCTGGACGAGATGGTCACCGTCGCCGAGGAGATGCGACGCCGCGGGCTGAAGCTGCCCCTGCTGGTCGGCGGCGCCACGACCTCGCGCCAGCACACCGCGGTCCGCATCGCCCCCGCCTACGACCACAGCACGGTCCACGTGCTCGACGCCTCCCGCGTCGTCGGCGTGGTCTCCGACCTGCTGGACGCCGAGCGGGCCGAGGAACTGGACGCGAGCAACCGCGCCGACCAGGAGCGCCTGCGCGAACAGTACGCGGGCAAGCAGCGCACCCCCCTGCTGACCGTCGACCAGGCCCGGGCGAACCCCGAACGGGTCCCGTTCGACGATCTGCCCGTCCCCGACTTCACCGGCGTCCGCGTCGTGGAGCCGGACCTTACCGCCCTCCGGGAGATGATCGACTGGCAGTTCCTCTTCCTGGCCTGGGAGCTGAGGGGCAAGTACCCGGCGATCCTCGACCAGCCGGTGGCCCGCGAGCTCTTCGACGACGCGAACACCATGCTGGACCAGATCATCGCCGAGGGAAGCCTCCAGGCCAAGGGTGCCTACGGCTACTGGCCGGCCCACTCCGAGGGCGACGACATCGTGATCGACGCCGTCATCGACACCGCGCTCCCCGGCGCGCTCGACGGTGGCGCGGCGGGTACGCGTAGCCTCCGCCTGCCGATGCTGCGCCAGCAGACGGCCAAGCCCGACGGCCGGCCCAACCGGTGCCTGGCGGACTACATCGCCCCGGCCGGAGACCACCTCGGCGGGTTCGCCGTGGCGATCCACGGCGCCGAGGAACTCGCGGCCCGCTACGAGGCCCAGAACGACGACTACCGTTCGATCATGGTGAAGGCCCTCGCCGACCGGCTGGCCGAGGCGTTCGCCGAGTACATCCACCTGGAGGCGCGGCGGGCCTGGTTCGAGCCGGACGCCGATCCCCGCCTCGAGGACCTGCACGCCGAGCGCTTCCGCGGCATCCGTCCCGCGCTCGGCTACCCCGCGAGCCCGGACCACAGCGAGAAGCGGGAACTGTTCGAGCTGCTCGGCTCCGACAAGCTCGGGATGGGCCTGACCGAGTCCTTCGCGATGACCCCTGCGGCCAGCGTCAGCGGGCTGATCTTCGCCCACCCGTCGTCGCGGTACTTCACCGTGGGGCGGCTCGGCAGGGACCAGGTCGAGGACTACGCCAAGCGCCGGGGCATGGACCTCGCCGAGGTCGAGCGCTGGCTGCGGCCCAACCTGGCCTACGACCCCGAGTAGGCCGCACCGGCTCACCGCGTCGCGCGTGAGCGATGCGGGGGCTGCGTCGCCTTGGCCTCTGCTCTCCGTGGGGCCGACGGCACCGGGCTCTCCGGGGGTAGACGGCACCGGGGGCAGGAAGCCGCAGGCCGACGAGATAGCGGATGAGGTGCCCGATCACACACCTGCTGGCCGGTCCGCTGATCCCAGCAGGTAGAGGACGTGGCCAAGTCCGTCGTACTGGGCGGACAAGGCGACGGCCAGGTTCGCGGCCCAGTGGTTGCTGCTGCCGGTCGAGCGGGGCGGTGCGCCGCACATCGAGGACCGGCCGCCCTCCCGGCATTCTCAGCGCTGGGCGCCATCCTGTACGTCGTGCACACCGGCTGCGCCGCCCGGTTTTCAGGCTCAGTAGCGGCTACCAAGATCTGACAACTTGCTTAAAAGAAGAAAAATTTGCTCGTTGAGCACAAAGATTCTTGTCTAGCACAGTTGAGCAATGGGAAGTCATTATGCATGTTACCTCAGATGATCCGCATTATTTGGATAGAAAACGAGAATTCTGATCAGAGCGAGGTGGCTTCGAAGAGCCAGAATGAGGAGCAACTACGCAAGCAGGCCGCCGGGCTGGTGAGGGAGGGCCAAACCCTTACCAGGGAGATATTCACAGGTTTTTCACTCATAGTTATTACATGGGTGGTCTGGACTGTTCACGGTTGGTGGAAGTGGCCAACGTTGGTGACGTTGGTGATATTGTTCGCAATGCTGATACGCCTGCTCACCTTCCGGGTGAGACAACCCATCAAGGCGAAGAAGCTGGAGAAGAAAATGGACAAAATGGCCAAGTGTATGGATTTTGAACAAAATAATTATTGAAGTGTTCTTGTGTTGTGGCGAGACACGGCTTCTCGGAAGTCGGCCGCTGGGGCGAGCGCAACAGTGCGGAACCTGTCGATGTAGTCAACTCGTGGTCCTGTCGCCTTTGGTGTGCGACTGTGGTTCGAAGGCGGACCGATATAACGCGGAGCAAATCTATATCCTAAAGGTGATCGCACAGACCGGCCTGCTATCTTCTCCATTTGTTTCGGATCTTGTACGCCAGCTCATGATATTCTTGTGGTACGTCCGTAATCCTTCTCTTTCTCTTTGCTACGGCCTTCTTCGCCGAATTTCGGAGTTGGACCTTCTCTTTTGAGGCTCCAGGCGACTCCGGAAAGCTTGTGATCAGTGCATCCAGTAGTATGGTCGCAGCCGAACGAATGGTCGGCTCGAAATCCCGCTTAGCGCAGTCTATCCAGGTCTTGGTCGGGAAATCTGGTAGTTGACTGCTAGCGGCCTTACTCCACCATCCCTTTTCTTGCGACAAGAGTGTGTGAGCTGACGCGCGTAGCGTAAAATCTTTAGAGTAAAACGTCATGGTCCTGTTCCAGTTCCCTCTAAAGAAGTAACCGGGGAACCATACATCGCGAGGCGATGTTTGTGTGAGGAGTCCATTCTCCGCATACTTGTGAAGGAGTGATGCCGCCTCATCGGCTACTCCCGTGTCGATGAAGTCGCCGTCACCGCCAACACGGCTGAACTTGTATCCGCTGTTAAGGATTTCATCGATTATCCAGACGACTGTATCCATGCTCAGGAAATCCTTGTTAACGGCCTCGTCGAGTGCGCGAAGAGCCACATTTTGCTGGCCAAGCATCACCATTGCCGGAAAAACTCCTGACATTCGACCTTTGATTTCCCGCTCCGGGAGCGATTTCAAACTTTCGAGAACGGCCTGGAGTTGAAGACGTCGATGCTCGCGCCTATTATGTGACCGTGTCAAAAGAGCGCCAAACAAGGTGGCTGCCGTGGCAAGGCCGCCGCCGATGAAGGTCTGAAAGATACTGACTTGATCAGAAGTCGGCATACCCCCGAAGGGGGAGTAGAGTTTGGAGCGTATCGTTAGTGCCGCTGCTATCCAATACATTGGAACGGCAATAAAAAAGAACAACAAGAGGTAAGGCCAGTTGTGACGCAAGTATTGCCATACATTTCGAACGCCAATGCGATCGGTGGTGGCAGCGAGACGCAGCGCCGCTTCACTTAATCTTTGGTCAACCCTGGTTCGACTATCCCACTCTGGAAAATTATTCATCTTCTACTGGTAGCCGAAGCCTCCTCTAGCGGAACTCAAGCCGCATTAAAGTTACTTAATCGAGCGCAACTCCCGATCCTGCCGGGCCAAATACCGTCTAGCTAACGATCACTCTCTGGCTCGGGGCAGGAGTGCGACGGTGGGCGGCTCTGTGTGCCGGATCGGAGGGGCGGCGTTCTCTGTAGTCGCTTTGTCGGGTGCGTTTGACGGCTCGGGGGTAGCTGCACGGCGGGGGACTGTACGGTTCGGACTGCGTCGTGAGGCGCTGTGATTCGAGTGGAGGTGCAGGGGCTGTCCGCGTTCTCGTGGAGGGAGGAAGGACCGACGAGAAAAAGCCTCCCCCGGGGCTAGACTCTCCGCCGAGGAACGGAGGAGCGGATGGAGCCCGGCAGCAAGCGCTGGATTGAGGTCGCGCCCTCCGAGCACACCCACGAACGGGGCGGTCTCGCAGCGATCCGGGCCAGGCTCGACGACGACGACCCCTATCGGGCGTGGAGCAACTTCACCTTCACCACCCGCAGCGGTCGGCAGTACGAGGTCGATCTCCTCGTCATCGGCAGGGGCGGCATCTACCTGCTGGAGCTGAAGCACTGGTCAGGCCGGATCACCGGCGACCACCAGACCTGGTTCCACAACGGCCGCGCCGAGGACAACCCACGCATCCTCGCCGACAGCAAGGCCAAACACTTCAGGCAGCTCCTCGTCGACGCCGGGGGGCGCGACCTGCCGTTCGTGCACGCGGGCGTGGTCCTCCACCATCCGTCGACCGAGGTCAGGTTCACCGACCGGGGCAGGCAGGGCGTCTACCGGATCGACGGTCAGGGACCCGAGGGCCTGGACCGGCTGATCAAGGACGAACTGGCCGTCACACCGGAGAACCCCCGCAACGCCGTGGACCGCAGGCGTTCGGTCGAGCTGGCGAGGCTGATCAACAAGGCGGGGGTGCGTCCCAGCGTCCGGCACCGCAGGGTCGGCAACCTGGAGCTGACCGACACCCCCCTGGCCGAGGGCCCCGGCTGGCAGGACTACCTGGCCAACCATCCCATGCTGGACAGCGTCCGGCGGGTCCGCTTCTACCTGGTCGATCGGGGCGTCTCCGACGAGGAACGCGCCGCGACCCTCCGCGCCGCCAAGCGCGAGTTCGTCACCCTGGAGAACGTCAACCACCCTGGCATCGCCCGCGCGATCGAGTTCTATGAGCACGAACGCGGCCTGGCCGTCGTGTTCGACCACGACGCGACCGAGGTGCGTCTCGACCACTTCCTGATGCAGCAGGGGGACGACCTCTCCGCCGACCAGCGGATCAAACTCGTCCGCACGCTGGCCAACACGCTGCGCTACGCGCACTCACGGCGGCTGGTCCATCGCAGGCTCAGCCCGCTCTCCATCTTCGTGCGCACCCTCGCCCTCGGTCAGTACGGCGTGCGGATCCGCGACTGGCACACCGCGGGCCGCCTGGTCCCGGGCTCGCCCGGCTACGGCAGCTACGCGGTGGGCACCCGCACCCTCGAAGCCCTGACCGACCGGGCCGCCCACGGCTACCTCGCCCCCGAGACGCTCCACGACCCGGACGCCGATCCGGTGCTGGCTGACGTCTTCGGCCTGGGCTCGGTCTCCTTCCTGATCTTCACGGGGGCGGCCCCCGCCGACACGGGTGAGGAGCTCCAGCAGCGGCTCACCCGCGAGCGCGGCCTCGACGTCGGCGTAGAACTGGACGGCGCCTCCCAGGCGATGATCGACCTGGTCAGGAACGCCACGGCGGGCGACGTCGACCTGCGTACGGAGTCGGCGGAGAGGTTCGCCCAGGAGCTGGAGAACCTGATCCAGGATCTTCTCCTGCAGGAGGAGGTCGCCCAGCAGGTCGACCCTCTGGAGGCGACGCCCGGTTCGGTGATCGGTACCAGGGAGCAGCCCGGCCGGTTCGAGGTCCTCCAGCGGCTCGGCCAGGGTTCCACCGCCCTCGCCCTGCTGGTCCGGGACCCCGAGCACGGCCAGGTCGTGCTGAAGGTCGCGCTGGACGAGGACGGTGCCCGTCGCAGGCTGCTGGACGAGTCCGAGGTTCTGCATCTCGCCCGCGAACCGCGCATCGCCGGCGGCCTGGAGGGGCCGCTGGTGGTGGGTGGCCGTACGGCACTGCTGCTGGAGGACGCCGGCCGGGAGAGTCTGGCGGCCCTGATCCGCCGCGAGGGGCGGCTCTCGCTCGACTTCCTCAGCCGCTGGGGCAGGGACCTGCTGGAGATCCTCGCCGCGCTCGACCTGGCCGGGGTCAACCACCGCGACATCAAGCCCGACAACCTCGCCTTCCGCGAGCGGGGCAAGAGCCGCGAGGTGCACCTGTCGCTTTTCGACTTCTCCCTGTCGCGGGCGCCGCTGGAGCAGACCGGGGTCGGCACGCCGCCCTACCTCGACCCGTTCTTCGACCCGATCCACCGGCCCCGCTACGACGCGGCGGCCGAGCGGTACGCGGTGGCGGTCACCCTGTATGAGATGGCCACCGGCCGGACCCCCGTCTACGGAACCGGCGGCAGCCATCCGGCGGTGATCGACGCCGACGTCACGATCGCCCCCGACGACTTCGAGCCCGGACCGGCCAGGGACGGGATTATCGCCTTCTTCCGCAGCGCGCTGGCGCGTGACGTCAAGGCCCGCCACGACTCGATCGAGACGATGCGGCTCGCCTGGCAGTCGGCGTTCGCGGCCGTCCCACCGGCCGCGGCGACGCCGACCAGCGTCAACCCGGTGACGGGCGAGGAGCTCGACCAGGCGGTGGCCAGGGCGGTCCTCGACACGGCCGTCGCCTCGGCGGGGCTCACCCCGCGCGCGGTCGACGCGCTGCACCGCATCGACGTCAGGACCGTCCGCGACCTGCTGGCCCGTTCCCCGTTCGAGCTCTCCCGGCTGTCGGGGGTGGCCGATCCCACCAAGCGGGAGATCAGGCGCAGGGCCAAGCAGTGGCGCGGCCGGCTCCAGCCGGTCGCCGCCGTCCCCGAGCCGGAGGTGTCGCACGACGACTCCGATCGCGGTGTCGGCTCGGTGCTCGCCTCCCTCGTGCCGAAGGGCCTCGCGAAGGAGTCGGCGGAGGCGCAGGTGCTCCGGCGCTACCTCGGGCTGGAGGACACCGACTCCGGCTGGCCGGGCAACGCCGAGCTGGCGAGGGCGGCCGGGGTCACCTCGGGCCGGGTCGGTCAGATCGTCCCCAAGGCACGCCGGGGCTGGCGGCAGCGGAGAAGCCTCACCCAGGTCCGCGAGGAGATCGTCGAGATCGTCGAGGACGCCGGAGGGGTGATCGCCGCGACCGGCATCGCCGAGGCGTTGCTCGCCTCCCGCAGTCCCGAGGCGGCGGGGGAGCGGTGGATGCGCCGGGCCCTGGGCCTGGTCCGCGCCGCCGTCGAGGTCGAGACCGAGCGCGGCGGGGAGGCCAGGCTTCTGCAGCGGCACTCCCACCACTCGGTGGTCGTCGCGCTGGAGAAGCCCACCGACCCCGACGCCGTGCCGGGCACCGACCTGCTCGACTACGCCGTACGACTGGGCAAGGCGGCCGATCAGCTGGCCGAGGAGAGTCCGCTGCCGACCGCCGCGCGCACCGAGGAGAGACTGCGCGCGGTACGGCTGCCGCAGGGGGCGGCGGAGCTGCCCGCCGAACGCCTGGCCCTGCTCGCCGCCGCCGCCTCCCGTACGGCCGCGGCCAACGGCCGGGGAGAGATCTACCCCGACGGGCTGGACCCGCGCCGTGCCTTGGAGCAGATGGCCTCTTCGCTCGGCGTGGTCCGCCACGGGATGAATCCCGAACAGCTCAGGACGCGGGTGCGCGCCCGCTACCCGAGGGTCGGCCCCTTCCCCGAGGATCCGCCGGGGGAGGAGCCACGCGCGCTGAACATGCTGCTCAAGGCGGCCGGAGTCCCGCTGGTCTTCGCGCGGGGACAGGGCACCTACGAGCCGCGGAAGGTGCTCGCGACCCTCCTGCCGTCCTCCCGGGGGCGGACGGTGACGAGCCTGAGCGAGAGCGAGTCGGGCCGGGAGGTCGCCGACTTCGAGCGCCGGATGCGGCTGTCGCTCCAGGAACGGGGGTTCGTCACGCTCAGCGTGAACTACCGCTACTACCTCGACGCCATCCCCGCGCTGAGCACCCGTTTCGGCGCAGAGACACTCGACGTCACCGCCGAGCTGCTCACCGCGATGCGGACGACCGCCGACGCGCTCGGCGTGGACTGGTCCCTGGTGCTGCGCTCCGACCGTCCCGGCGCGGCCCCGCAGGACGCCGCGAACCTGCGACGGCTCGTCGCCCTCGCGGCGGCCGGGCTGGAGGAGCGGCTGACCACCGAACCGGAGCCGCTGCTGGTCGTCGAGGCGGCGCCGCTGGCCCGCTACGACCGGATGGCCGTGCTGGAACGGCTGGCGGACAAGGCGACCGCCCGGCCCGCGGCCCGATGGCTGCTACTGCCGGTCGAGCGGGGCGGCGCACCGCACATCGAGGACCGGCCGGCCCCCGGCATCCTCGGCGCGTTGAAGATCCCCACAAAGTGGATCGAGACGCACCGCCGTTCCAGGGCGTCGTAGTCGCCGGATCCCCGGCAAGCGGTTCGCCGGCGAGGCTCAGCTCGGAGGCGTGAGCCTTTCGACGAGCGAGGTCGGTGGCCAGTTCCCAACGATCACGTTGTCGATCATCTGGTTCGGCAGATAGGCCGCTCCCAGTTTCACCGCGTCGTCGGGGCGGCCGTCCTCGGAGGAGTGGAGCAGCGCGAGAAAGTCCTCTAGTCCGGCCGGCCGAGTGGTTTCCAGATGTTCGGGCAGGGGCGGATCATTCCGACCTTGGTGGCCGGCAGGAGGTTGTCGGGTAGGGGTGCAGGGCTTGGCGGATGAGGTCTTCGACGGTGTGGGGCCGTAGGCGTCGTCGGTGTCGATATGAGTGATGCCCAGCGTCATGGCGTCACGAAGCACCGTGATGGCGCTTGTGATGTCGCTGGGCGTGTTCCAGGTGCCGGGGTCGGTCAGGCGCATGGTGCCCAAGCCGAGGCGGGAGATTCGCTTGTCGGCGATGGTGATGGCGCCACCGAGGAAGGGGGCGTTCACGGCGTGTCCAGCCTTTCCACGACGGTGGTGAGGGCGGCTTGGATTGCGGGGGCGTGATCGAGCGGGGAGACGGCGATGTAGTCGGGGCGCTGGTCGGTGAGGAGGCGGTGGAGCCGCTGGTCGACGGTGGCCCGGAAAGCGGCATCGGGGTAGTCGGGGTCTTTGCCGTGGTGGGCTTCGAATGGGGCGGCGGGGTCTAAGACGGTTGCCATGATCAGAATCTGACGGCGGGTGTGGATGCGGGCGAGAGTGGTCAGGTGGTCGAGGTCATCGGGTGTGGGCTGTCGGTCGTGATGTTGCACAGCGGCGAGGTAGTAGGCCACGGCGTTGTGGGCGGTGCCGTCGACGATGACGACGTCGGCTGTGAGCTCCGCGTGCAGGGCGGCTGCGGCTCCGAAGGTGATGATCCATTCGGTGGAGGCGGTGGTGTGTCGGGTCATCTTGGGAAATCCGCGCTCAGCGGCTTGTTTGGCGAGACCGCCGATGCGTGCCACGGTCAGGCCCGTGCCGCGTAACTCCATCTCGATGCGGCGAGCCAGGGTCGTGGTGTTCGTGCCGTGGGTTCCGGCGATGCCAAGGTGGATGGGGGTGCTCACCATAGGGTTTGTTCCTCGTGGTCAGGGGTGGGATGGCCGGGCATGCCCGGGGGGATGGCCGCTGTGGTGAGGGCATCCCAGGTGGGGTAGTGGGCGGCGAGGTTGACCAGGAGCAGCGCGGTGGCGTGGGCGTCGAACCCGGCGCGGTGGCGTTGACCGCTGATGCCGGTCAGGCAGATATCGGTGTGGGCCAAGAGCGCGTCGAGGCTGTGGCCGGGGGCGTCGGGCAGGGTGGCGCGGGCCAGCCGCAGGGTGTCGATGACCCCATCCGGTTGCCAGTCCGGCAGGTGGCGGCGCAGCACGGTGTAGTCCACGTGAGCGTTGTGGGCGGCGATCCACACGCCGTCGAGGTTCGCCTGGACCGCCCGGGCGATCGACTCCCAGCAAGGGGCGCTGTCGACGTCGTGGTTGGTGATGTGGTGGATGCGGGTGGCGAACGCGGTGATGGGCCGTGGAGGCCGGATCAGGGTGGAGCGCGCTGATTGAGGCACCGGCCGGCCTGCGGTGATGGGGATGGTCGCGACTTCTACGAGGTCGGGCGGGTTGGCCCCGTTGCCCTCCACATCGACGACGAGCAGGCGCGGCCAGGTGCCGAAGTTCACGATCTCTCCTAGGTGGTCGGCCAGCCGATGTCTGCTCGGCCGTGCCTGCGGTAGTGGTGGGGCTTGCTGCGGTCGTGGACCTGGTAGCGGTGGGTGTGTTGCAGGAAGTAGCGCGGCGGCTCGTCCAGGCCCTCAACCATGATGGCGCGGTCGGTGATCTGCACATCGCCGACCGCGCCGAGGGCGTGGGCTTGGCCGGTGACGTGAGCGAGGTCGGGGGCCTTCCAGGCGTCGCGGCACAGGTTGAGCTGGGCGAGGGGGCAGATGTCGCAGAGCTCGCGGATGCCGTAGTGGCCGTTGTAGTCGGCCTCGTGGTGGGCGTAGGCGACGCCGCAGCTCGTCTTGCGAAACAGCGGCCCCCACGGCAGTTGCTGGTCGGCGGGGCGGTGGAACGCCCGCAGGATCCGCTGTTCGGTTTCCTCGGGCATGATCTTGCGGCGGGCAGTGTCCTCGTATGGTTCTGGCAGGCCGTGGTCGCGGTAGTAAGCGGCGATCTGCTGCCGGAAGAACAGGCCGGTGAAGACCGTGGCGTGCGCGTGCTGCGAGAGCTCCAGAGCTTTCTGGATGTGGTCGTCGGAGTCGTTGAGGTCAGGCACGATCGGGCGCCAGTACAAGACGGTGCGGTACCGGGTGGCGTGCTCATACAGGATGCGCAGGCTGGTTACAGCAGCAGCACGTGTTGCCAGTACGCACCCAGCCCGGTCACGTCATCGGCCTTAAGATTCAGCGGGGTGTCGTTCAGGCGCAGCCGCTGCTCCCACGACAACACGGTGGCCAGCGCCTCCGGGCTCGTGGGCGGCATGGCCGGCGCGTCCGGCACCGGGATGATGGGCTCTGCGAGGGCGGCCTGCGCGCGCGGCAGATCAGCCACGGACAGGTGCATCGACGACACCAGATGTGTGTAGGTCCCCAGCCGGACGCCCAACGCGAGAGCGGTGTACTCGGCGATCAGCGTGAAGGAGAACACGTCGCAGGCCAGGCCTATCCAGGCGTCGTTGCCTCGCATGAACGCCATGGTGTGCAGTGCGCCGTCTCGGATGAGGAACTGCAGGCTGAGGGTGCACGCCACGTCGGGGTTGGCGGGGTCGAGCAGCTCGCCCGGCTGCATGATCAGCATCGCGGCCCGTTTGGTGCCCGGGTCGGCACGCAACAGGTCGACGACACGCTCCCATTGCGAAGCTCCGGCCGGGGCGAACAGGCGGGGGCCGTACGCGGTGCCGGTCAGGTGCTGACCGTCGGCCGACAGGGCACGCAGCCGGGGCGCGTAGTAGCCGATCATGTCGAGGTCGGCCCGGCCGGACAGGTACCACAGGGCCTCGGCGTGGTTGAACACGATGTTCGGGCGGCGGGCCGCCAGCCAGGGAATGCGGTGGCGCGGATCGGCGAGGGTGAACCCGACGCCGAGGACCTCGCTGAACGTCGTGCCCCGCGCGGTCGCCGCGTGGTGCGGCTGGGCGAGGATCTGGTGCAGCACCGCCCGGTAGGCGTCGTGGAACGTCGCGAAAGTCGGCAGGCCGACAGGGCCGGGGATGCCGGTCACGGGTTCCCTCTCGTGGCGGTGGGGCGGGTCAACGTGGCCATCAGCCGCTCCAGTTCACCGACCTGCCGGGAGTGGCGGAAGAGATCCAGCAGGTCCAGGCACGCGGCGATCAGGTCGGCGTGCTCCGGGCCGCCCTGGATCTCCCGTAGCCAGGCGATCCGCTCCACCACCTCGCCGCCGTTGGCGACGTGCAACTCGGTCGGGGTGATCTGGCCGGCGTTGATGAGCGTCGTCGGGGTCAGCGGCAGGCACCCGGCCAGCACCGCTTCGGGGAACCGCTGGGAGATGTTCCCGGTTGCCACGTATCGGTCGGGCATCAGCAACACCGTGGTCAACGCGCCCCGGTAGATGGGGGTGACCTCGGTGAACGCGGCCCTTCCGGTGAAGGTGACGTGCGGCCACCGTTCGGTGCGGGTCCACTTTCCCGCCACCCGGTGTGACACCCTCGCGGCTGCGGGGACGAAGAAGCGGTCGAACGCCTCGTCGCGGTCGTACTGGTTGCCGACGTAGGCCAGATCCAACGGGCGGGGCGTGGCCGCCAACTGCGCCGGGTCGGCCGCGTCCACCATGGCGTCCGGGACCATCGTGGCGAGCGTCGGCGCCGGAGGCGACGGCCACAGCGCGGTGTCGCACACGATGACGTGCGACATCCCGCGCAGCGGGTCATCCGAGCTCATCTGCCGGTCGGTGTCCCACAGCACCGTTGGTGTGGCCAGGTCCTCGGTGTAGTGGTGGACCAGGTCAGCCTGCCGGTGCAGGTCGCACGTGTGGCCGGGGCTGCCGCACGGGGTGGTGTTGCGGCCGGGCAGCGGCCACCGCCACTCACAGAACAGCACGTCCAGCGGAGGGAATCCAGCCTCCCACCAGTACGGCAGAGTGGTGCCGGCCTCCAGGTGGTCGCGGTCCTGCTGCAGCAGGATCACCTCGTGTCCGTGCTCGTGCAGGGTGTCGATGATGCCGCGACGCCAGAACCGGCCGCCGTCGGGGGTGTCGACGATGCCGGGGCCGAGGAAGCCCCAGAAGCTGTATCCGATCCTCATCCTGCGCACTCTCCTTCGCAGTAGTGGCCACAGTTCGGACCTGTCCACCACCAGGCATCTGCAGCCCGAAGCGCGGCGACCCAAGAGTGTGCTCTTTGCAGGTGACCGCGCTGGTCTCATGACGTCAACTGCGCGCGGCACCGTGTAGAGGGCGGCGGCGATCCGGCAGGCCACGTCATCTCTCTTGTCGGCGGTGTCGGCGGGTGCCTCGAACTCCTCGCGGCCCCTACCTCGTCTCCTGACCCACCAGCAGCAGGACAGGCCATTCTCGGCGGCTTTGGCCCACCCCGGGATGTCGTTCGCCAAGTGCAGGCTGGGGTCGTTGGGGCTGATGGTCGGGTAGATCCGAAGACATGCAGGCGTGCGCTGAGGCGGTTGAGGACGTCGCTGACCCGGAAGCCTTGCGCGCGCTGCCGGTTCTGGCTCGCCAGGACAGTGTTGAAGAGGCGCACCACTGCCGGGAGAGGGTCTGAGTCGCAAGGTAAGTACGTCACCGTCGCCCGCCCACAGACCGGGCGGGCACAGTGCCGGTCACCACCGGAGCCGCCGAAAGATCATCATCTCTCCTGACGTCTATGAGTATGGGTGACGGGTGAGCACCCGATCGGTCGTGCCGCAACCGGGGTTGGTTCACCGGGGTTGGTTCAACTGTCCAGCGCGGCCGGTGATCTGTGCCAGTGGCAAGTGCTGACCTGTCGGCGGACATCCACTGTCCGCCGACAGGTCAGCCGGTGCCCTATTGCTCTACATGACAGCTCGGGAGATGGTGGGAGCGCCACATTTACCCGGAGATACCAGTGACGCAGCACCTCACCGGCCAACCGCACGATACGCGGTGCGCCGCCGCGATCCGAGATCGCGCCCGGATGAGCTACGGCGGTGAGCAGATGCCCGCCCAGGTCTTGTCTGACCTTGCCCGCGACATCCATGCCTGCTGTAGGCACAGCCTCCTCAAAAGCCACCGGCTCGCTCATGGATGGAGCGTCTCTGAAACACTCGACCAGCTGGGAGCGACCGGCCAAGCCGCCGAGCTGCCACCACGTGGGACCACAGACAGGGCTTGGCGTCGATGGGAGAGCGGGCACCCCCCTGATAGTGACTACCAAGACCGGATCAGCCGACTGTTCAGCACGGGGCCGGTCCAGCTCGGATTCGCCGCCGACTACACACCACACCCGCCGGGGGATGATCCTGTGAAGCGTCGTGACGCCCTCCGCCTGGGGCTCAACGCGACCGTCGTCGTCTCCGGCGCGCTGGCTGACACCGAGCGTGAAGCTTATGAGCTCACCCGCCACAGTGAGCAGACCGAGATCGGGCCCCGCAGCATCGAACGTTTTCACCAGATCATCAGCGACTACGGGCACGCCTATCCCCGCCACAGCACAGAAGAGCTGTGGCACAGTGTGCTCGCCGATCGTCGCCACGTCGCCGAACTCCTGCACCTGCGCATGACGCTCGCCCAACGCCGTGAGCTGTACATCGCCGCCGCGTGGCTGTCGGTGATCCTGGCATGGGCCGCTCAAGACCGCGGCCAGGTACGCACCTCACTCGCCTACGCCGCCGACGCACGCCATCACGCCGAAGAAGTCGGCCACGACGAGATCACCGCATGGGCCTGGGACGTCGAAGCCACGACCCTGCTGTACGACGACCGGCCCCGCGACGCGCTGCACGCCGCCGAACAAGGAGCGGCGATCGCACCAGCCGCGACCGCAGCGTGCACACGCCTGATCGGGCAACTGGCTCGCATCCACGCCCGGCTCGGCCACACCGCCCCCGCTCACCAGGCACTGGCGGCCCTGCACGAGGAGACCGAGCGGCTGCCGGCGCACGTATCGGGGCTGTTTGGCGCCGATGCAGTACGAGCCTGGTCGGTGGCCGCCACCTCCAACCTGTGGCTCGGCCACGACGAGCAGGCCCGCGCCTATGCCGAACAGGCACTGGAGATCTACGAGCAGGCCCCACACCTGTCCCCGACCCGACGGGCGATCACCGCCCTGGATCTGGGAATCGCCTGCGCCCGGCTGGGCGATCCCGAACGGGCCGTTGCGTACGGCATCACAGCGATCGCCGCTCCGCGATACGCCGCAGCTATCACCGACCGAAGCACCGTCCTCGGTACCGTGTTGGAGCACACCTATCCGCAGGCGACGATCGTCACCACGTTCCAACAGAAGATGGCCGACCTCGCGCCCCGACTCAGCCGAGAGGCGCAGCTACCCCGGTAACTCCTGCGCTTCCTGAAGTGAACACGCAGGCATGGGACCGCTACCGCGCGGAAACTGTCGCGCGCAGGGACTACAGTCGGCCGGTGACCACCGACACCCTGCCTTCCGCCACCCCTGATCTGCTGCGCGCCGACATGGTCGCAACGCTCAAGGAACAGGGCTCGATCCGCTCCCCGCAGGTCGAAGCGGCCTTCGCCGCGGTACCGCGCGAGAGGTTCGCGCCCGAGGCGCCGCTGGAGGCCGCCTACTCCGCCCAGGACGTGGTCGTCACCAAACGCGGCCCGGACGGCAGGGCGACGAGTTCGATCAGCGCGCCCTGGCTCCAAGCCGAGATGCTCGAAACCGCACAGCTCACCCCCGGCGCGAAAGTTCTCGAGGTTGGCAGCGGCGGTTACAACGCGGCGCTCATCGCCGAGATCGTCGGCCTGGACGGGCTGGTGGTCAGCGTGGACATCGACCCGTTCGTCACCGGGCGAGCGGCCCGGTTCCTCGCCGCGACCGGCTACCCGAACGTGCAGGTCGTGCTGGGCGATGCCGAGCATGTCGCCGCCGAGCACGCTCCCGAGGGCGGCTTTGACGCCATCATCGTCACTGTCGGGGTCTGGGACATCCCGTGGGGGCCTCTGCTTGCTCCGGCCGGGCGGATGGTGGTGCCGCTGCGGTTCTCCACGGTCAGCCGGTCCTTCACCTTCGTCTGGGACGGTGACCACTTCGTCGGCTTGAACCCCACGGTGTGCGGATTCGTCGCGGCTCAGGGAGCCGGGGCGCTCCCGGATCAAGAGGTGGTCTTGGCCGACGGTGCGGTGAGGCTGACGCTCGAAGAGGGCCCCGCCCTTGACGTCGCCGCGCTCGACCAGGCCCTGACCGGTGCCCGTAGCGAGCTGTGGACCGGCGTCACGGCCGGCCGGGGTGAGTCGTTCGACTCGATGCACCTGTGGATCGCGACCACAGATGATCGGTTCGGCATGATCTGGCAGGACCCAGACCGCGACTGCGGCATGGTCGAGGTCGCGATGCGCTGGTATTGCCCCGTGCTCATCACCGTCGACAGTTTCGCCTACCTCACGATCCGCGAACCGCCCCGGGCAGAGGAGACGGCGGAGCCCCGGTGGGAGTTCGGCACCTGCGGATACGGGCCCGCCGGCGACGAACTCGCCCGCCGCCTCCATGACCACATTCAGACGTGGGACCGCGACTGGCGAACCCACCCCGCCCCGACGTTCAGCCTCTACCCCGCCGATGCCCTCCCGCCTGCCCCGGCGATCGGCCGGATCTTCCGCAAGCGGCACACCCAACTGGTCATGACCTGGCAGTAGCCGCTGAGCAGACGCACCGGTCTTCTTGAAGGTGAGACTTTTCTCGATACTTGGCACCTTTTCAGGGAAAGTGGCTCGTAATCATGTCGGCATGCGGCGACGCTGTTGAGCCGAAGCACGATGGGTGTCACGCAGGCAGCCATGCTGTCACCAAGATCGCTCCTTGGCCGTCATATTGCGCCGTAGGCGATTATCTATCTCGGGTAACTCGCGTGCCGCGATCTTCCTGACGCAGGGGGGCGCGTTCACCACGGCCCCGCCAGTTACGCTCCCGTTCTGATCCCTGGTCAGGCGGTTGAGAAGGAAATCCACACGTCCGGGGGAACGTCTTCGGGCTCCTCCGTCCACGCGTCGCTGGCGATCTCGGTGGCGACGCGCCGCCAGAACGCGACGGCCGCCGTGTTGGAGTCCTGGAAAGCGATCTTCCATGGACCGGGGTGCCGGGAGATCACCTCTCGTACGACTTTCAGCCCGATCCCGGTTCTGCGCGCGCCGCGCACCACGAAGAAGCTGTTCAGCACGCGCGCCGGGCCGGACAGTGCGCGCACGAACGCGAACCCGACAGGCTGGTCCCCGCTGGTGAACAGATAGGCCGCCCAGTCGTCGTCCTCGAACGCCGAGCGTAGCCGGTCGCTGTGATAGGTGCCGTCTGGGCTGGGCAGTCCGCCCTGGAACTCCGCCATGTCGTGGCGGAACATGAGCCAGAGCCGTTCGACGATGAGACGGTCTGCGGCGCTCACGGGCCGCACGGTTGCTTGAAATGTGGTCATACAAACATGTTCCGGCCGGAAGCAACATCCGGCCGTAAGGGGTAAAACTAGCAGATCCCGATCACGTCAGTGACGACTGTGGCGCCTGCGCCGCGTGGCCTCGGGTTCCCATGGCAGGAGTTCGGCGAGGTCGAGGACGGGTTTGGTGCCGAGGTCGCAGCGTGCGGCCAGTGCTCGTGCGTATGTGTCGATTCGGGCGCGTGACTTCCTTCCTTTCCTACGATCAGGTCGTGTCCTGGGATACAGAGCTGACAGCGCTGGCCACGCGGATCGCCGGTCCCCTGTTCACCCGGCCCGAGCCTCGGCAGGCCTTCGCCGACCTGGTACGCGCCCCGCTGGCCGATGCGCCGCGTAAGAACTCCTGGCAGTTGGCCGACCACATCGGGCACGCCACCGCCCACCGGTTCGAGCACCTGCTGGACCGCGCGAAATGGGACGTCGACGCCCTGCGTGACGAGGTCCGCTCCTACGTGCCGGCCCACCTGGGCCGCACCGACGGGGTACTGATCGCCGACGACACGGCCGCGATCAAGAAGGGCGAGGCGTCGGCCGGCGTGGCCGACCAGTACTGCGGACTGACCGGCCAGGTGGAGAACTGCCAGGTCATGCCCCTGCTCACCTATGCCTCGGACGCCGGGTACGCGTTCGTCAACCGGCGTCTGTATCTGCCCGAGTCCTGGGCGCACGATGGTGGGCGCCGCGGCAGAGCCGGGGTGCGCCCGAGCACGTGACCTTCCGCACCAAGTCCCAGCTGGTGATCGACATGCTCGGTGAGGAGATCGCGGCCGGCACGCTGTTTCGTTACCTGTGCGCCGATGCGGGATATGGCCGCGACCCGCACCTGCGCGCGTTCTGCCATGAACACGCGCTCGGCTACGTCATGGCGGTGCCCGTCGATCTGCCCCTGGCCGCCGTGCGGGGCGGGGCCGAGCCGGTCGGGCACGTGCTGGATCGGCTGCTTGCCCGGGGCGTCCCGCAGATCTGGGAGCGCCGCTCGTGCGGGAACGGCAGCAAGGGCGCGCGCGCCTACGACTGGACCGCGGTGGCCGTGGCCGAGCAGGCGCCCGTCGTGCGCGCCACCCTGCCCGCCGACGCTGATGAAACCGCTGACGAGGGAAAAGACCATCCGTCCCTGGAGGCACCACCGCGCTGAGGCCCCTGCGGCTGTCTCTGGCCGAGATCCGTCGTGTTCTGGCCCGGCTGTTCATCCCCGCGGCCAATGCCATCGATCATGTCATGGCCTGGTCGGACTTCCGGCGGCTTCACCAGATACGTGCCCTGATCAGCCACTATTGAAGGCGCGACGCCCCCCTCCCAGCCGACCTACGAATGTAGTACCAGATCGCCATCGAAATCCAGCTCACCCCTGCCAACCGATATGGGGTACCGGTTCACAGACCAAGGCTGTCTCGGGATTGATCAATCAGTATCGGCGAGGGGCCCGGTCAACCACAGGTCAGAGCTACTTGCCTGCATTTTGGCGCCGAACAGGTCGAACGGTTGCGCGTTCAGGACGCTGTGCGGCTGATTCGATGCAGGCACCGCTTCATGATGACGACGATGGTTTTTTGATCGTCGGTGAGATGTCCCATGTAGGCGTGGCCCGCGACCGCGTCCGCGGATTTGGTGAGGTCGTCTCCCAGCGCGTCCAGCAGCACCTTCACGGCCGCACGGCGCGGTGTCCAGTCCGGGCCAGGTTCTCGTGAGACGTCGTCGCACAGTAAGGCGACCTGGCGGCGGACCTCCCGCCGCCGGGTGGTGTCGTCGTCGCCACGCAGGAACTCCAGCGCCTCATCCACTGTGGGGTGCAACAGCTGCGAACCCTGTACCACCGCCTCCGTCATCAGGTAGCGGATGGGAGCTACCTTGCCGGGCGACAGATCATCGAGGATCGCCCGCACTTCGGGTCGGTTCAGTACGCGGTGGTTGCGTAACTGATCGGGGACGATGTCGTCGGGGAGCGGATTCTCGACGAGCAGGCGCGTGAGGCCGCTGTCCAGTAGCCACTCTTCCGTGAGGCGGGCACCAGTGATGTGCTCCGCCGCCAGGAGCGAGGCGGCTTGGAGCCCGATGACGTCATCGGTGCCGACCGAGTCGATGACCGAGTCGATGACGGCGTCGGCGTCACCCGGAAGGCGGCCGGGGCGGGCGGGGGAGGACGTCAGCCGGACGGCGAGCAACCGCCCGGCGGCGGCGTAGCTGAGCCGGTCGTACTGGCCTCCGTTGAGCAGAACGTTCACCGCTCGCCCGCGGGCCGACAACGCCTTCAGCACTTCGGGTCTTGCGCCCTCGCACCCGTTCGGTTCGACGACCAGCGTCCAGTCGCCGATCGTCCCGGCGACCAGACTGGGCAGGATGCCGGGGATGTCCGCATTGCACTGCTCGAGCTGGGCGTCCTCGAAGCTCAAAGACTCGGCCGCGGCGAGGTCGGCGCCGAAGGCTCGCGCCACGTCGTCCAGCCCCGATGCCTCGCACCAGGTCAGGCAGGTTGGATCGGAGAACCACGCGGAGACGAGTCTCTCGTAATGAGTAAAGTCGTCTTCCCTCATGCCGCGGTCTCCATCGTGAGGAGCCGGCGGGCGTCCTGGAACGCCCGCCGGCTCAGCGCTTACTGAGCGAGTGGCTGCCCGTCATAGATCTTCACATAGCACGACCACGGCCTGATCCATCTGCACAACCCCTCCGGCCACACCTGTGACGCCCGCCGGGCCGGCCTGCCCATCGACGTGTTCGAGACATTCTTCGGCGGCCGCGGCACCGCCCCGCGCACGTGCTAGAACTAGCCATGGGAATCAAGGTATTGATCTCGGTGGACATGGAGGGGATTGCCGGCATCGTTCATCCCGCGGAGACCACCCCGGAGCGGCACGACTACGAGCGCGGCCGCAGGTTGATGACGGCGGAGGCCAACGCCGTGGTGGAAGGCGTGATCGATGCCGAGCCGGCGGCCGAGGTGCTGGTGGCCGATGCCCACGGCTCGTACCGCAACATCCTGCCCGAAGAACTCGACCGACGCGCCCGGCTGATCCGTGGCAAACCCCGCGAACTGGGCATGCTGGCGGGCCTGCAGGCGGGCGCCCAGGTAGCGATGTTCGTGGGGTACCACGCCCGCGCGGGCGCCGCCGGCGCCGTGCTCGCCCACACCATCGCCGACGCCATCCTCGACGTCCGCATCAACGGCGCCTCACACGGTGAGATCGGAATCAACACCCTGCTGGCCGGCTCCTACGGCGTGCCCGTCGTGCTGGCCGGCGGAGATGCCGCGGCCTGCGAGGAGTTCAGCGCGCTGGTGCCCCGCGGCGTCACCGTGCCGGTCAAACGAGGGCTCGGCCAGCACGCGGCCGACACCCTGCACCCGCAGGAGGCACACGACCGCCTGCGGCGGGGCGCAGGCCAAGCGATACGACTGCACGCCGACCATCGGCCCATGTCGGTTCCACGCCCGCTCGATATCGAGGTCGACCTGCACCAGCCGCGCTCGGCAGACCTCGCCGCCCTCATTCCCGGCGTCACCAGAACCGGCCGCACGGTGGCGTTCAACGCCGAGAACATGGCGGCCGCCTACAGCATGCTCCAGCTCCTGGCCGTGCTGACCCACCTCAGCCCCTGAGCGGTCACATCAGGCCCACGTCCGCAGCCACCAGGCGCAGCGGCCGCCGGCCGCCGCCGTCCAGCTTGGGTGTGGCTCTTCCGTAGTGACTGTATGAGCTGGGGGTTTGTGGTCAGGGGGGCGCCGGCAGGGCTTGCAGCGGGTGACGGCGGTGATGATCTGCGTGGCCCAGGGCCATCGGGCGGCGATCAACTCTGCGTTGAGGCCGGGCCGCAGGCAGCCGGGGCGGTCCAGCGGCTGCTGGAGCAGTGGGCATCGGGCGGAGGAGGGATCCGGTACGGTGCCGGTGGCGCTTCCTGCGCGGCCGTCCTCAAGCGGGGAAAAACGCGGTTGGCCCTTCTTCGGATCCATCCGAAGAAGGTGGTGATCCCCGTCAGCGTCCTCATGAGGAGGCATCCGTTCGACGACGTCGCCATGCGGGAGGAACTGAGAGAGCGGTTCAACTCCGCCCCCGGGGAGAGATCCCGACGGCGGAGCGGGATCTCTCCCCGGCCTTCCCGGTGACCTCGCTCGCCACCGAGAGTGTCTGGGACGTCGTGGTCGCCTGTCTGGACTGGTTGCGGGCCACCGTGAATCAGGAGGCGTGACCTTCGCGCCGGTCAGGTTTCGGAGAGCCGGAACCACACCACCCGGCCGGTCGGGGTCTCGTACCAACCCCAGGCGGTGGACAGTTCCTGGACCAGCCAGAGGCCGCGTCCGCCGCCGCTGTCGGGGTCGACGTCCGGGCAGATCCGAGGGACGTGTCCGGCTGATCCGGCGTCGATGACGTCGACGTGGAGCGTTCCATCATGGTTCGCGACGGCGACGGAGACCCGGCCGTCGGGGTGACGGCCGGAGTCGGAGTGGCGTACCGCGTTGGTGAAGAGTTCGCTGACCAGCAGCAGCGCGTCGTCGGTCTGCTTGTGGTCGATGCGGTCCAGCAGGTCGCGGACGTAGCGGCGGGCCAGGGGGACGGATTCCACCTCGGCCGGAAGGTCGGCCCGCCCCAGCGGCTCCGGCATCCTCATCGCGCCACCTCCAGGAGTCGCTCCGCGGCCATCCGCATTCTGCTCCGGCCCTGTCGGCCGTGGTCGAACCGGTCGCGGTTCGCTCGGGCGGAGGTCCGCTCCCAGGTGAACACCGAGGTACGGCCCCGCTGTGCGGTGGCGATCCTCGGCTGTCTCTGCGGTACGAAGATCTCGACGCTCGGCCGCCGGTCGGGCGAGAGCCGGACTACGGAGTCGAACCCGAGATCGTTCAACTCCCAGGCCAACTCCAGCAACTCACCGCCCCACCCTTGAAGATCGCGAACCTTCATCTTCCTGCCATCCCTCCGTCGGTCCTGAAGCTGTTCGGCGTTGGACGTGATGGGCTTGCGGCTTACGCGGAACGGGCTGCGAAGCCTGCGATTGCGACGTACCATCACTCTCGGTGAGCGAGCACGTGCTAAATCTGCACCTGCAAATCTGAACCTGCAAGCACTTTCGTACAACCAGTTAAAGATTCATTACGATGTGTGATCAAACAGGTGTCTTGGAGGGAGACTCATGGCCAGCTTCTCGCCGACCGTCCGCCATCGACGGTTGCTGCAGGAGTTGCGACAGCTCCGCATCGCGGCCGGCCTCAAGCAAGAGGAAGTGGCTGATCATCTGAACTGGTCGACGTCGAGGATGACCAAAGTGGAAGGCGGAACGCTGCGGATCTCCGTCAACGACGTCCGGGCCATGCTGCAGCTCTACGGACTCCGTGAGGGCACCAAGTACGACGCGCTCGTCCAACTGGCAAAGCAGGCGAAGGAGCGAGGATGGTGGCATGCCTACAGCGATGTGATCCCGCAGTGGTTCCAGGTCTACGTAGGGCTGGAAGCGGAGGCGTCGTCACTTCGTAACTACGAACCCGAGCTCGTTCACGGGCTCTTCCAGACCGAAGACTACGCTCGCGCCATTTACCGGGCGGCACGGGTGACCGACGCACCCGACGAGATCGAGCGGCACGTCAGCCTGCGCATGGCCCGGCAGGATGTCATCACCCGATCCGAGCAGCCGATGAACTTCTGGGCGATCGTGAACGAGGCCGCGCTACGCCGCCGCGTCGGTGGTACCCGTGTTATGAAAGAACAACTTCAGCACCTCGCGGACATTTCGGCTCAGCCCAATGTGACCATCCAAGTCCTGCCATATTCCATCGGCGCGCATGCGGCGATGCTCGGATCGTTCGCCATCCTGTCCTTCTCCGAGGGGGCGAATGAAGTCACCTACCTGGAGTACGTAACCGGAAGTCTCTATCTGGAGAAGGCAGAAGAGATTCGGGCATATACGCTGGCATATGACCACCTGCGTGCTTCGGCTCTCGATCCCCGGGATTCAGTCGATATGATCGCGAAGCTCGCAAAAGAAGATCTATAAGCGTTGAAAGGGCATCAAAGTGTCCCATGAAGAACTATCTCGGGCGGTCTGGCGAAAGAGCAGCTGTAGTGGTGGGAACGGTGGTAGTTGTGTCGAAGTAGCCTCGTTGAGTGAAGGACGCGTAGGTGTTCGTGACAGCAAGGATCGGAGCGGGCCGGCACTGATTTTCACCTCCACTGAGTGGCAAACCTTCATCGGTGGCATCAAAGGTGGTGAGTTTGACAATCCGGTCAGCTGATCACGATCGATGATCAGATTGGCTGTCCTTACGCAGGGGGCGAAATGTCCGCATTGGACCTGTCTCGGGTGACGTGGCGAAAGAACTCTCGCAGCTGGAACAGCTCAGACTGCGTTGAAGTCGGCGTCTGGCGGAAGAGTTCCCTATGTGGGGCTGGCCAGAACTGTGTCGAAGTTGACCTCGCCGACACCCTTCAGTCCGAGGCCGAACCTGCCCCGGGCACTGACCAGCTCGTTCTAGTCCGTGATTCCAAGGACCCCGGGGGGCCGGTGCTGGCCTTCACATCCGCTGAGTGGGACACCTTCATTGCCGGTATCAAGGGCGGCTCCCTCGCGGATCTGACCGTCTGACGGCCTATCCGCCGTACCGGCCATGGCGATGGCTTGGACTGTCGAGGCACGGTCAGCCGTACCGCTGTTGAAGAGTGCCGCTCCTGAGGGGGAGCGGCACCACGCCTGTGGCAGGGCGGTGCGCTGGTGGCTTCGAGGGCCTTTATGGCTTGGTGTCGGATTTTGCCGCGCTGAGCAGGACGCCTTTCGCGACGGTCTCAAGGTCGAGGCGTGAGACTATACGGTCTGACCGTAATGCTAATAAGGAGTTTGCTGCTTTTCTGAGGGCTCAGCCGCTGGTGAAGGCCTGACCGGAACCCGTAACCGAGGGTTGCCGTTCCCGTCTTTTGTGCGCCCATATTGTTATCGGTCTGACTGATCATTCTGAGTCGAACTTGTCAGACTGGCGAAGCAATGTGGTGCATCACGAAGCATTGTGATGCGCTGGGCGACGGGACAGGAAGAGTGATCAGGTGTCGGTTATCTCCGCTGCGCTGCTCAAGGATCTTCAGAAGCAGGTGGGGCGGGTCGCCGATGACCTGAGAGAACAGGTGGGACGGGTCCCGGAGATCGGTGACCGGTTGAGGGAGACGCACCGCACCGCCGGTGGCATCGGCCGGACCGGGGAGAGCTGGAACGACTGGCTCACCGCGCAGTGCGCCCAGGCCGCCAGCTCCTGGGTGATCGCCTGCGCGTTCATCCGCTTCTGTGAGGACAACGACCTCACCGCTCACCGCTGGATCGCCTCCCGCGACGCCGCCGGTCACGCCACTTCTGACGCGGCCGACGCCGAGGCCGCCTGGATCCAGCGCAACCCTCGGCTGACGGCCCGCGAATGGCTCCGAGAGTCCTTCGCCTGGCTCCGCTCCACCCGCGCCGGGCACGCGCTCTTCCCCGACACCGACTTCGTCTGGTGGTGGGACATCTCCGCCGACCAGGCCGAGGAACTGATCGCGGTCTTCCGCCGCCGGGACGATGACGGCATCCGGCTGGCACACGACGAGTTTCACAGCGAGGATCTGGACACTCGCTTCCTCGGCGACCTCTACCAGGACCTGTCGGAGCACATCCGCAAGCGATATGCCTTGCTTCAGACGCCGGTCTTCGTCGAAGAGTTCATCCTTGAGCAGGTCCTCGACCCGGCGCTGAACGACTTCGGGCTTGAGGGGCTCAAGCTGATCGACCCGACCTGCGGATCGGGACACTTCCTCCTCGGCGCCTTCGACCGACTGCTGGAGGAGTGGATCACGCATCAGCCGGGATTGAACGAGCGGGTACGGGTGCAGAAGGTGCTCGATGCCATTCACGGCGTCGACATCAACCCGACCGCGACGGCGATCACCAAATTCCGCCTGATGGTGATGGCGTTGAAGGCGTGTGGGGTTACCCGTCTCGACGGCCTGGACGTCCCCGCGCTCAACCTCAACATCGCCACGGGTGACACGCTGCTGTACGGCGGTGGCCAGCTCGGCGGCGGACGCCAGATGACCCTCGGCGTCGTAGAGGACGACCCGCTCGCCTCGCACCTCTATGACTGGGAAGACGTCGACCGCTTCCCTGGCATCCTCGACTACGGCCGTTATCACGTAGTCGTGGGAAATCCCCCCTATATCACAGTCAAGGACAAAGCGCTCAGCGAAGCTTACAGGGAACGGTATAAAACCTGCTCTGGAAAATATGCGCTGTCAGTTCCGTTTGCTGAACTCTTCTTCCGACTTTCGGTCAAGGACGATGATCGCCCAGGATGGGTTGGTCAGATCACTTCGAACTCCTTTATGAAGCGAGAATTTGGCAAGAAATTAATTGAAGATTTCTTTGCTCGCCGGGTGGATCTGGTCCAGGTTATCGATGCTTCGGGAGCGTACATCCCTGGACATGGGACGCCGACGGTTATTTTAGTAGGAAGAAATCGATTCCGGAATCGACTGAGTTACATTCGTGCAGTTCTTGGTGTTCGTGGCGAACCGTCTCAACCTAGGAATCCCGCAGAAGGGCTTGTGTGGCGCTCTATTGTTGACAGTATCGATCAACCTGGTACAGAAAATGAATATATATCTGTAGTTGATTTGTCGCGAGATCGCCTAGCCGCCCATCCATGGGCGTTGTCTGGTGGTAGCTCAAGCGATCTCATTGAGATCATTGAGGTATCACGAAACAAGCTACAAGCTAAGATCGGTCGCCCCATAGGCTTTGCGAGTTTCCCCGGACAAGATGATGCCTTTTTTGTTGGAACACCTCAGCTCCGCAGGTGGCGGATCGGCTTCCCTCTTAGCAGGTCTCTCATCATCGGAGAAATAGTCCGAGACTGGAACGTAAACAGCGCTGAAGATGTTCTCGTGCCTTTCGATGAGGAGCAGCGTCCACTTGCTTATGATCACTCCTCTTCTTGGGGGCGGCACCTATGGAATCTTCGGCGAATTCTTCGATCGAACAACGGCCCTGGTAGTAAAGAACAGGCCGAATCTGGGACGGCTTGGTGGACCTGGTATCGATGGGTTCCCGAACGATATGTAATAAAATTATCGATTACGTTTGCTTTTGTGGCGACACATAACCACTTCGTGCTGGATCGGGGTGGGAAGGTCTTCAAGCAGTCTGCCCCAGTGATCAAGTTGCCCGAGGGGGCTACGGAGGACGATCACCTGCGGTTGCTTGGCCTGCTTAACTCCTCCACCGCCTGCTTCTGGCTCAAGCAGGTCTGTCATGACAAGGGCAACCGAGGAGAGGGCGGTGGTATTACAAGCGCTGCTTGGGAGCGGTTTTACGAGTTCACCGGGACCAAGTTGCAGGAATTCCCGCTGCCGAGTGGGGCGCCGTTGGAGCGGGCTCGGCGGCTTGACGCACTCGCTCAGGAGCTTGCCTCGGTAACGCCGCAGGCAGTCTGCGGGCAGGCCGTACCGAATCGTGAAACATTGGCAGAAGCGCGAAAGCAGCACGACGCGATTCAAGCCGAGATGATTTTCGTCCAGGAGGAACTGGACTGGGAGGTCTACCGGCTCTACGGCATCCTCGATGAGGATCTCACCTACAGCGGTGATGATCTGCCAGGTCTGGAGCTTGGGCAGCGAGCGCTCGAGATCATCCTCGGAGCCAAACTCCTTGATGGTGAGACCGAGACCGTCTGGTTCGACCGGCACCACTCCACCCCGATTCGAGACGTCCCCTCCCACTGGCCGCAGGCGTACCAGGACCTGGTCCGGCGGCGGATGGAGATCATCAAGAACAAGCCGCTGATGAACCTCGTCGAGACCCCCGAGTGCAAGCGGCGCTGGTCCGCCGAGCCGTACGAGAAGACGCGGGCCGAAGCCCTGCGCACCTGGCTGCTGGATCGCCTGGAGGACGAGAGCCTCTGGATCGTGGACGGGGCACCCCGGTCGCTCAGTGTGGGACAGCTCGCCGACCTGGTCCGCACCGACGCCGACTTCCGGCAGGTGATGGACCTCTACGTCGGCCGTCCCGACTACGACCTCACCTCCGAGCTGGTCGCCCTGCTCAAGGACGAGCACGTTCCCTACCTCGCCGCGCTCCGCTATTCCGCCACCGGCCTGCTCAAGCGGCAGGACTGGGAGGCGGTCTGGGCGTTGCAGCGCAGGGAGGACGCGGGGGAGAAGGTCACCATCCCGGTCCCGCCGAAGTACACCCCGAAGGACTTCGCGAACGTCTCCTACTGGAAGCACCGCGGCAAGCTCGACGTGCCCAAGGAGCGGTTCGTCGGCTATCTCGGTGCGCAGCGGGAGAACGACGCGACCCCCGTCTACGGCTGGGCCGGCTGGGACCACCTCCAGCAGGCCATGGCGCTGGCCAACCTGCTGATCGAGCGCGGCTACCCGGCCGACGACGGCCGGGCCACGCCGCTGCTTGCCGGGCTGGCCGAGCTGGAGCCGTGGCTGCACCAGTGGCACCACGACTACGAGGACCTCTACGGCGGCTCACCGGCCGACTACTTCACGGCGTGGCTGGAGAGCCAGCTCGCCGAGCGGGGGCTCACCCGCCAGGCGCTGGCCGCCTGGCGTCCCGAGGCGAGGAAGCGCGGCGCCACCCGGAGCACCAAGCCCGCGCGAACCACGAAGGCCACGCAGACCACCGAGCCCGTACGAGGTGCGGAGGCCGTACCGACCGCAGAGAAGGAGAGCTGACGAGATGGCGACCCCGCTCAGGGACGTCCTGCACATCAACGAGGAGCTGAGCGCGAACGACTTCGTGCTCAAGCTCAGCGATGGTGTCTCCGAGGTCAAGGCCACCCTGGACAGCTACGTCGTCACCCCGCAGCTCGCGGAAAGCTTCGACGCGGCGCTGGCACTGGTGAAGGGTGCGCTGGAGAAGAACAAGAGCGACGCGGCGTTCCTGCACGGCTCGTTCGGCTCCGGCAAGAGCCACTTCATGTCGGTGCTGCACGCCGTGCTCAACCACAACCCCGATGCCCGGGGGCTGCGCGGGCTGGAGCCGACGCTCGCCAAGCACGACGGCTGGCTGGCCAACCGGAAGATCCTCTGCCTCACCTACCACCTGATCGGCGCCGAGACGGTCGAGGCGGCCGTGCTCGGCGGCTACGTCGAGCAGATCCGCCGGCTGGAGCCGGGGGCGTCGCTGCCCGAGGTGCACAGCACCGACAGCCTCTTCGTCGACGCCGACAACCTGCGGGCCCGCCTCGGCGACCAGGCGTTCTTCGGCGGTCTCGGGCAGACGTCCGATCCCGGCTGGGGCGGCCTGGGCGGCAACAACTGGGACGCCGCCTCGTACCAGCGGGCACGGCGGGCCGAGGTGGGTGACGCCGAGCGCGGCAGCCTGGTCTCCGCCCTGGTCGGGGCCTACTTCACCGGCTACACGCGCGGCGCGTCCTACCTGCCGCTGGACGAAGGGCTGGAGGTGGTCAGCGCGCACGCTCAGCGGCTCGGGTACAGCTGCGTGGTGCTCTTCCTCGACGAGCTGGTCCTCTGGCTCGCCTCCCGCAGCTCCGACCCGGCCTTCGTCGGCGAGGAGGGCTCCAAGGTCGCCAAGCTGGTCGAGTCGGCCTCCACCCAGCGGGCCATCCCGCTGGTGTCGTTCGTCGCCCGCCAGCGCGACCTGCGCGAGTTCCTCGGCGCGAACACCCCCGGCGCGGAGAAGTACGCCATCGGCGAGACGTTCCGCTGGTGGGAGGACCGGTTCAACGAGATCAAACTGGAGAACCGCAACCTCCCGGTGATCGTGAAGCGCCGGCTGCTGAAGGAGAGGCCCGGCGCCGAAGGCGCGCTGGAGGCGGCCTTCGCCAAGGTGACCCGCGAGCCGAAGGTGTGGAACGTTCTGCTGGAAGGGCCGGACGGCTCCGCCGACGGGGCGGCCTTCCAGAGCACCTACCCCTTCTCACCGGCGCTGGTCTCCACCATGGTGGCGCTCTCCGGCCTGCTCCAGCGGGAACGCACCGCGCTGCGGACGATGGCCGAGCTGCTCCGGCGCGGCCGGAACGAGCTGACCGTCGACGACATCATCCCGGTCGGCGACGTCTACGACGTGCTGATGGACTCCGGCGTCATGCCGCTCACCAGCGAGATGAAGCAGCACTTCACCAACGCGCGCACGCTGTACGACGAGAAGCTGCTGCCCCGGCTGCTCGCCAAGCACCGGTTCGGCTCCGTCGAGGAGACCCGGGAGCTGCCGCGTACCCACCCGTTCACGGTCGACGCCCGCCTGGTCAAGACCGCGCTGCTGGCCGCGCTCGCCCCCGGCGTCCCGGCGCTCAGCACGCTCACCGCGCAGAAGCTCGCCGCGCTCAACCACGGCACCATCGCCACCCCGCTCAAGGGGATGGAGGGCCAGCGAGTGCTGGCGCTCTTCCGCGACCTGGCCGCCTCCGGGGTCAGCGAGATCCATCTCACCGACGACCCGGCCAACCCGCTGATCACCATCCAGCTCGCCGGGGTCGACTACGAGAGCGTGCTGGAGCGGGTCAGCAACCAGGACACCCAGGGGGAGCGCCGCCGCCTGCTGCGTGAGCTCGTCTTCGAGTCGCTCGGGGTGACCGGGTCGGCCGACACGCTCGGCGGCGCCTACACGCACTCCTTCGTCTGGCGGGGCAGCCGCCGGGTCGTCGACGTCGTCTACGGCAACATCCGCAACGCCGACGAGCTGCCCGACTCCGCGCTGCTCGCCGACGGCGACCGGTGGAAACTGGTCCTCGACTTCCCGTTCGACGACGCCGGACACGGTCCCGACCACGACCTCGCCCGGTTCGAGAAACTGGAACGCGAGGGCGTCGAGAGCAGAAGCGTGGCGTGGATCCCCGCCTTCTTCACCGAGGAACGGGAGAAGGACCTCGGGGAGCTGGTCTCGCTCCGCTACCTGCTCGCCTCCAACGACCGCTACGAGCAGAACGCCAGCAACCTCTCGGTCCAGGACCGGGCCGCGGCCAAGGCATTGCTGACGAACCGGAAGAGCCAGCTGGAGGCCAAGCTCAAGCAGGTCATCCAGCAGGCGTACGGGGCGGCCACCCGCCAGCCCACCGACATCGACGTCGCCCGAGGTCACAGCGCGTTCCTCGCCACCCTCGACCCCCGGCTCACCCTCGGGGCCCCGGTGGGTGCGCGGCTGTCGGAGTGCCTGACCCACCTGCTCGACCAGATGCTCACCTCGCAGTACCCCGCGCACCCCGAGTTCGCCGGTGAGATCCGCAGGGCCGAGGTGGCGACCGTGCTGCAGTATCTGGACAACGCCGCGGCGGAGGAGACCGGCCGCGTCCCGATCCCCGGCAAGGACCGGGACGCGCTCCGTAAGGTCGCCAACCCGCTCCAGGTCGGCGAGGCACTGGAGAACGCCTTCCTGCTCAGCGCCGAGACCTTCCCCTGGGGCAAGCACTTCACCCAGCGCGCCGCCCAGGAAGGGTTGAACGAGGTCATCGGCGTCGACCGGCTGATCGAATGGCTGGACGAGCCCCACCGGCGCG
The DNA here is from genome assembly GCF_040678965.1 of Streptosporangium sp. NPDC049248. NCBI lineage: Bacteria > Bacillati > Actinomycetota > Actinomycetes > Streptosporangiales > Streptosporangiaceae > Streptosporangium > Streptosporangium sp. NPDC049248. The sequence continues at coordinate 95,784 of NZ_JBFAQY010000031.1, forward strand.
GACTCGACGCCTCCGTCCGGGGCCTGGTCATCGCCGCCTTCGCGCTCATCCAGGACCGCGAGTGGTTCCAGAACGGCAGCGGTCCCGTCGCCCGGCCGCCGCTGGAGCGCATCGACGGCGGCTACGAGCTGCGCCTTCCCCGGCTGCCCGACGCGTCCACCTGGCTGCGGGCGGTGGACCGGGCGGCGAAGATCTTCGGCGTGCACGTCACGCCGATGCGGACGGCGGCCAACGTCAACCGTCTCGCCGTCAAGATCCGGGAGGCGGCCCGCGAGCTGCAGGCGCCCGCCCGCGAACTCGTCACCAGGCTCGACGACCACCGTCGCGTCCTCGGCCTGACCGAGGAGGCCGGCAGGCTCTCCACCGCCCGGGACGGGTTCTCGCTGGTCACCCGGCTCCTCGACAGGAGTGATGCCACCGATCTCGCCGAGGCTCTCGCCGGTTCGGGGATGTCGGTGGCGGAGGAGGTCCTCGCCAAGTCGCTCACGTCCGCGCGGGACGTCACGGAGCGGCTGAAGGAGATGGACTGGGGGCTGCTGGACGCCATCGCGTCCATGTCCCGCGATCAGCAGGCCGTCTCGGCGCTGCAGCGGCTCCGTGACGTGGCCGCGCGCAACGAGTTCCAGGGACCGCTGGGGCCGGTGCTGGGGGAGACGCGGCGCACCGCGCAGATGATCCTGGCGGCCCAGGTCCGGATCGTCGACCCGCCGATCGTCGATCCACCGGTCGTCAGGCCGCCCGTTGTCGATCCGCCCATCGTCGATCGGCCCGGTGCCAAGCCGTCGGTCGTTCCCGGCGGCGAGGGTGTCGAATCGCAGGTGAAGCCGACAGGGCAGGTGGACGGCGACACCTCCGCCGCGACCGGGACCCGCACGGTCGGGGCCGCACGGGTCGCCGAGGTCCTGGAGGAGCTGCGGGCCTTCGCCGAGGCGCATCCCGGCGCGCAGATCACCGTCAGCTGGAGCGCGCAGAGATGACAGCAGTGACCGAGTCTCGCTCCTCCCTGGCCACCGCGACCCCGCCGCTGGTCCGCTCCATCGTCCGCAAACTCCAGAGCTCCGGCCGGGAGAAGCGGGTGGTCGGCATCCAGGCACGCCTCGAATGGGCGGGTGAACCGGAGTTCTCCGTGGGCGACAGCCCCGTCCGGGTCGAGATCTGCCCGTCCCCGCTGGCCGTCCGGGAGGCGATGTTCCGGCACGGCGACGGCTACCTGGTCGTCCTCACCGACCTTGACGACGCCGACCTGGGCATCGGGATCCGTGCGCATCTCGTCAACGAGGGACGGCTGCTCACCCTGCGTCCCTGGGACATGCTCAAGCAGTCCTTCGAGGCCCGCGACATCGACCCGCTTCTGCTCGAACAGGGGTGGGCCGCCGCGGCGCTCGCCCGCTGGGAGCCCGCCGACGGCTGGCCGAAGGCCCCCGGCGGGACGCTCACCCGCGACCACGCCCTCGGCCATCTCGCCTCGGTGGTGTTCGGCGTATCGCGCGAGGGCGAGCACTACGTCTCGCCCGCCCACCCCGACGCGCTCGAGCTGCTGCGCTGGAGTCTCGATCCGGTCGCCGTGGGCAGGCTGGCCTCGCTGCCCGCCGAGGTCCGCGAAGGGCTCACCGGCTGGTTGAGCGGAGTCACCGGGATCGCGGGGACCTGGACGTTGCGGGCCGCGGCGGCCGGGCACGGTGGCGACGCCGTGCCGCTCGCCCTGGTCGCGGGCCTGCTCTGGCACGGCGCGGCGGGCACCGTGGCGGAGGCCCGTGGACTGGTCAGGGCCAGGCTCGGCGGGGCCGACCTGCCCGCCGAACAGGCACAGACCTGGGGGCGGGCGGCGGAGGCGTTGATCAGCCAGCTCGACCGCCCCGACAGCCTGCTGGAGCGAGCCGAGGCGCTGCTGCGCGAGTTCAACGCGGAAAAGCTCCTGGTCACCTCCAAGCTACTGCCCGGCTCCTACGAGCTGCGGCTGCGCGCGTTCGCCACGGCGGTGCGGCGCTGCCTCCCGGTTCCGGACGCCGCCGCGCTGAAGCAGCTCGAAGAGGCCCACCGCACGCTCGTGGCGCACGACCTGTCGGGGTTCAACGCGCGTACCAACGCGGCGCGGATGGCCCTGCGGCTGGTCCGATGGCTGGCGACTCCGGACGAGCCAGCCGCCACCCTCGCCGACGCCCTGCACGACCAGGTCAGGTCGGGAGCCCACGTGGAGTGGGCCTTCCGCGCCGTACGCGACGCCGACAGCAAGGTCGCCGCCGTCTACCAGGAACTGCTCACCGCCGTCGCGGCCCGCCGGGACGGGCGCGACCGGCGGCTCGCCGAACACCTGGCCGTCGCGGTCGCCGCCGACAGCGCCCCCGGCAGCCTGGTCCCGATCGAGTCCGCGCTCGCCACGCTCGTCCGCCCGCTCGGCCGGTCACTGCTCGTCGTCCTCGACGGGATGTCCGCAGGTGTCCTCGCCGAACTGGCGGACAGCCTCGCCGCCAGACGGTGGACCGAGCTCGTCGACTCCCTCGGGCACCGGCGGGTGCTGCTCCCGGCCCTGCCCACCGTCACCGAGACCTGCCGTACCAGTTTGCTCACCGGGACGCTGCAGACCGGCGACCAGTACGACGAGAAGAGGGTCTTCCCCGGAGCGGTCGGTGACGCGCAGGCGAAACTGTTCCACAAGGACGACCTGCGCGCCCCGGACGGGCACGCCCTCTCCCCGGCGGTGAAGTCGGCGATCGAGGGACCGGCCCGGACGGTCGGCGTCGTGCTCAACGACATCGACGACTCGCTGGACAAGACAGGCCAGGCCGTCGAGTGGAAGGCCGACCGGGTGCAGCAGCTGCCGGCCCTGCTGGACGCGGCCCGTACCGCCGGGAGACTGCTCGTCCTCACCTCCGACCACGGCCACGTGGTGGAACGCCACAGCACGCTGCGCTCCGGCACCGGATCGCAGTCCGGCCGCTGGCGGCCCGCCACGACGCCGTCCGCCAGCGGGGAGATCCTCGTCAGGGGCAGGCGGGTCCTCCTCGGCGGAGGCAACGTCGTGCTCCCCTGGCAGGAGGACATCCGCTACGGCCACAAGCGCGCCGGCTACCACGGCGGCGCGTCCGGAGCCGAGGTCGCGGTGCCGTTCGCGGTGTTCAGCGCCACGCCGGTGGACGAGGTCGCCGGATGGCGGCCCGCCCCGGCGCAGGAGCCCGTCTGGTGGCACAGCGCGGTTCGTCGTACGGCACCCTTGAAGGCCGCCGGGAAGGTGGCTGCAGGGCTTCCCGCGATGACCGTCGAGGTGCAGGCGGAGCTGATCGGTATCGAGGAGGTGACCGCTCCCGCGCCGACGCCCGGCTGGGAACGCTTCCTCGACGACCTCCTCGGCTCCGAGACGTACGCCGCGCAGCGAGCCCGCGCGGGCCGTGCCGCTCCCGACGACGCCCGGGTCCGCGCGGTGCTGGGTGCCCTGCTCGCCAACGGCGAGCGGCTGCACGAGAGCACCCTGTCGGCCGTCGCGGAGGTCCCCGCCGCACGGCTGCGCAACGTGCTGGCGGCGGTGCGAAGGGTGCTCAGCGTCGACGGTTACGATCCGGTAGGTTACGACCCCGACGAGGTGACGGTGGTGCTCGACGTCGCACTGCTCGCCGAGCAGTTCGGAGTCGTCAGGCCATGAGGGACGATACGGCCCCTGGAGACCGCCTCGGTCGCGAGGCGAGGTCGGCCGTGAAAGCCACGGTGGGTCGTACGAGCCCGGCAGGCCGAAGGCCGCCGCAGGGTGTGAGAGCAGGGACGGGTCGTGAAGGTCAGTGAACGCCGCCGCCGCGAGGTGATCGATGCCCTGCGGCGCGGGACCGTCCCCTCCGCCGGGCTCGACCTGCTCGCCGTCGGCCTCGACCGCTTCACCGGCGCGCTGGACGCCGAGCTGGACACGGCGGCCCAGGGGGGTGCGGTCTTCAAGGCGGTCAGGGGTGAGTACGGCTCGGGCAAGACGTTCTTCGCCCGGTGGCTCGCCGAGCGGGCCAAGCGGCACGGCATGGCCGTCGCCGAGGTGCAGATCTCCGAGACCGAGACGCCGCTGCACCGGCTGGAGACGGTCTATCGGCGGCTCTGCGAGAACCTGTCGACCGCGGAGTTCCCGCCCAGCGCGCTGCGCTCGGTCGTCGACGCGTGGATGTTCACCCTGGAGGAGGACGCCCTGTCGGCCGGGGTCTCCGAGACCGATGCCGAGGCGCTGGACCGGGCGGTCGAGACGCTGCTGGAGAAACGGCTCGCCGAGGTCAGCCGGTCGGCTCCCACCTTCGCCGCCGCGCTGCGCGGCTACCGTACGGCCGTCGCCTCGGGAGACTCGGCGACCGCCGAGGGGGTGCTCGCCTGGCTGGGGGGACAGCCGCACGTGTCGGCGTCGGCCAAGCGCGCCGCCGGGGTACGCGGCGACCTCGACCACTTCGGCGCGCTCGGTTTCCTGCAGGGGCTGCTGACGGTCCTGCGTGACTCCGGCCATCCGGGGCTGCTGCTCGTCCTGGACGAGGTCGAGACGCTGCAGCGGGTCCGCTCCGACGTTCGCGACAAGGCGCTGAACGCGCTGCGGCAGCTCGTCGACGAGATCGACTCCGGCCGGTTCCCCGGCCTCTACGTGCTCGTCACCGGCACCCCGGCGTTCTTCGAAGGGCACCAGGGCCTGCAACGGCTACCCCCGCTGGCCTCCCGGCTGGCCACCGACTTCACCACGGAGCCGCGCTTCGACAACCCGCGCGCCGTGCAGATCCGGCTGCCGGGCTTCACCCGCGACGGGCTGCTGGAACTGGGCGGCAGAGTCCGCGACCTCTACGCCGCCGGAGCCTCGCCGCGCGTCCTCGACCTGGTCGACGACGGTTATGTCGCGCTGCTGGCCGAGGCGGTCGCGGGCTCGCTCGGCGGCCAGGTCGGGGTGGCGCCGAGGGTCTTTCTGAAGAAGCTCGTCGGAGACGTGCTCGACCGGGTCGACCAGTTCCCCGACTTCGACCCTCGTGAGCACTACCGGCTCACTATGGGCTCGGGGGAGCTCAACGAGATCGAACGCAACGCGTTTTCGGTCGACGACGTCGCACTGGACCTTCCATGAACCCGGGCGAGCCGGATCCTCGCCCTGCGGGACCTCCTGTGAATCGCGGTGAGTCGCGTTCTGCTGGATGGGTAGGCCCGTGCCTTCTTGGACCTTCTGTGAATCCGGGTGAGCTGCGTTCTCGTCCTGCTGAGCGTTCGCTGAACGCAGTCGGCCCGAGCCTCCTCCAGCTGGACCTCATGTGAACCTGGGTGAGTCGCATTCCCGTCCTGCCGGACGTTCGCTGGGGGCGGGCGACCTGCACCCCGTCGTCCTGCACCACATCGTCAACACCCTGGGGTGGCCGGGGCTGCGGCCGTTGCAGGAGGCGGCCGTCGAACCGTTGCTCACCGGATCCGATGCCCTGCTGCTGGCACCCACCGCCGGAGGCAAGACCGAGGCGGCGATGTTCCCGCTGCTCAGCCGGATGGCCTCGGACAACTGGCGAGGGCTCTCGCTGCTCTACGTCTGCCCGATCAAGGCGCTGCTCAACAATCTTCTCCCTCGCCTGGAGAACTACGCGAGCTGGACCGGCCGGCGCGCGGCGCTCTGGCATGGCGACGTCTCCACCAGCCGGCGAAGGAAGATCCTGCGCGATCCGCCGGACATCCTGCTCACCACGCCCGAGTCGATCGAGTCGATGCTGGTCAGTGTGAACGTGGACCACCGGCAGCTCTTCGAGTGTCTCCGGACGATCGTGGTGGACGAGGTCCACGCGTTCGCGGGCGACGACCGTGGCTGGCACCTGCTTGCCGTACTGGAGCGCCTCACCCACCTGACCGGCCGCCCCATCCAGAGGGTCGGCCTGTCGGCGACCGTGGGGAACCCGGCCGAACTGCTCTGCTGGCTGCAGGGATCGGGGGCGGGCGTCAGGCCAGGGGAGGTCGTGGCGCCGGAGGTGGGAGGTTCGTCCTCGCCGGGATGCGGGGTCCCGGATCCCCCGTCCGGGTCCATCCGTACGACCCCGGAGCCGGCGGCCGTCCCCGCGCGAGTGCCGCCAGGGGACGTCCAGCTCGACTACGTCGGATCGGTGTCCAACGCCGCGGCGCTTCTCGCCGCGCTGCACCGTGGCGAGAAACGGCTGGTCTTCTGCGACTCCAGACGCCTGGTCGAAGAACTCGGCCACGCGCTGCGCTCCCGCGACGTCACCACCTTCCTGTCCCACGCCTCGCTGTCGGCGGACGAGCGCCGCCAGTCCGAGCAGGCGTTCGCTGAGGCGCGCGACTGCGTCATCGTGGCCACCTCCACCCTGGAACTCGGCATCGACGTCGGAGACCTCGACCGGGTCGTCCAGATCAACGCGCCGTCCACGGTCGCCTCGTTCCTGCAGCGGATCGGCCGCACCGGGCGCAGGCCGGGAACGGAACGCAACTGCCTGTTCCTCGCGCTGGACGAGGAGTCCCTGCTCCAGGCCGCCGGGCTCCTGCAGCTGTGGGGTGAGGGATTCGTCGAACCGGTCACCGCGCCGCCCGAGCCCCGGCACATCGTCGCCCAGCAGATCCTGGCCCTCTGCCTGCAGGAACACCGGGTCGGCGACCGTACCTGGCAGGAGTGGTGGAACGGCCTCGGCCCGTTCGGCCCGTCGGCGACCGTGATCCTCAGGCATCTGGTCGGCCACGGCTACCTCGACGAGGACGGCGGCATGCTCTTCGTCGGCCCCGAAGCCGAACGGCGCTTCGGCCGCCGCCACTTCATGGACATGACCGCGGTCTTCACCTCGGCCCCCGAGTTCACCGTGCTGTCCGGACGCAAGGAGATCGGCCGGACCGACCCCGCGCTGCTCACCGAGGAGATCGAGGGGCCACGCCTGCTGCTGCTCGCCGGACGCACCTGGCGGGTCACCTACATCGACTGGTCACGGCGACGCTGCTTCGTCGAGGCCGCCGACGGCCGGGGCAAGGCCCGCTGGGGCGGGGGCGGCTACGGAGGTCTGTCTGGCGCGCTCTCCCAGGCCATGCGCGCGGTCCTGCTCGGGGCCGACCCGCCCGTACGGCTCAGCAGGCGAGCGGTCGAGCGGCTCGCCGTGCTGCGGGAGGACGCCGTCGAATCCGTTCACCCGGCGGGGACGGTCATCACCCGCGATCTTGCGACGGACGACGTGCGCTGGTGGACCTGGGCCGGTTTCCGGGCCAACGCCACACTGGCCGCGACTCTTGACGGCATCGTGGTGCCCGGCCAGCGCGTCGACGAGGCGTCCATCCGGCTCAGGAGCGACATCACCCACCAGATGTGGAGGGCGGGAACCGTCGACGCCGCCGAGCGGCTCTGCCTTCCCGACGTGGACGAGAAGGCCCTGCACGGCCTCAAGTTCAGTGTGGCGCTCCCCGAACGGCTGGCCGTCGCCACCCTGGCCACCCGCCTCGCCGACCTCAACGGCGCCGCCGCCGCCCTCGGCGGTCCTATCCGTTGGTCGATCTCCCGATGATCCGTCACCCCTTCTTCCGTCCGGTCATCCATAGCTGTCCGAAAGAGAGCCGACCGCCGATCTCAAGGAGCCGTCGTCCGCCTCACTTCCGATCACCGATGAACTGCCAACGCGGCACCACGGCGATCTGGCTTCCCCCGCACCGAGCACACGGCACGAGATCGGCACTGCGAGCTTGTACCGCGGATCCGCAGGCATGTACCGCGGATCCGCGGTCATGTCGAGGCGACCGTTAGACGGCCGTGCGTGACCACTGCTGGTTGGTGCCGGTGTCGCACGGATACTGCTTGAGGATCACGCCGTCCGCGGTCGACGCGGACGGTACCTCCACGCATTTACCGCTGTGTCGCGCCCGGAGCTGGAAGTAGTCGCCGTTGGCGACCATCTGGAACTGCTGGTTGGTGCCGCCGCCGCAGGTGTACTGGATGAGTTCCGCGCCGTCGGCGGTTGAGGCGCCCGTCACGGTGAGGCACTTTCCGCTGTGGCGGCTGTAGACGCGCAGGTAGCCGCCACCGACGTCGTCGAACCGCCAGTGCTGCCACACGTTGCCGCCGTAGGTGTACTGGTCGACGCGCGCGCCGTCGTTGGTGCTCGCTTGCTGGACGTTCATGGCCTTGCCGCTGTGGCGCGCGTTGATCCTGTACGCCGGCGGAGGGGTGGAGTCGCCGACGGTGTCGCCCCAGGCATACCGGAGCCGGTTGGCGCCGTGGCCGTTGCGGACGGTCACGCTGAGATTGGTGCCGCTGCCACCCAGGGCGTACAGCGAGTACTGGTCGTAGCCGAGGCTTCCGGTCGGCGTGCCGCCGAGGGCGGGCCAGTAGGTGCCGCCCATCAGGTTGTCACGCATGACCTGGGCCATGGCGCGGAAGTAGCGCACGAAGTTGTCGGTGCTGTTCGGGTCGCCGTAGTCGAGGCCGGTGGACATCGGCGCGCCGAACCCGGTCGCGACCGCGCGGGAGGCGCAGTCGCCCAGAAGCGTCTGAATGTGGCTTCGGAAGCCGTCGTAGGTCATCGCGCTGTAGAAGGAGGCGTAGGAGTGGAAGGACAGCAGCGTCGAGTTGAAGCGGCTGTCGTTGCAGATGTCGCGCAGGTCCTGGCTGAAGCCGGTGCCGCCGATGAGCACCCGGCCGGGCACCGCCGAGGTGTGATGGCCGAGCCAGTTCGCCGCGACGTCGCGCCACTCGGCCGAGGAGTAGCCGTGCGGCTCGTTCATCGGCTCGAAGTAGAGGTTGCCGTTCGAGCCGTAGGTGTTGATCACGGTGGACCACATGGCGTTCCATGCGGTGAGGTTCGTGATCCTGCCGCCGGAGGCGGCGCCGTCCTCCCAGTAGGCCAGGATGACCTTGAATCCACGGTCGGTGGCGGCGTCGATGGCGCCGCGGTAGGCGTTCCACCAGGTCGTGTTGGCCACGGTGTGAGTGTTGATGGGCAGCCGGACGGTGTTGACCCCCATGGTGTAGGCCACGTTGTCGTAGAACGAGCCGGCCTTGGCCCGGACTGTCGCGTTGCTGTCGGACTGGCTCAGGCCCTGCACGACGAGCGGGCCGGTGCTGGAGTTGCCACCCAGCACGGCCCAGTTCATGCCTCGGAATGCGATGGTGTCGGCATTGGCCGGCGGCGCGGAGACGACGAGGCTTGTCACCGTGGTGAGCGCGGTCACCACAAGGGTGATCAGTAACCGGCGCAACGGCCGGGCGCTCCGCGATGGTCCTGATGAGTGACCATCAGGCGCCGTGATCAGTGCCATGAAATGTCCAATCACTAGAACTTGATTCCTGGGTCGGGTCCTCGGCCGCGTGACGACCGGGTCGTTCTGGTTCAGGGGCATCCAGATGGGGTCATCGGGGTTCACCGCCAGGTGTAGGGCAGTGGGGTGGCATCGACGGGCGCGCGAAGAACTGTTAACGCTAACATTTATGCGCGAACCTCGTCCCTGCGAGCTTGGCAATGGGGCGATTGATTCCCGATGAAGGGCCGACGATCGGGTTATATTCATATCTCTATTGCATTGCCGCAAAGTGTTAGTGTTCGCAGGCGGGATGTCAACATCTCGCTACCGAAGCGCGGGCCAGTGCTCCGGCCTTCAAGCCGGGAGTGAAAGCCCGCGCGGGAGTGCCCGCCAGGGCGCGAGCGTGCCGTACCTGCGGCGGGCACTCGGGGGTGACGCCGGCCCGAGCGGCGGGGGTTTCTACGGCGGTTCGGGCAAGGCGAGGCAGAGGGCTTCCAGGGCGGCTGTGATCGCGTGCTCGGGTGGCGTGCCGTATCCGAGGACCAGGCCGTCGCGTGGCGGCATCATGCTGTCGGGGTGCAGATACGAGCCCAAGCCGTCCAGGGCGAGGCCGAGGCGGCGTGCGGCGCGGAGGGTGGCTTGCTCGGTGTCCGGGGGAAGCTCGAGCACGGCGTGCAGGCCCGCGGCGATGCCGTTGACGCTGACGTGCGGGGCGCGTTCGGCGAGCGTGGCCGTGAGCAGGTCACGGCGGCGCTGGTAGATCCTGCGCATGCGGCGCAACTGGCGGTCGTAGGCGCCGCCGGTGACGAAGTCGGCGAGGGTGAGCTGGTCCATGACGCCCGACCAGAGTTCGCGCGGGCCCTTGGCGGCGACGATGTCGTCCACCAGCCGGCCGGGCAGTGCCATCCAGCCGAGCCGGAGCGCGGGGGACAGACTCTTGCTCGTCGATCCGAAATAGACGACATGGTCCGGATCGAGACCCTGCACGGCGCCGACCGGTTCGCGGTCGTAGCGGAACTCGCCGTCGTAGTCGTCCTCAAGCAGCAGACCGCCTGTGGCGCGTGCCCAGTCGATCACCGCGGCCCGGCGCTGTGGGTGCAGTGCGCCTCCAGTGGGGTACTGATGCGCGGGTGTCAGCAGGACGGCCTGCGCGCCCGTGGCCGGAAGTTCCTTGATTCGTGCGCCGTGGGTGTCCACGGTGAGCGGCACGGTCTTCAGGCCCGCCTCGGTGATGATGGAGCGGTGGAAGTCGAGTCCGTAGGACTCGACAGCGACGAGACCGCGCAGCACGTGACACACCAGCCGCAGCCCGTGCGCGAAACCCGAGCAGATCACGATGTGCTCCGCCTTGGTGCGCACGCCTCTGGTACGAGCCAGGTACTCCACCAGCGCCTGGCGTAACTCCGGCCGGCCACGGGGGTCGCCGACGCCGAAGGCGTCGTTGGGAGCGGTGGCCAGCGCGCGCCGGGCCGAGGCGCTCCAGGACGAGCGCGGGAAGGCGGCGGCGTCAGGGGAACTGGGCATCAGGTCGTAGATGACCCGTTGGCGGGACGGACGCGCGGGTGAGCGCCGACGGCCGGGTTCCAGAGGCGCGGCGCGGTGTGCGACGTGCGTGCCGGAACCTTGACGAGACGTGAGCCAGCCTTCCTCGACGAGCTCCGAATACGCGGCGGCGACGGTGTTGCGGGCGATTCCCAGGTCGAGGGCGAGGGTGCGATAGGGCGGAAGCCGGGTACCGGGTGCCAGCCGTCCCGAGTGGATCGCCTCGCGCAGGGCCCGCATCAACCGCACGCGCGCGCCGCCGCCACCGGTGAGATCCAGGTGCAGGTCGCCGCCGCTTTCCGGACGGAGGCCGCTCATCGCCTCACCCTGCGCCGGCCCTGGCCGTCGTGCCCGAAATTGGCCCACAGAATATCCACGAGAATGCACCATATCTTGGGTCGATCGTGTCCTTAGGGTCATGAGCATGACGAACGTTGCCATTCCCGCACGCATGAACTTGTCGCTTGTCGCTCCCAAGATTTTCAAGGCCGTGCTGGCCCTGGACGCTGTGGCCCGCGAGGGACTGGACCCGGTCCTGATCGAGCTGGTGCAGATCCGCGCCTCCCAGATCAACCGGTGTGCGTACTGCATCGACTATCACACCGGTGACGCCCGCCGGACGGGTGAGAGCGAGGCGCGCATCTACCAGCTGAGCGCCTGGCAGGAGTCCAGCCTCTACACCGCCAAGGAGCGCGCGGCCCTCGCCCTGACCGAGGCGATGACCCTGCTTCCCCAGGGGGTCGCCGACGCGGTGTACGACGAGGCCACGCGGTACTTCGACGACGAAGAACTCGCCCAGCTCATCGCGATGATCTTCACGGTCAACGCCTGGAACCGCATGAACGTGACCACGCGCAAGACCCCCGGAACCGAGTAGTCACGCCTGCGCCCTCGTTCTCCTCCACCCCCGGGCGGTGGCCCGCGTCCCCGCGGCCACCGCCCTTCGCACGACTTCCAGGAAAGGCCGACAGCATGACATCCGTCGACTTCCCGCCACCGGACGTGGCCCGGGAGACGAGCCCCTCACCGGTCCGGGGCTGGCTCGCGATCCTCGCCGTGACGCTGGGAATCTTCGCCCTGATGACCTCCGAACTGCTGCCCGTCGGACTCCTCACCCCGATCGGCACCGCGCTGGACGTCTCCGAGGGCACCACCGCGCTCATGGTCACCGTGCCTGGGCTGGTCGCCGCCGTCGCGGCACCATTGGTCACCGTGGCCACCGCCAGGATCGACCGCCGGCTGGTGCTGGCCGTGCTGATCGGGATGATGGGCGCGGCCAACCTCGCCTCCGCCTTCGCCACGAGTTTCGCCGTCGTCCTGCTGGCCCGCTTTCTGATCGGCATCAGCGTCGGCGGCTTCTGGTCCCTGGCCGGCGCCATCGCCCTGCGTCTGGTCCCGAAGCACCACGTCGTGCGGGCCACCGCCGTCGTCTTCGGCGGCGTCGAGACCGCCTCCGTGCTGGGTGTGCCCGCGGGCACTCTGGTCGGCGACCTCAGCGGCTGGCGAACCGCGTTCGCGGTCGTGGGTGTGCTCGGTCTGATCTCGCTGGTCTGCATGGTCGTCGTGATGCCGAAGGTGGCACCGGAGCGCACGATGACCTTCGGGGCCCTGCCACGGGTGTTCCGGACGCACAGCGCGGTACGCGTCGGCATCGCCATGACCTTCCTGGTCATCACCGGGCACTTCACCGCCTACACCTTCGTCCGGCCCATCCTCCAGCACGACGGTGTGGCGGACGGCATGATCAGTGTGCTGCTGCTGGTCTTCGGCATCGCCGGCATCTGCGGCAACTTCATCGCCGGCGCCCTGATCACCAAGCGTCTCCGGCAGACCGTGTGCGGCATCTCCGTACTCCTCACCGCGGCCATGGCCGCCCTCGCGGTGACCGACCACAACACCTTCTCGGTGGCCGCGATACTCATCGTCTGGGGTCTGGGCTACGGCGCCGTCCCGGTCACCTTCCAGACCTGGATCCTGAACGCCGCGCCGACGGCCACCGAGGCCGCGTCCTCCCTGTACGTGTCGATGTTCAACCTGTCCATCGCCCTGGGCGCCCTCGCCGGCGGCCTGGTGGTCGACACCGCCTCAACGGTGAGCGTGTTGTGGATCGGTGGCGTGCTGGCCATTCTGGTGCTCCCGATCGTCGGTGCCATGCCTCGCCACAGGGTTCCTCGCCCAGATCTGCCCGGGTGAGCGCCGCGTCTACCACGAGATCCCCGGCGAGCAGGGGCAGGCCGATCTCCCACACCCGGCGCCTGCCGGACGGCAGCACGACGACCGGCGGCCGGTCGGGCGGGATCTCTGATGATTCTCTGATCTGCGCTGTCTAGTTTCGTGGTGAGCGCCATGCCGGTCATCCGGCGGCATGGCCGCTACAGGCGAGTCCAAAAGCCGCCGCAGGGACCTGTGAGGGTCCCGGAAACCCCTCGGAAGAGACCGGAACAGGCACCAGAAGAGATTCGGAATCGCGGAGACGCCGCGGTGACCCGCGTGAGACCAGAGGAGCCGACCGTGAACGTTCCCGCCGAGCCGCCGTTCCCGCACCCCCTTCTCGAAGCGCTGCGGAGCTCACCCGGCGGCCCGGCCTTCGAGCAGGGGGACAGGATCGTCTCGCGAGGCGAGCTACTGGAGATCATCCGACGACTGGCGGGGGCGATGCTCGATGCCGGGCTGGGCCCCGGCAGGGCCGTCGCCATCCGCACGGGCGTCTCCCCCGAGGCGTTCGCCGCCCACATGGCCGCCCACGCGCTGGGCTGTCGGGTCATGGGCATCCGGCCCGGCTACCCGCCGGCCCAGCTCGCCCATGTGTTCGGGATGGGAGTCGACGCGCTTCTCGTCGATCGGTCCACCGTGACGCCGGAGCTGCTCGGGGCCGCCGGACCCGTCACGCTGCTGTCGCTCGGGCCGTGCCCCGAGGTGCCCGGCCGGTCCCCCTTCGCGGCGATCGACCTGCTCGCCTGCGCCGACGAGAGGCGGCCGCTCGCCTGCGCCGCCCGTCCGGACGATGTGGCCGCCCTGAGCTTCACCAGCGGCAGTACCGGCCGCCCCAAAGGCTGCGCGATCACTTATCGCGCGCTCGGCGAGCACTGGTCGTGGCAGCCCCGCGTGTGGTCCCCGGTCACGGACGAGCTCGCCACGGGCTTCGGGCGCTGCCTGTTGTTCGGCACCCTGGCCAGCATCGTGGTCCTGGACTTCCTGGGGCTGTGCCTGCTGGGCGGCGGCACCGCGGTGATCCCCGAGGACGACGGGCGGCCCCTGTTCCCGTACGCGATCGAACGTCACCGGATCACCGGCTCCATCGTGACCGTGCCCCGGCTGTGCCAGATGCTCGACCTGCTTCGGGACGAGCCGGTCGACGTCGGCTGCCTGCGCGCGCTGATGGTCTCCGGATCGCCGATCGGCCCGGGGCGTCTGGCCGAGGCGGTGGACCGGCTCGGGCCCGTGGTCTACCAGGGGTACGGGCAGACCGAGGGGGGCTTGATCTCGGTGCTCACTCCCGGGGACATCGCCGCGTTCCCGGACCACGCCCTGTCCTCGGTCGGCCGGCTGTGCCCGGGCGTCGAGCTCAGCGTGCGCGACGAGGGGGACCGCGAGGTGGCCGGGGGAGGCACCGGTGAGATCCACGTACGCAGCCCGTACCTGATGTCGGGTTACTGGGGGAATCCGGAGGAGACTCGTGACATCCTGCGGGACGGCTGGCTGCGCACCCGGGACCTCGGGCACCTGGACGAGAAGGGTTTCCTGCACCTGGTCGGCCGCACCCGCGACGTGATCATGGTCAACGCGATGGTGGTGTACGCGGGGCCCATCGAGCGGGTGCTGAGCGGTCATCCCGACGTCGGCGAGGCCTACGTGGCCGGGGCCCCGGACGAGCTGACCGGAGAGGCCGTCCACGCGTTCGTCGTGCCGACCGCGGGCAGGGGCCCGGACCGCGCCGCGCTGGCCGCGCTGGTGCGCGCCGAACTCGGCGAGAACAGCGTCCCCCGGACGATCACGATCATGTCTTCCGTCCCGGTCGCCGCGAGCGGCAAGCCCGACAAGCGCGCGCTGCTGGATCTGCCCGGCCGGTCGGCTCTCTGATCCTTCTCTGAGAATCACCCGCCAACACTGATGGCGTCCGTTCGACCGGATCGCTGTGACGGAGGTGTACGTGCCGGACAATGCCCTGGACTACGTGGTGATCGGTGCCGGCCCCGCGGGGCTGCAGCTGGGATACCTTCTCGGCAAGGCGGGGCGGAGCTACCTGATCCTGGAGGCGGGCCCCGCGCCGGGCACGTTCTTCCGGACCTTCCCGCGCCACCGCCGGCTCATCTCGATCAACAAGAGGTACACCGGTTCGGACGACCCGGAGCTCAACCTCCGGATGGACTGGAACTCGCTGCTGTCGGACGATCCCGGCCTGCTGTTCACCCGCTACAGCGACCGCTACTTCCCCGATGCCGACGACATGGTCCGCTATCTCGCCGACTTCGCCGCGGCCTGCGACCTGCGCGTCGCCTACGACGCCCGGGTCTGCCAGGTCACCCGTGCCTCCGGCAGCGGCCACTTCCTGGTGAGCGACGAGCTCGGCCGGACCCACGAGACCAGACGGCTGGTCGTCGCGACCGGGGTCAGCCGGCCCAACGTGCCGCCGATACCGGGCATCGAGACGGCCGAACCGTACGACACCTTCTCCACCGACCCGTCCGACTACGTGAACCAGCGGGTGCTCGTCATCGGCAAGGGCAACTCGGCGTTCGAGACGGCCGACAGCCTGGTCGAGACGGCCGCGGTGATCCACGTCGCCGGGCCGAAGTCCGTCCGGATGGCGTGGCGCACCCACTTCGTCGGGAACCTGCGCGCGGTCAACAACAACTTCCTCGACACCTACCAGCTCAAGTCCCAGAACGCGCTGCTGGACGGCGACGTCAAGCGGATCGAGCGCCAGGCCGACGGCTCGTACCTGGTGACGGTGAGTTTCGTCCGCGCCGACGAGGTCACCAAGGACATCCCCTACGACAGGGTTCTGGTCTGCACCGGCTTCCGGATCGACGCCTCGATCTTCTCCGACGAGTGCCGTCCGGACCTGATGATCAACGACAGGTTTCCCGCGCTCACCCCCGCCTACGAGTCGGTCAACGTGCCCGACCTCTACTTCGCGGGGACCCTGACACAGTCCCGCGACTTCAAGCGTGGCACCAGCGGGTTCATACACGGTTTCCGGTACGGCACCCGGGCACTGCACCGCGTCCTGGAGAACAGGTACCACGACGCCGAATGGCCCGGCCGCGAGCTCCCGGCCGATCCGGAGGCGCTCGCGGCGGCGGTGCTCGAACGGGTCAACCGCAGTTCGGCGCTGTGGCAGCAGTTCGGGCTGCTGGGCGACGTCGTCGTCCTCGACGGCCACGGCGGGGCGCGCTATCTGGAGGAGCTGCCGGTCGACCTGGAGGGCCCGCCGATCGGCGACGGCGGCCACTTCACGATCACATTGGAGTACGGGCCCGAGCACGACAAGGTCGATCCGTTCGACGTCGAGGTGGGCCGGATCCGGCAGAACGACGCCGAGCGCGCCGCCGAGGGCCACTATCTGCATCCGGTGGTGCGGCACCACCGGGCCGGCGCGCCGCCGGTCGTGCACCACGTCACCGAGAACCTGGAGAACGACTGGACCTCCCGGGAGATTCACCTCGAACCGCTCCGGGCGTTCTTCGCCCGCCAGACCGCCTCGCTACCGGCGTGACAGGCGTGGGAACGACGCGGATGGCGGGCGAGTCCCCGCACGTGACGGACACGGGTACACCGGTGATCCCGCCCCCGGCTGTCCCGTGGACCCCGCGTGAGTTCGAGGCCGCGGCCCGCGCGCGCCTCGCCCCGGAGCACTACGACTACTTCGCGGGCGGGGCCGGGGAGGAGGTCACCGTACGGGCCAACGAGGCCGCGTTCGGGAGGCTCTCCCTGCTGCCGCGGGTGCTGCGCGGAGCCGGCAGGCCCCGGACCGACGTCACCCTGCCCGGCGGCCGGGCGGCGATGCCCGTGCTGGTGGCGCCGACCGCGTTCCACCGGCTCGCCGACCCCGAGGGCGAGCGGGCCACCGCGCGGGCGGCGGCCGCCACGGGGACGATCATGATCGTGAGCATGGCCTCCACCGTCGCCGTCGGGGAGGTGGCCGCTGCGGCGCCCGAGGCCACCCTGTGGTTCCAGCTCTACGTCCAGCCGGACATGGCCTTCACCGAGACGCTCGTGCGGCGCGCCGAGGCGGCCGGGTGCCGGGCGCTGGTCGTCACGGTGGACTCACCGGCCCGCGGCCTGCGGGACCGGGAGCGGCACCACGGCTTCTGGGACCTGCCCGAGGGGATGGCCTGCGAGAACCTGCGCGACGGCGGGCGGGTACGGCCGATCGTCATGTCGCCGGAGATCTCCTGGGAGCACATCGACCTGCTCAGGGAGATGACGACGCTCCCGATCATCCTCAAGGGCGTCGCGCATCCCGCCGACGCGCGTCTCGCGCTCGGCCACGGTGTCTCGGGGCTGCTGGTGTCCAACCACGGCGGCCGCCAGCTCGACACGGTCCCGGCCGCCGTCGACCTGCTGCCGGAGATCGTGGCCGCCGTCGGCGGGGCCGTCCCCGTGCTGATGGACGGAGGCGTCCGGCGCGGTACCGACGTGCTGAAGGCGATGGCGCTGGGCGCCGGCGCGGTCGCGGTCGGCCGCCCGGTGATCTGGGGTCTGGCCGCGGACGGCGAGCGCGGCGTGACCCGCGTGCTCGACCTGCTTCGCTCGGAGGTCGAGCAGGCGCTCACCCTGTGCGGCTGCGCGTCGGTCCACGACCTCGATCCGGGCATGGTGCGACGGTCATGTCGGTGACCGCGCCGGTCAGGGGGGTGGCGGTCGCGGTCGCCGTCGCCGCCGTGCTGAGCCTGCCCCGATGGCTCCCGGCCAGGATCGTGGCGTTGCGGACGCGGGTCTTCGCCCGCATCAACGGGGAGGAGGGGATCACCGTCCCCGGAGACCTGGTCGGCGTCGAGAGGTTCAGGGAGCTCTACTCCCATCCGGCGGCCGACGGCCGGAGCAGGGGGGCCGCGCTGTCGGACCTGTTCTGGTACTGGCTGTCGCCCGGCGCGGAGATCCACCAGGAACACCTTGAGGCGGGGGAGCGGTACGACGCGGTCGCCCGTGCCACCCGAGGCTTCCTGTCCGTGCCGCGGGTGGAGGCCGAGGAGCTCACCCGCCGCTGCGTCGCCCGGACGCTGCGGGACGCGGGTGGCCTGGTCCGGCTGCGCGACCTGATGATGCCGGTCTGGGCGGAGTTCTACTACGAGCTCGTCTTCGGTGAGCCGTGCCCGCCGGCGGCGCGTGACCTGATCGTGGGCAACGCGGACGACGTCGTCACCGCGCTCAAGTGCTGCGGGCTGCGGCACATGGACCGGCGCGACCGGCTGACCCGGTATCTCGCCGGCCTGCTGCCCCGGGTGCGAGACCGGCTCCCCGCGGGGTTGTCGGCCAGGGAGCAGGTCCTCTATCTGCAGGGGACCTTCTTCAACACCGCGGTCGTCCAGATGTCGGAGGCCATGGCCCACCTGCTGATGGTCCTCGCCCAGCACCCGGACGCCCAGGCAGGGGTGCTCACGGGCGACGACCGCCACCTCGACCGCGTCATCTCCGAGACGCTGCGGCTCTACCCGCTCTTCGGCATCGCCCACCGGGTCACCACCGGCGACATCTCCCTCGACGAGCGCACGACGATCCCGGCCGGCTCGGTGCTGTGCTTCGACTACCCAGCCTTCCACCGCGAGGGTTTCTCCGATCCCGGCCGGTTCGATCCCGGCCGGTTCGCCGCGGACCGCTCGCACGCGAACTACTCGCATCTGGACCGTTCACACCAGGTCCCGCCGAAGCCGGAGGACTCAGGCCGTACCCGCCAGGACCGGCCCGCGGTCCGGGAACTCAACCACATCCCGTTCGGCGTCGCCGCCAACCGTCCCTGCCCCGCCTGGCGGCTGGCGCCGATCACCATGCGGGTCGCGGCGCGGGAGGTCGTGCGCGCCTACACTCTCGACACCTCCGCCTCCCACACCCGGTCGATGCCCAACCGGGGACCGTGCCTGCTGGTGCCGAGGGGTGCCCCCAGGAGGGCGGCCCATCGGGCGACGCTGGTGTTCATGCGGTTCCGCGACCGCTGGGAGGACGTCTGGCGCAGCCTCGTGCAACTCGTTCTCGGCACCTACATGGTCTGGGACGCGCGCCGCCAGCGGCTGTGTGAGCGCCACTTCACGGAAGCCGACCGCCTGGCCGCCACGGAAAGCAGATGATCGCCCGAAGCACGAGCGGAGAGACAGCATGCCCGTACTGGCACAGGTCACCGCCGGTGACCCGAACCTTGAACTGATCCTCAAGGTCCTGCCCGCCCTGGTCGTCGTCCTGCTGGCCGCGGCGGTATGCGGCCGGCTGGCGCTCATGATGATGCAACCGCGCGTCCTCGGCGAGATGGTCGCCGGCGTCCTCCTCGGCCCGACGCTGTTCGGCGCGTTGTTCCCCGAGGCCCAGGCGGCCGTGTTTCCCGCCGACGTCAGGCCGGTCCTGTACGTGTTGAGCACCATCGGGCTGACGCTGTACATGTTCCTGGTGGGGGCGGGGCTGGGGCACGGCGCGGAGGCGCCCGGCCAGGGCCGCCGGGCGGCGACCCTGGCGGTCGCCGGCATCGTCCCCGCGCTCACCCTCGGCTTCTGCGTCGGCCTGCTCCTGTGGGACATGCTCTCGCGTCCCGACGTCAGCCGGTGGGAGTTCGCCCTGTTCCTCGGGGGAGCGCTGTCGCTGACCGCGTTTCCCATGCTGGCCAGGATCCTGTACGAGCGTGGGCTGGAGAACTCCCCCCTCGGAAGGCTGACCCTGGTGGCGGCCTCCATCGACGACGCCCTCGCCTGGTGCCTCCTCGCCGTGCTGTCGGCGATCCGCCTCAACGCGGGTCCCGGCGACGCGGTGCGCACCATCGTCCTGGCGGCGCTGTTCGCGGTGGTCATGCTGAAGGTGGTCGCGCCGCTGCTGCGACCCCTGGGCGAGAGCGTCGCGCGGACCGGGCGGATCGGCCCCGGCGCCATGTACGTCGTCGTCCTCGTCCCGCTCACCGCGGGCTGGCTCACCGACTGGATCGGGGTCTACGCGGTCTTCGGCGGTTTTGTCGCCGGGCTGGCGATGCCCCGCGACCCGGCGTTCCGCCGGGCGCTGCACGAGCGCATGATGGACGTCGTCTCGACGCTGCTGCTACCGATCTTCTTCGCCTTCTCCGGGCTGAACACCCATCTCGACGGCATCACCGGCGGCCCCATGCTGCTGGCGTTCGCCGCGATCCTCGCCGCGGGTTTCTGCGGGAAGTACCTCGGCTGCTCGTTGTCGATGAGGGCCCTGGGATTCGGCTGGCGCGAGTCCTGCGCGGTGGGGGCGCTCATGAACGCGCGAGGGTTGATGATCCTCATCTTCATCAACATCGGCCTGGCGCAGGGCATGATCACGCAGGAGCTCTTCGCCATCCTCGTGCTGGTGGCCGTCATCACCACCGCGGGGGCCCTGCCGCTGTACAAACTGGCGCTGCCGGAGCGCCACGAGCGCGCGCACGGATCCGGGCCCGCGCGCTCCTCGGAGGAACGGCTCGAGAGATCTCTTTCCTCGTGACGCCCGAACACCGTGGATACGTCGCACGCCGTGAATGCAGGATGAATATCGTCTTGTGATCGCCCGACTACTTTTGGGCATAACTATGTAATTTTCAATTATTGTGGAAACGCTGGAAATTCGCTGGGAGGAATGTCACGGTTGCTTGGTGGCTGCGACATCGGCGATATCCAGCCCGCCCGCTCGTCGGCTGCTCCTCGTCGAGGACGACCGCGAGCTCGGGTACATGCTGGTCGGATTGTTCACCGAGCAGGGATACACGGTCGACCTGGCCTTGGAGGGACAGCGCGGCCTGCACCTGGGCCTGAGCCGCTCGTACGATGTGATGATCGTCGACCGGGGCCTCCCGGCGGTCGACGGCATCGAGTTGCTGACCCGGCTGCGCCGGCGGGCCGTCACCGTGCCGGTGCTCGTGCTGAGCGCCTTCGGCACGGTCGCCGACCGGGTCACCGGGCTCGACGCGGGCGCCGAGGACTATCTGGTCAAACCATTCGAGATCGAGGAGTTGCTGGCGAGAGTGCGGGCGCTGCACCGCAGGAACCTCGACCACGCCGGGCTGCTGCCGCTCGGCGCGGGCTGGCTGGATCCCGAGTCCCACATCGTGGGACTGCCGACCGGCGAACAGGTGACGCTGTCGAGGCAGGAGTGCCGGCTGCTGCGCGCGTTGGCGACCCGTCCGCGACAGGTGCACACGCGCGCCTCGCTGCGCCAGCGTGTCTTCGACGGCGCCCAGACGGAGTCGATCGTGGACACCTATGTCTACTACCTGCGCAACAAGCTGGGGGCGGACGTCGTACGCACCGTGCGAGGTGTGGGATACCGCCTGGGCGGGCTGTGAGGAGGCGTCCGCCCCACGAGCCGGAGCGATACCTGCTGGCCCGTGCTCGCCGCCGGATCACCGCGCAGGTGGCGGGTGCGATCTCCGTGATGCTCGTGCTCGTCGGAGGGCTGGTGTACTGCGTCATCGTGAGTGACCAGGATGTCTCCGCGCGGCGTGATCTGGCCGTCGCGGCCCAGCGCGCGCTCCTGTCGCGGCCCCCGCCCTGCGTCTGGCTGTTCGAACTGCGGGGCGGCACCGTACTGAGCTCTCCTGGGGCACCGGCGGTGCTGCCGGTGCGTGCCGCGCTGCGCCAGGTCGCGGCCGGACGCGAACCCCAGGTCACCCAGGTCGAGATCGCCGGGCAGTCCTATCTCGTACGCACCCAGCGGCGTGGTGACGTGGCGGTCCAGGCGGCGATGAACCTTCGCTACCAGGCCGCGGAACGGCACCGGCTGTTGCGCACGCTCGCCGTCGCGGAGATCACCGGCCTGCTGGCCGCGCTGATGATCGGCCAGGTCGTCGCCCGAGGGGCGATCGCGCCGCTGGGTGAGGCCCTGGCCCGCCGGCGCCGGTTCGCCGCGGACGTCAGCCACGAGCTGCGCACCCCGCTGACCCGCCTGCACATCCGCGCCCAGATCGTCGCCCGGCGGTTACGGCGGGAGACCGACCCGCTTCGCGCCGCGGCCGAGGTCGACCAGCTGGTGAACGGCACCCGGCAACTGGGCGACGTGGTCGAGGATCTGCTGCTGTCGGCCCAGGCCGGGCAGCTTCGCCGGCCGTTCGGCCCGGTCGACCTCGCCGCGCTGGCCGAGGAGCTCGTCCTGGCCGAGGCGCCCCGTGCCGCGGCGCACGGCGTGACGATCGAGGTATGGCGTCAAGGGCCGGACGGCCATGTCGTGCGCGGGGCGGAGTCCGCGCTGCGCAGGGTGATCTCCGCGCTCCTCGACAACGCGCTCACCCACACCCGTGTGGGCGGCCACATCTGGGTGGTCCTCTCCAGCGGCCCGGAGACGGTCCGGCTCGACGTCCGCGACGACGGCGTGGGCCTCGACCCGCGCGACGCCGAACGTTTCTTCACCCGGTTCGTCGGCGGGTCCCGCAGCGGGGGTCTGGGTCTCGGTCTCGCCCTCGTCCGCGAGGTGGTGGACGGCCACGGCGGGACCGTCACCGCGGACGGTCGCCCGGGAGCCGGGGCGGTGTTCACCGTCCGGCTCCCCGCGGACCTCATACCAGCTGACAAGAGGGTGGGGCTGAGGGCCGGGGCACGTCGCGCGGAGGCGATGTGAGGAGCCCGGGTGGCCGCCGTCACAGAGCAACCACCGCCGGGTGCTCGCCGGCCTCGGTCATCACCGGCCGAACGGAGCGGTCGAAGAAGTCCGCGAACGCGTCGTCGAACGGCCGGTCACGGTGGTAGAGCGTCGCGACGACGATCGACGCGGGCGGTGCGCCGTCGCCGGCCGGTGGCTGTACGGACGCCGGAGCTGGAAAGGCCACCGTGTGCCCGTGTCGCGGCCGCCCACCCGAACACGACCTGCGCACCATCATGGACGCGATCGTCTACGTTGACCGCACCGGTCGAGCCAGGTGAGGAATGTCGTCGCGTACTTGATCTGATCGGCCGCGTTGCGGCGAATGCTCGGCGTTATGTTGCTCCATTCGGCGCGGTCCCGAAGGGCGGGAAGGACCCGCCAGGTCGCAAACAGGCGGATCGTCTTGACGTGCTCAGGGTTGGTAATGCCGGCCAGGTGGCCGAGTAACCAGCGCTGGAAAGAACAGATGTATTTGTCTGCGGCGGGCAGGACACCGCTGGCCATACAAGGCGCCGACCCGTGTCTCCTTCCTCATGCCGGGCGTCGTGCAGCCGGGCGTCTCCGAGCCCTGCCGCCGCGAGTAGAACTTTCCATTGGTGGTAGTCGGTGTTCGGATTGAGCGGCTCGCCCGTCGCGGTCGCGAACACCCATCCCCCGTCTTCCCAAAGCTGCCGGGCGTTCGCCCGGTCCGCTTCCCGTTCCTCGCGATGCCTGCGCGGCAGGGTCACGAGCCGGCTGGGCAGGCCGATGCTGCGCCATCCGGCCCTGAATCTGGTATCCGCGGTTTCCTGGTTGCTCCGCTTGCGCTCCGAGCACTCTCGATTGACCACGGCGGCGCTGCGGGGTCTGCTACATGCTCGCTGCAAGGGCGGGCCGAGTGACCTACAAGTGCGACCGGGCACGATCGGCGGCGGAAATTCCCTGGCCGTGCCCGGAGGGCACGGCCATAGTCATGGAGTCACTCCCTTGCACTGGTTATTCAGTCGTGCCTGCGCTCCGCTGATCGCACCTCCTCTGATCGCCGTGGTGACCGGCTTGGCCACCGTGGTGGCCGGCTCCCTCGCCATGCCCTTGCCCGCGCTGGCCGCGTCCGGCTCGGCACCGTCTCCGGACGCGAAACCAGCGGCCGCGGAGCCCGAAGTCGAGCTCATCCACCTGGTCGACCTTCAGAGCTCCTCGGGCCTACTTCGCAAGTTGAACAACAGGGGGCAGGTCATTGGGACGCTCCCGAACCCTGCTTCCCCCAGCGGGAAAAATCCCAAAGCTGTGCTGTTTGCTCGTGAATCCGTCACGGATCTTCACGCGAGCCTCGGCGGCGACTTCCACGTGAGCGATCCCAGGGACATCAACAACCACGGCGCCGTGCTTGTCGGTACTGACGACACGAGCAGCTTCCTCGTCAAAGATGGCAAAGCGACTCGCCTAAACTTTCCGGCAACGGCTATCAACGACAGCGGTCAAATCGCGGGCCCTGGCGGGGTACACGATCCCGACGGTTCTGTATTGAAGCTCCAAGCGTTCAAGGGTCAGTACTTGGAGCCTACCGCGCTGGCCAATGACGGTACGGTCGTCGGTTTCGCCGACATAGACCCTGGTCCGCTCATCGGTTTTTCCGCCTTCCGGACCAAGCCCGGCGAGCCCCTCGTCATGAGCCGAGACCGTCTGACGTTCGGCACTGCCAAAACCCAGGCCACCGACGTCAATGACCATGGCCAGGTCGCCGGCTACGTGGACAACCCGGGGAACACCAATGATATCCCCATCATCTGGGATAGGAGTGGCACACCCCAGGAACAGGGCACCACCCCTTCCGGGGAGAGGGTGTACGGCAAGGTGGCTGCGATCAACAACTCCGGCATCGGCGTGGGAGTGATGTATGACGCTAATGACGCGCCACAAGCCGCTATGTATTTGCCGGGTGAGGCAATCAACCTGAGCACCCTGGTGCGGGCGGAGGGCTGGGACGTGAACCTCAGCCGTGCCACCGGCATCAACGACCACGGCCAGATCGCCGTTATCGGCCGCTACCCCGCCGACGAGAACGATCACGCCTTCCTGCTCGACCTGGGTTTCGCCGAACCCGAGATCCGCTCGATCGACTTGTTGACGCAGCTTCCCCCTTCCACGGCATGGGTCCCGGTGCCGGAGGGAGGGGTATACGAGGGCAACAGGATCCGCGTCAACCTCCAGGCCAGCAACCCCGGTGACCTGCCTCAGCGTAGGACGCTACAGGTGATCGAGGAAGGGACCGGTAAACCCCTGCCGGGTGGGACGTTCAATCTGACCATCCAACCCGGCGAGACGGTCGAGCGGTCATTTATCTGGGATACCAAGGGCTACTCCTGGCTTGATCACAGGCCGCGCTCGAATCGCTCCTTGAGCGCCCGGCTCTTCAGCGGCAACACATATATCGCCACTGTGGACAAAGAATTGAAGCGGCCGGTCACGGTCAAGCCGATGCCTCTGGTTCTGGTTCACGGCTTCAGAAGCACAGCGGATCGATGGGACGCGTTCGAAGCGATCGCGAAGGGCGAAAACCCGCTGCAGGAGGTATACCGGGTCAACACCATGAACACTGGCGATCCGGATGACCGGACAAAGCCAACCAAACCCATGCTGGAGAACTCCTCCGCGCTGCACCATTTTGTTCAGGGCCTGCGTGAAGAAAAGGGCTTCGACAAGGTCGTGGTGGTCGCCCATTCCATGGGCGGAAACATAGTCAAATACTATATGTCTCACTTTATGCCGATCGGGCTGGACCGCAAGCCCGTGGTGCATCGCGTTCTGCAGATGGGCACTCCCAACACGGGATCTAAATGCGCGGACTTGGCGGCCAGGGCCTCAACGGCCCTTAATTGGTGGGCGCCGGCGTTGCGTGAGAACACCAGCGCCTTCGTGGGGGGGTTGAACCGCATGTTAGAAAAGGACGGCTATTCACATGGCAACTTCAGGGGTGTGCGGATCTCCAACCTGGTCGGTGTGGGCCGAAAACTGGTGTGCTCCCTCTCCCCGGCTCCGGTTCACTACTTCGAAGACAGCAGTGACGGAGTCGTTGAAACCCTTAGTGCCCGCTGGAAAACCGATAGTGGCTGGAACTTGCGGGACATTGTGCTCACCAAAAGCGAACACACCGCGATGACCGAGAAGACTTCGGATTACCGCAACTACATCGCGCCGCGACTTTCGGCTGACTCTTCCACCAGCCCCGAGTACGAGGGGCCCTCACCGGTCGCGCCTGAATCGGCGCCGGAAAAGCAGCCGGCCGGTGAAGCGAGTGGGCCGGGTAAGTCCGGTGTGAGCGCCGAGACCGCGGCCGAGGCTGAGGCTGTGACTGATTCGGTGTTCGCGTTTCCTTCGGCGACGGTGGGTGCGGGCGCGACGGTGACCGTGCCGGTGGAGGTGCCGCAGGGTGCGGCGTTCGGCGCCGTGACGGCGCTGCCGTCGACGGTGGGGATGCTGCTGCGTGACCCGTCGGGTGCTGTGGCCGCTTCCTACGCCCCGGGCAGTGACGCAGCCAAGGAGCCGTTCCAGGGACTGCGTGTGGACAACCCGCAGACGGGGGTGTGGAAGCTGGAGATCACCAACGCCGGGTCCGGGCCGGTCGAGGCTCTTGCGAGCGCGTGGGTCGCGGGCAACCCGCTGACCGTGACGGCCAAGTCCGAGCAGTCGTCGGCGGATGGCAGGGTGACGGTGTCGGCCACGGTGACCGATGCCGGTCGGCCGGTTACCGGGGCGCAGGTGCGGGCCACCGTGACCGGTGACGACGGCGTTGCGCGCGAGCTGACCCTGAACGACGATGGCGCCGGCGAGGCCGGTGACGGTGTGTACGGCGCCACCAGCGAGGCGCTGGCCGATGGCTTCTACATCGTCACGGTCACGGCCGATACCGCTCAGGGCATGCGGGTCACGGGTGCCGACATCACGGTCGAGCAGATCGACACCCGTGAGTTCGCGTTGACGTTGTCGGCCGGGCCGGGGGGTTCGGTGGCGGCATCGCCGGCGCGGGAGGTCTACCGGGCCGGCAGCACGGTGAAGGTGATCGCGACGCCGGAGGCCGGGCGTGTCCCGATCGGCTGGACGGTCGACGGCAAGGAGCGAGGCCCGGGTCCGCTGACGCTGACCATGAACGAGGCGCACACGGTGGAGGCGCGGTTCGGCACCTACACGGTGACCGAGATCGGCGCGCTGCCCGGCGGGGACGCCTCGAAAACCGTGGTGCACACGCTGAACGATCGCGGTCAGGTCGCGGCCACGGTGACCGGCCAGGACGGCAAGGCGCACGCGGTGCGCTGGCAGGACGGGACCATCACCGAGCTGGGCGGCCTGGCCTGCACCGACGGCGAGACCAAGTGCGAGACCGGCGCATACGGCATCAACGAGGCCGGGGAGGTGGCCGGCTCTGCTGTGGCGTCGGTGAACGGCGGCAACTCCCAGCACGCCGTCATCTGGCGCAACGACGGTTCGGTCACCGATCTGCACGCGGGCAACAGCTCGGCGAACCTGTGGGGCAACGCTTTTGCGGTGAACGACAACGGTCAGGTGCTCGGGGAGACGGCTGGGCCCAGGTACGTGATGTGGGATCGGGGGGCCGCGGTTGCGATGCCCGCCGACTACGACCCGGGTTGGAGCGGCTACCACAACGAGTGGAACCAGTTCCGGTACTCGCGGATCAACAATCACGGCGCGGTCACGGGCGGCTACGAGCTGGGCGGCCGGGACGGCAACGGTCTTCCCCGGGACACGGGTCCGGCGGTCTACGCCGATGGGGTGCTCACCAAACTGGCGGGCACGGTCGAGGGCTGCGCCCGAACGGCCGGCCAAACCTCCGACCTCAACAACACCGGCCTGGTGGTCGGCACTCTGCGGTGCGGCCGCTACGAGAACACAACGACCAAGCGCGCCTATGTGTGGAAGGACGGCAAGCCGACCGATCTGGGGGCGGGTGAGGCGACCGCGGTCAACGACAACGAGCTGATCGTCGGTTCCGAGCCGGGATCATATCTCAACGTGTATAAGCCGCCGGTGATGTGGGTGGACGGCACCAAACACCCACTGGCCGATGCGCTGTCTCGGCCGTGGTGCCCGGAGGACTTCGCGAAGACGACCCAGCCGTGCGTGGGTATAGGGCACGTGCTGGACGTCAACATCTCGGGCCAGATCCTGGTGAAGGGTTTCCTGCGTGACCGCGCGCCGGACCGCGACGGCTTCATCCAGCAGGACCGGGCGCTGCTGCTGAGCCCGACCACGGCGCGGGCTGATCTGGCGGTCACCACAGAGGTGTCGGCGAGTGAGCCGGGGCCGGGTTCGACGGTGACCTGGACGGCCACGGTGACCAACAAGGGCGACGACGCGGCCACCGATGTGCGGCTGGACGTGTTCATCCCTCAGAGCGTCACCGGGGCGACCTGTGACACCTGGCGGGGCCAGTGCGCGCCGATCAAGGGCGGGTTCCGCAACACGGTCAAGGTGTTGGAGCCGGGCTGGAGCGCCACGGTGGAGGTGAGTGCGACCGTGCCGGCCGGCACCGCCGGCGGCACCGAGCTGAAGGCCTCGGCGCACGGCTACAGCGTGGCGGTGACCGATCCCAAACCGGCCAACAACACCGCCTCGGCCACCGCGACGGTTCGTCCGCTGTTGAGTACCACCGGGATCGTCTGGCCGGAGCCGGTGCAGGTCGGTCAGGTCAGCTACGCGAGTACGGTGACGTTGACCAACCGGCTCAACGCGCCGATCCCGTTGAGGGTGATCGCGGTCAGTGGGGCGTTCACCCAGGCCAACGACTGCCCCGTCGAACTCGCCGTGGGGAAGGTGTGCACGGTCCAGGTGAGGTTCGCTCCGACTGGTGAGGGTCCGGCCGGCGGTGCGCTGACGTTCACCACCGCTGAGGGCGCCGAGGCGGCGTTCACCGTGTCGTTGACGGGTCAGGGCGCCAAAGCCGGCGGCACGCCGGTGCTCCAGGTGCCGGCCGCGCCGGTGCG
>NZ_JBFAQY010000032.1:0-122065 GCF_040678965.1 Streptosporangium sp. NPDC049248
TTGTGCCGTTATTCTTTCAGGCCCGCTTTTTCGTGTCAAACCGGCTCGTTTTGAATCGATTGACTTGATCTTGCAGGTCTTGCTGGAATTCGGCGACTCCGTTTCCAGAGCAACCCTTCTAACGTACTCGACCATCTGATTCATGTCGAACCAGACCCCTTTGGAGATAGATATCCCCTTGGGATGAAGATCGTTAGAGAGGTTCCCGAGGCCCCGGCGCCACCGCCGTCTCCCTCGGGTCTGGTGAACTGTACGAACCTCGTCCCGCATCGTCAAATCGACCACGTCCCCAGAGAGACCCGACCGCCCGGAAGACCGATGAATCGCACGCTTATGTGGTGACGACCCTTGAGGCCGTGGCGCCGGCGAAGAGGTTCGGTGACAGGCGACGTCAGCGGGAGAGCGTGGCCGACATCGTCGCCACGATGACGCTGACCAGCCCCTCGACGACTTCGGCGCGGTCCACCTCGGGATGCTCCAGCCACCAGTCACCGGTGGCCTGAACCATACCGACGAAGGCGTGACCCAGTACCTGGGCGCGAACCGGATCGGGCACCGCCGTCTCGGCGGCGATCACCGTGCCGAGTTCCTCACCGAGGCTGCGCACGATCGCGGTCATCTGGGAGTGGGTCCGGCTGTCCTCCGCGCCGGCCCGGTAGAAGAGGAACCGGTAGAGATTCAGGTTGGCCGCGATCATCTCCAGATAGGCGTCGATCGTCGCTCGGGCGCGACTGCGCAGGTCGGCCTTGGCCCGGTCGAACTCCGGGCGCAGCAGGCCGACCACGGTGCGGACATGCCGGTTCGCCAGGGCCTGGTAGAGCCCGCTCTTGTCGCCGAAGTGCCGGTAGAGGATGGGCTTGGTGACCCCCGCCTCTGCGGCGATCGACGCCATGGACGCCTCGGGTCCCTCACGCCGGATCACCCGGTCCGCGGCGTCGAGCAACGCTCGACGCCGATCCGGATCCCGTCCGCCCACCGATGCTCCCCTCACACGGAGAGGAACAGCATAGGCCGGGCGCCCCGGCCGGAAGCGCCGTGAACGCGAACAGCGGCTCCGGTGGGGCAGGGGACATGAGCTCACGTCGCGAAGGACGGGCGGGACCGATTCACCGGCGGTCCGGGACCGCTGCGGCCCGTACGACGATCTGTCAGGCAGTGAGCGAGATGTCCGGCGTGTGCGCTTTAGCGGAAGTAGCTCCGGGAAAGGGGAATGACAGGGAATGCGGGACGGGCGGGGGGCTCTCAGCATGTCGAGGACGCGGCGAGCACGGGTGGCTGTCAGGCGGATGGCGTTCGGGGTGCTGCGGGCGCTCAACGCGAGGCGGGCGAGGCGCGCTCCGGCGCCCGACACGAGAACCGTCCGGATCCTGCTGCAGCACGCGTACGGAATGGGCGGCACCATCAGGACCGTGCTCAACCTGGCGGGTCATCTGGCCCGCGAGCGCGATGTGGAGATCGTCAGCGTGGTCCGGACGGCCAGGGAGCCGTTCTTTCCCATCCCGCCGGGCGTGCGGGTGTCGTTCCTGGACGACAGGACCCGGCGGCGAGGCCCGGTGGGGTGGCTGCTGTCGCGCCTGCCGAGCATGCTGATCCCGAGGCAGGAGAACGTCTACCGGGCGGTCTCACTGCTGACGGACCTGCGCATGGTCCGCTGTCTGCGATCCATGCGCACCGGCGTGCTGATCTCCACCCGGCCGGGATTCAACCTGATCACCGCCCTGTTCGCGCCACCGGGCGTCATCACCATCGGCCAGGAGCATGTGGCACTCGACGTGCACTCCCCCGAGGTCGTCCGGCTCATCAAGCGGCGCTACGGCAGGCTGGACGCCTTCGTCACGTTGACGCAGGTGGACCTGCAGCACTACCGCAGGGTTCTGAGGACACCGCCCGGACGGCTGCTGCGCATCCCGAACGCCGTGACCGCGCTGTCCGGTGACATCGCGAAGCTGGACGAGAAAGTCGTGGTCGCCATCGGCAGGATGGTGCACGCCAAGGGCTTCGACCTGCTGGTGAAGGCATGGCAGCCCGTCGCCGCGGCGCACCCCGACTGGGTGTTGCGCCTTTACGGGCGCGGCAGGCCCGAGGCCGAGCGGAAGCTCCGCGCCAGGATCGAGGAGGCCGGGCTGTCGGACACGATGTTGCTCATGGGCAGCTCGTCGGAGATCGGCATGGAGCTGGCCAAGTCATCGATCTACGCCGTCAGCTCGCGCCACGAGGGATTCAGCATGACGATCCTGGAGGCGATGAGCAAGGGCGTGCCGGTGGTGAGCTTCGACTGCCCGCACGGCCCCGGGGAGGTCATCGTGCACGAGCACAACGGGCTGCTCGTTCCGCCGAAAAAACCCGCGGCGCTCGCCGAGGCGCTCTGCCGGCTGATCGAGGATCGGGAGCTGCGTGGCAGGCTCGGCGACAACGCGGCGCTGACGGCAGCCGACTACGGTCTCGACGCCATCGGGGCCCGCTGGGACGCGCTTCTGGCGGAGCTCGGTGACGGACATCCCAGCGACCAGAAGCGGCGCCTGCCGGTATAACGCGTGGTTCGCGGGTGAAACTCCGGTAATCTGCCGCTCGTCTTCAGGAGGTGGCAGGTGGCCGGAGCGGGTGCCGTCGCCGTACCGGGCTACGAGGTGTCCGGGGTGCTCGGCCAGGGTGGTTTCGGAATCGTCTACCGGGCCAGGCAGCTGGCGGTGGAGCGTGAGGTCGCGCTCAAGGTGGACAACCGGGTGCTGGTCTCGGAACGGGACCGGCGCCGTTTCATGCGCGAGGTGACCTCGGCGGGCGCCCTCTCCGGCCACCCGCACGTCGCCCATGTCTACGACGCCGGGGTCCTGCCCGACGGGCGGCCGTACATGGTCCTGGAGCTGTGCCCTGGCGGGTCGCTGCTGGATCGGATGCGTGCGGAGGGGCGGCTGCCGCCGGTCGAGGTCACCGACATCGGCATCAAGATCGCCGACGCGCTGTCCGCGGCGCACGCCGCCGGAGTGCTGCACCGCGACATCAAGCCTGCCAACATTCTGATCAACCGGTACGGCAATGCGGTGCTCTCCGACTTCGGCCTGGCCACCATGCCCTCGTCGGGCAGCGAGGCATCGGTGACCAGGGAGTCCCTCACCCCTGCCTATGCTCCGCCCGAGGCGTTCGAGCTGACCGAACCCGCCCCCGCGGGCGACGTCTACTCCCTCGCCGCCACGCTGTACGCGCTGCTCTCCGGGCGCCCTCCGCGCTTCCCGGAGAGCGGCGTGGTCAACATCGCGGTCATCATGGCCCTGCACCGCCTGCCCGTCCCCGAGATCCCGGGGGTGCCGCCGGAACTGACCGCCGTGCTCAGGGATGCCATGGCCGCCGACCCCGCGCGGCGCACCCCCTCGGTGGCCGCGCTGCGCGACGCCCTCGCGGGACTGCGTTCGACGGGGGAGGTTCCGGCCTTCCCGTCCCGTGCCCCACGGCCCGTCCCCCCTCCCCCGGCTCCGGCTCCATCTCCGCCGTATGCCACAACGCCACCGCCGTACGGCGCGCCGCCGGTCCAGGGCGGGCCCGGCAGGGAGCCGGTGCGGTCGCATCTGACCTCTCCGGGGGTGAGCGGTACCAAACCGCCGGAGCATCCCGCCTCGTCGAACACGCGGGTCTTCGTCGCGGTGGCCGTAGCCTTCGTGATCCTGCTGCTGGCCGGGGCCGGGCTCATGTACATCGAGAATCGCGACCGGACCCCGACCACCTCGCAGCAGTCGGGCCGGGGCGGCGAGAACGCCGGGGACGGCACGGCCTCGGCGCCCGGCGCGTCCGCGGCCCCCAAGGTTCCGGAGGTTCGCACCGTCACGGCGGCCTGCCCCGCCTCGGCGGTCGCCGGTGCGGGGGCCGCGTGCGTGGCGGAGCCCGAGTGCTGGGGCGGCCTCGTCTCGATCGCGGGCGACACCACGGCCAGGCGGATCGGCTGCGAGGAGACGCACGTGTGGGAGACGTACGCGATCGCGCCGCTTCCGCAGGACTCGCTCACCTACGACCTGGCGGCCCTGGAGAAGCATCCGACGGTGCGGAAGGTGTGCTCGGAGCAGGTCATGTTCGCCTCCATGCACGACACCCGCAGTGATAGGCGGAGCAGGTGGCAGGGCACGGTCCTGCCCCCCTCCCAGGAGCAGTTCCAGGGTGGGGCACGGACCTATCGGTGCCTGGGCGGCCTCATCGGCCTGGAGACGCCGGGAATCCGCTTCGGCCGGTGAGCCCTCGGGGTGGGATCCGGTCACGTCGCTCCCGCTCCCAGCCGGGGCCGGAACCGCTCGGAAGCGGACGGTCCGCCGGTCGGCACGGCGCCGACACTCTCTTCGCCCCTTTAGTCAGGGCGAGTAGGGACTGGCATTCTTGAGGTGAAGGATTGGATGAGGCGAGATGTGAACGCTCGCTTCGCGATCCGCGTACGTCATAAGCGGTGATGACGCACGGACCGGGTTCGCTCATGCTTTCGAGAAACCCACTATGTGGCATCCTGTCGTGTTTTCTTTCCCGGTCGTGAGGACCGAGGTCTCCGAGTTGGAGGTATGTGATGACTCAGGCACAGATCGGTGTGACAGGGCTGGCCGTCATGGGGGCGAACCTCGCCCGTAACCTGGTGAGGCACGGGCATGTGGTAGCGGTGCACAACAGGTCACATCACAGGACCAAGGCACTGGTCGAGGAGCACGGGGACGAGGGGACCTTCGTCCCCTGCGAGACTCCCGAGGAGTTCGTCGCGGCGCTGGAGCGCCCCCGGCGCATCCTGATCATGGTCAAGGCCGGGGCGGCGACCGACGCGGTGATCGAGGAGTTCGCTCCCCTGCTGGAGCCGGGCGACATGCTGGTGGACGGCGGGAACGCGCACTTCCTCGACACGCGCAGGCGCGAGGCCGCGCTGCGCGAGCGCGGCCTGCACTTCGTCGGCGCGGGGGTCTCCGGCGGGGAGGAGGGCGCGCTGCTCGGGCCGAGCATCATGCCCGGCGGCTCGAAGGAGTCGTACGAGGCGCTGGGCCCGCTGCTGGAGGACATCGCGGCGAAGGTCGACGGCGTGCCCTGCTGCGCGCACATCGGTCCCGACGGTGCCGGGCACTTCGTGAAGATGGTGCACAACGGCATCGAGTACGCCGACATGCAGCTCATCGCCGAGGCGTACGACCTGCTCAGGCAGGGGCTCGGCCGGACCCCGGCGGAGCTCGCGGACATCTTCGCGGAGTGGAACTCGGGCGAGCTGTCCTCGTACCTGATCGAGATCACCGCCGAGGTGCTCCGCCAGGTCGACGCGGCCACCGGCAGGCCGCTCGTCGACGTGATCGCCGACCGGGCGGAGCAGAAGGGCACCGGCCGGTGGACCGTGCAGATCGCCCTGGACCTGGGGGTTCCGGTGAGCGGCATCGCCGAGGCGGTGTTCGCCCGCTCCCTGTCCGGCCACGCCGACCTGCGCGCGGCCGCGCGCGGCCTGCCGGGTCCTTCGGGCGTACCGGCCGGCGCCGTCGGCGAGGACTTCGCCGAGGATGTGCGGCGGGCGCTGTACGCGTCGAAGATCGTCGCCTACTCCCAGGGATTCGACATGATCAGGGCGGGTAGCGCCGAGTACGGCTGGAACGTCGACCCCGGCGTGCTGGCCACGATCTGGCGGGGCGGCTGCATCATCCGCGCCGTCTTCCTGGACCGCATCCGCGAGGCGTACGCGGCGCCGGACAAGCCGGTCACCCTGCTCGCCGCCCCCTATTTCGCCGAGGCGCTGACCCTGGCGCAGGACTCGTGGCGGCGGGTGGTGGCGAAGGCCGCCGAACTGGGCATCCCGGCACCGGGTTTCTCCACCGCGCTGGCCTACTACGACGGGCTGCGGGCCGAGCGCCTGCCTGCGGCCCTGATCCAGGGCCAGCGTGACTTCTTCGGTGCGCACACCTACCAGCGGGTGGACCGCGAGGGCTCCTTCCACACCCTGTGGTCGGGCGACCGCACGGAGATCGGGAGCTGACATCCTCGGCGGGCGGCGGAAGGCTCCGCCGCCCCTCCCCCGGCCGACCGCTCAGCTGTGGCCGCCGCGGTGCCGGGGACCGTGCGGGTCCGGGCAGTGCTGACGCGGTACGACCTGCGCCGGGTCGGCCTCCGGGCCACCGGGGTCCACCTGGAGGGTGGTGTGGTCGATGTCGAAGCGCTCCTTGAGCAGTTCCGCCAGTGCGAGGCGCACGCGGTGGCAGACGACGGTGAACAGCCGCCGCGGCCGGCGGGGATTCCGGCGTAGCATGGAAACCCTTTCTGGGGAAGAATGCAGCTTCCCCGCGGCCACGCCTCAGGTGGACGCCCGGCCCGCGGTGGGGGCCGTCGGCTGGTCGAGGTCGTCGACCTGGCGGGCGTACAGGCGCGCGTAGGCGCCCCCTTCCGCGAGCAGCTCTCGGTGGGTCCCCTGCTCCACGAGCCTGCCGCGGTCCATGACCAGGATCCGGTCGGCGTCGGTCACCGTGGAGAGGCGGTGCGCGACGACCAGGAGGGTCCGTCCCTCGGCGAGGTCGTCGATCTGCCGCTGGATCTCGGCCTCGGTGTGCACGTCGAGTTCGGAGGTCGCCTCGTCCAGGACGAGGATCGGGGCGTCCTTCAGCAGCGCCCGGGCGATCGACAACCGCTGCCGCTGGCCACCGGACAGGCGTTCGCCCATCTCTCCGACGACGCTCTCGTAGCCCTCGGGCATCGCCAGGATCGTGTCGTGCAGCGCCGCCCTGCGGCAGGCCGCCTCCAGTTCCTGCTGGGTGGCCTCGGGGCGGGCGATGCGCAGGTTCGCGGCGACCGTGTCGTTGAACAGATACGTGCGCTGGCCGACGACGGCGACGAGGTCGCGCAGCTCCTCCAGGCTCAGGCGGTCGATCGGGACGTCCCCGACGCGGATCGATCCCGAGGCCGGATCCCAGAACCGCAGCAGCAGCGAGATCAGCGTGGACTTGCCGGAACCCGAGGTGCCCACGACCGCGTACCGTTTGCCGGCCGGGACGGTGAACGAGACGTCGCTGACCGCGGGAGGGGTCAGGCCGGGCACGGCGGCCGGGTAGCCGAATGTGACGCCCTCGAAGCCGATCGACGGCTCGGCCGGCGCGGCGACGGGGGCGGGCGGGTCGGCGACCGCCGGGGGCCGGTCGGTGACCTCCCAGATGCGCCGGGCGCCGGCGAACGCCTGCTCCAGGTCGGCGATGAACTCCTCGACGCCGAGAACCGGCCCGAAGGTCGCCAGGCTGATCGCGACCACGATCGCGACGTCCTGCCAGGAGAGTCCCTGTGCGGCTCCGGCGAACAGGACCGCGATGACGCCGGCGGCCACCAGCAGCTCGTTCAGCCCGCGCCGTACCGAGATCATCGCACCCAGCCGCCCGACGGCGCCCGCCCCCGCCGAACCGAGCTCGCCGAGCTCGTCGAGGCGGCGGGTGCCGTATCCGAAGGCCAGCACCTCGCGAACGCCCTGCACACCGTCGGTCATGTGCTGGGAGACATCGCCGCGGGCCTGCCGCAGGTCGGTGGCCGCCGTGGCGGCCGCCCGGTGACTCATCCAGGGAACGACGACACCCACGGCGACCAGGAACGGCGCCAGCACCAGGGCGACGACGGGACTGAAGGCCGCGCCCAGCACCGACAGCGAGACGAGCGGGACGATCGCCGCGGCCAGTGACGGAGCGATGGTGTGGGCGTAGAACACCTCGATACGGTCGATGTCCTTCATGACGCGGGCGAGCAGGTCACCGGTGCGGCGCCCCTCGATTCCCGCGGGGGCCTGCGGCTCGATCCGCGTGTAGAAGTCGTCGCGCAGCATGGCCAGCAGCTTGAACGCGACGAAGTGCCCGAAGTACTGCTCGATGTAGCGGAACAGGCCCTTGGCGAACGCGATGACGACCATCGTGACGGCCACGGATGTGATCACCCCGGCGTCTCCGGAGGCGACGCGGGTGACGCCCCAGGATCCGATGCCGTACAGGGCGATGTTGAGGCACATCTGAAGCACCCGGAAGGTCACCGAGGTGGTGAGCGGGGGCCAGAGCGGGCGGCCGAAGTCGAGCAGGCGCCGGCTGATCCGGGCGCGGGTCATCTCCTCGGTGGTCATGATCCGGTCTCCGCCTCTGTGCGTCGCATGGCGCGGGCGTAGTGCCCGGTGCCCGACAGCAGTTCGTCGTGGGTGCCGTGCTCGGTGACACGGCCGTCTTCCAGGACCACGATGTGGTCGGCGTCTCGTACGGTGGCCAGGCGGTGCGCGATCACGAGAACCGTGCGTCCGACGGCGAGCCGGTCCAGTGCGGAGAGGATCGCCGCTTCGGACTCCAGGTCGACGTTCGAGGTGGGCTCGTCCAGGATCAGGATGGGCGCGTCCTTGAGTACGGCTCGCGCGATCGCGACCCGCTGTGCCTGCCCGCCCGACAGCATCAGGCCGCGCTCGCCGGTCGGAGTGTCCAGGCCCTCCGGCAGGCCGCGGACGAACTCGTCGAGGTTGGCGGTGCGCAACGCCTGCCACAGCCGGTCGTCGTCGGCGCCGGGGGCGGCGACCCTGAGGTTGTCCCGCAGCGTGCCGGTGAACAGGTAGGTGGTCTGGGCGACGACGGTGATCTGCTCGCGCACCCAGTCGCCGGGTACCTCGGTGACGTTGTGGCCGCCGATGCTGACGACGCCCTCGCCCGCGGCGATGTTGCGCTGGAGCAGAGCCGCGGCGGTGGACTTTCCGGACCCGGACGGACCGACCAGGGCGAGTTTCTCTCCCGGCGCGATCCTGAAACTCACGTCGCGGAGCACCGGGGACCCCGGGTCGTAGGCGAAGCTCACGCCGTGGAACTCGACCTCCGCGGGGGCGCCGTCGGGCGCCGGCGTCGCGGGATCGGGTACCGACGGCCGCTCGGCCAGGAGTCGTTTGATCTCCTTGGCCGCGGCGCTGCCGCCCATCCCGATGTAGAAGAACTGGCCGACCTTGTCCAGCGGCTCGACGAGCTGGGTGGCGAGCAGGACCAGCGCGACCGCCTCGCCGATGCCGATCGCGCCCTCGTCCAGCCGTACCATCGCCAGAACCGTGGCCGCAGTGATCATCCCCAGGGAGAACACCGTGTCGACCACGAACAGGATGACCTGGTTCCCGGCCAGCAGCCGCATGATCGCCCGGCGGAGATCCTCCGATGCGCTTGCCAGGGTCCTGCCGTGCGCGGTGCCCTGGTTGAAGAGCTTGAGCGTCGACAACCCCTGCAGCGCGTCCAGGAATCGGGCTGCCAGCCGGTTGGCGGTGTCCCGGTAGCCCGCGCTGACCTTGGCGAAGCTCCGTTCGAAGATCCCGACGGTGAGCGGGATCGCCGGTACCGCGATGGCGATGACGAGCGCCGCCCACGGGTCGACGAACAGCGCGATCGCGGCGAGGACCAGAACCGGAACCGTCATCGAGGCCAGGATCGGGCCGAGGAAGGTCGCGTAGTAGGTGGCGACCAGTTCGACCGCCTCGGTGGCGGTGGAGACCAGCTGACCGCTCTGCTCGCGTGAGCGCAGGGGCGCGCCCAGCCGGAGCAGGTGGCGGTAGATCCGCGCTCGCAGACTCACCTCCAGGAAACCGCCGGCTCGGATGGTGACGGCCGGGATCAGTGCCGCGAACAGGGCCCGCAGCGCGGCGGCCGCCACCAGACCGATGATCAGCCCGCTACTCGGCGTTCGTCCTGCCGCGATCTCTCCGATCGCCGCGCCCACGAGCAGGAGAAGCGCCGTGGTGGCGAGCGCCTGCGACCAGGTACCCAGTACGGACCACAGCACACGACCCCGGATCGCGCCCATCAGCGACTCCGGTTTCGGCGGCGCGGGCGAGGCACCCTGCTCCGCCGACAGCGCATCCATCTATGCACCCTCCGACCCTTGTTTCCCCTAAGGGAACGATGTTTCACTATGAAGTCACCCGAACAGGCGCTCGGCCAACAGGCCCGGGCGGCTGCGGGCCCCCGAATCTCGTTTCCCTCATGGGGACGATGTTTCACTATCAAGTCATCTGAACAGATGCTCAGTCAATAGGTTTGAGCAAGTACGGAGGTCACGCATGGACCACACGGTTTCCCGGCCCCCCGAAATCGAGATGGCCGTCTATGCGGGCCGCCCGCCGGCCCAAGTCCGGTTGGACCGCGCGGCCCCCTTCGGCTGGTGGGCGGCCGCCGTCATCGCGCTGGTCTCGCTCGTCGACAAGGTCGAGTTCTACCTGGTCGCGGGTGCGTTGCCACTGATCCAGGCGGAGTTCGGATTCAGTGACACCTGGGGAGGCGCGATCTCGACAGCCTCACTGGTGGCCAGTGCCATCCTGCTCCTGCCGGCCGGCTATCTCGCGGACACCGGACGGCGCACCGGCCTCATGGCGGCCATCGTGGGGTCGTGGGCCCTGCTCACCCTGGGCTCCGGGCTCGCCCCGACGTTCGCCCTCTTCTTCGGCATGCGCGTCCTGCTCGGCGGTGCCAGCCAGCTCTACAGCCCACCGGCGGCCAGCCTGCTGGCCGACTACTATCCGCCGGGCTCGCGTGCCCGGGCCTTCGGATTCGAGCGCATGGCCTACTTCGCCGGCACCCCCATCGGCGTGGCCGTGGGCGGTGCCGTCGGGCAGGCGTACGGCTGGCGTAGCGCGTTCTTCTTCGTGTTCGTTCCCGGCCTGCTGGTGGCCCTCCTCTGCCTGACGCTACGCGAGCCGATCCGCGGGATCGGCGACCGTGTCGGCGAGGCCCAGAAAGCCGCCGGCGTTCCGGGGCCGGATGCCGCCGCGACGAAGGACGAGACGACAGCGGACGACGCGACGGCGACGGCCGCGGAGAAGCCGCGTCTTCGCGAGGTGATCCCGCAGATGCGAGAGGTGATCGCGATCCGGGCGGTACGCCTCGTCTTCACCGGTCTCGGGCTGCTCTTCTTCGGCATCGGCGGAATCATGTGGTGGCTGCCCACCTTCCTGCAGCGCTTCAACGGCCTGGAGGCCGGACCGGCGGCGGGCATCGCCGGAGGCGCCGGCCTGGTGGGCATCATCGCGGGCACCCTGCTCGGCAGCCGATACGGTGACAGGTGGCAGGACCGCCGGCGGGCCTGGCGTGTCACGCTGAGCGGTGGCAGCCTGCTCGCCGGCGCACTGTTCCTCGGGGCCGCGGTGGGCGTGCCGGTCCTCGGGGTACGCATCGTGATGTTCCTGATCACCAATGCCTTCTTCTGCGTGGCGATCGCCAACCTGACCGCGGGCCTGGCCGATCTGCTGCCGGCGGAGCGGCGCGGTGTCGGCTTCGCCCTCCTCCAGTTCACCCTCGCCCTCAGCGGAGCGCTCGGGCCTCTCCTGGTGGGCGCGGTGTCCGACCTGTTCGGCTCACTGCTCTACGCCTTCACCGCCCTGCTGGTGCCCGCGACGATCAGTGGCCTGGTCGTGCTGCAGGCGCGCTCCAGCTATGACACGGGAGCCGTCCGGACATGAGCGAGTGCTCGCCCGGCCCGGGTCAGCCACCACACCGCCACCGCGAAGGCCGTCCAGA
Source organism: Streptosporangium sp. NPDC049248 (assembly GCF_040678965.1). NCBI lineage: Bacteria > Bacillati > Actinomycetota > Actinomycetes > Streptosporangiales > Streptosporangiaceae > Streptosporangium > Streptosporangium sp. NPDC049248. The sequence goes on from NZ_JBFAQY010000032.1 coordinate 11,478, forward strand.
CGCAGGTGTTGAGCGACTCCTCAAACCACTGCAGGGCGATGGTCTGCTCCGGCTGCCCGGCGAGCATTCCCATGCTGTAGCTACCGAGGATGTTGAACCCCAGCAGGGCCATCGCCACGGTGTCACCCGACTTCTGGGCCAGCAGGATCAGCCGCACGGCGAGGAGCGTCGACGATGCCGTGGTCACGACGAGCAGCGGCCAAGTCGCTCCGACTCCGGCCGCGGCGACGACTCCGATCAGAGCGAAGGCCACGAACGCCCACAGCGGAGCGATCCTCCTGCCCGCATCACCGGGACGGACGCTCAGCAGCGCCCAGGCGAGGATGGTGAAGCCCGGCCCGAGCAGGAAGAACTGCGCCTTGGCCATCCAGACGATGTCAGGGCCGCCCAGGGCCACGATGGTCTTCCAAGTGGCCTTGAGGGCGCCGCCGGTCACGATGGACAGCCCTCCGGCCAGTGCGACACGCATCACTTTCGGTCCGGCGACGGCACCAACCCCGGGAACGAGCAGGGTGATACCGGTCGCCATAGCGAGAACCGGCAAGAAGTCCACAAGCGCCAAAGAGAGGGGGTATTCCACGGCACTACCATCCGATTCCCTAGAGGAAACACTGTTTCCAAGGTAGGAACACGTGGAGACGCCTGTCAATGACGGAACCGGGTCGCGGCCCGCCCGGCCCCCGGCGCGGCAGGGGTCCACGCGGACGGGCCGCGGCCCTGGTCCACCGCGACGCGGGCTCGGGTGCACGGCGAAGAGGCCGCGTGCGCCGTACGGCCGGAGCGGTGTTCAGCTGAACTCACGAAGTTTGACCTCGAAGTCCGCGCACACCTCGCTGCGGAGCCGACCGCCCTGACCACGGGTTTCCGGGTGCCCGCCGCCGTCGTCGCGATCTCCGACCGCCTGCTGGAGGAGCCGGCTGTGGACGTGCCCAGGACTCGCTCGTTCCGTACGGACGACCGCCTCGAGGTCCTCCGGACACCCGACCTCGCCGGCTCCGCGGTCCGCGCGGTGCGCGAGGCGCTCGGCCATGAGGGCTCGGTCGCGGTGATCGCCACCGACGCGGCCCTCGGCGAGCCGGTGACGGCGCTGAGGGCCGAAGGCGTCGAGGTCGCCACACTCGACGACATCGCCCCCGCGGCCCGCGTCACCGCCGTCCCCGCGACAATGGCCAAGGGGCTGGAGTACCACCACGTGGTGGTGGCCGAGCCCGCCGAGATCGCCGAAACCGAGCCCCGAGGACTCAACCGGCTCTACGTCGTGCCGACCCGGGCCGTCTCGCGGCTGGACGTGCTGCACACCCGCCCGCTACCCGCCTGGCTCGCGCCACCGGCCGGCGTTCAGGGGTGATCGGAAGCGCCAGGAACCCTCAGGCGTCAGCCGCGGGTTCCTGGCGCCCCGGTTCCTCCTGAAGCCTCCGCTGGATCGGGGCGTAATGGGCCGCGATGGCCCGCGTGAACGCGGCGACGTCACCGGCGGCGGCGGCCGTGACGATCGCATGGTGCGCCTCGACGGTCTCCCGCACCGACTCGGGAGTCGCGTCCAGGGTGTGCGCCACGATGGCGTGGACGTCCCAGAACGCGGCGGTGAGCTGGGTGACCAGCTCGTTGCCCAGCGGTTCCATGAGCAGCAGGTGGAACTCGCGATCCTGCTCTATGAAGGCCTCGCCGCGGGCCGCGCGTTCGTCCATCTGGGTGGCGAGGCCGAGCAGTTCGGCGTGTGGGTATCGTCGAAGGCGGCGACGATCGAGCCGGCCAGCCCCTGCTCTATCGTCTGGCGGACCTCGCCCAGCTCGGAGAGCACCCGGAAGTCGTCGGACCGGCTGAGCAGCCCCCGAAAGGTCAGACTCTCGACAAGTGCGGCGAAGGACAGCCGCCCGACGTAGGTGCCGTGCCCGTGCCGCACCTCGACGATGTCGAGCGCGCTGAGGGTTTTGATCGCCTCCCGCACGCTGGAGCGACTGGACCCTCCCGGCTCGGGGATGCGACCTTGGAAAGGGCTTCCGGATCGATGTCCGCCCAAGGCTTGGAAGCGGGGAATTCCAGCACCCGGCCTGCCGGTCGGGTCCGCCGGTTCGCGGCTCACCGGTCCGGGGACCCCGAAACCTCCCGGCGCGGACACCGCGGCGGCGTAACGGCCGCCGCCGGTCTCGTGCCGGTGGCCCGTCACGGTCCGGATGTCTCGGGTAACGGGGCGCTCGACATCTGTCAGGTTCTCCAGGCCCGGCAGCGAGTTACGTATTAAATGCCCTTTTTGTCGCATTATCGCGATGCGATGGCCGCTCTTTAATACTGGAATTCACTGGAATTGAAGGGAGACCAGTGGAACTCCTGTTACGCTCCGGGCCGTGAGTGATTCACTGGACGCGTTGGAACGGCGAATAGCCGGTCTCCGCGCCGAGGTGCGACGGGCGGTCAAGGCGAAGGAGAACTCGCTCGCCCGGTCGCTGCGCGGGGAGTTGCGCAGAGCCGAACAGGCATGGGACGCGGCGATAAGCTCCGAGGCGCCGGCGCCCGCGTGCGAGCCCGAGACCTCGCTGCTGCCCATCAGGGAGCAGGTGCACCAGGCGCTGGCCATGCTGGGCGTACCGACCTCGGCCAAGCTCATCGTGGCGGTGAACGACGCGTTCTTCTCCCGCGAACTCCGCGGCTCACAGCTGACCAGCCTGCGCCGGGACGAGGAGCGCTCGTTCCGCGGCGACCCCTACGCCAGGCCGTACTACCTGTGCGCCGCGCTGACCGACCGCCTCTCCCCCGCCCGGGGGCTGCTCGCCGACAGCACCTGGCCGGCCGAGTCGCGGGTGCTGGGACCGCTGAGCCCGCGCGTCGACTTCCTCACCTCGACCATGCGCATCGCCGAGCACCTGGCGCGGCTGGCCGAGCCGCCGGCCGGGGCGATGCGGCTGCTGTCGCGGATGGCGCAGAACATCCCGGGCGCCGTCGAGGGCTTCGCCCCGGCCGATCCCGCGACCGCGATCCGCGCGGCACGGGCCGAGCTGGAGGTGCACCGGGCCGCCGACACCGCGCAGCGGGCCGAGGTGGCGGCGCGGGCGACGAGGCAACTACCGGACGCCGAGCGCCTGTTCGGCGTCACCGCGATGAACACCTTGAGGGGGGCCTGTTGAAGACCCGGCTGGACGGGGGAACCCGCGCATGAGCAGCCTTCGGGAGAGAGCCTTCCTGAACAGGCTTGACGAGCTGCGCGGGACGATGCCCGCCCGCCCGCACGACGCGCGGGCCATCGCGGCGCTGGCCGCCAACCCCGGTTGCGCGCGCCGGGCGGTGATGGACGCCGCGGGCGTGGACAAGGACCGCACGGCCCGGCACGTCGGTTTCCCCGCCCCGTTCGGCCAGTCCCAGTTCGCGATCACCCGCGGCAACGTCTTCGAGTCGCTGGTCAAGGAGAACGGCTGCGCCGAACTGCTGCGGCTGCTGCGCGAGCTGCTCGGCCTGTCCGTCGCCCAGGTCGGCTACCGGGACGTGGAGAGCGTCGGCTCGCACCTGCGCCACTCGCACACCCGGGCGCTGATCGACCGCGCGGCGCGCGAGGACGACGGGACCGCGGTGTTCTACGACCACCCGCTGTTCAGCCTGGAGATCGCCGGGCACACCTCCTACCTCGAACCGGACGTGGTGGCCTTCCAGATCGGCGGGCGCTTCCACATCGTGGAGATCAAGTCGTTCGGCATGATCGACGGCCAGGCCGAGCCTGACAAGGTCGCGGCGGCGGCACGGCAGGCGGCGGTCTACGTCCTGGCGTTGCGCACGCTCATGGCCGAGCTCGGACACGACCCGGAGCGCGTCTCCCATGACGTGGTGCTCGTCTGCCCGGAGAACTTCGCCAACCGCCCGACCGCGGCACTGGTCGACGTGCGCAAGCAACTGTCGGTGCTGCGCCGCCAGCTCACCAGGATGACCAGGGTCGAGTACCTGCTGGAGGGCCTGCCGGACGACCTCACCTTCGATCTGGCCCCCGGCGAGGACGGGGTGCCGACCCGCTCGGCGGACGAGCTGACCCAGGCGCTGCTCCAGGTGCCCGCCCGCTACGCGCCCGACTGCCTGTCCACCTGCGACATGTGCATGTTCTGCCGTCACGAGGCCCGCGCCTGCGGATCCACCGACCTGCTCGGGCGTCAGATCCGCGACCAGCTGGGCGGCGTCTCCGGCATGCACGAGGCGCTCGGCCTGGCCGAGGGCACCCGCGAGGTGGCCGAGGGCCAGGAGGAGATCGCCCGCCTGCTCCGGCTGGCGGACCGGCTGCGCGAGGAGTCGCTGCGGTGAGGATCGTCGAGGCCGCCGGGCCGGGGGCCGCCGCGGCGAGGGCGGACGACAGGTGAGCGCGCTGACGGCGCTGGCGCGGCTGCGAGCCGTCAGGGACGGCGTCGCACAGCGGATCACCACGGTCCGGCACTGCCACATCTCCGACCAGCCGCTGGTGCTCATCCCGCTCAAGCTCGCCGGCGAGGCCGCCGCGCCGCTGGCCGCCATGGTGGGCACCGACCCGGGCCACCCCCGGCTGCTCGTCGTGCCCCAGCCACGTAACCGGGACCTGCGGTTCGCCTTCGCCGCCGGGCTGGCCGAGGTGCTGCTGCCCTATATCGAGGGGTTCGAGAAAAGCACCGAGACGGTCGAGCGCAGGGGTGGCGAGCCGTACGAGCGGTGCCTGGACGCGCCGCAGATCCTCGTGCCGAACCGGTCCGCCGCCGCGTTCACCGGGCTACTCGGCCGTTCCACCCGGTTCCGCAGGGCCGAGGGACCCTATCCGGTGCACCCGTCGGTACCGCTGCTCGGCCGGTGGCTGACCTACTTCGCCGACCGGTCCCAGCAGCCGGGCTCCTCGGTGCTGCTCGCGGCGACCGAGGCACTGAGCCTGCACTGGGCGACCGGGCAGAGCAGCCTGGAGGACGCGAATCTGGCGGCGCTGCTGGGATGGATCGACCCGCCGCCGGGAATGTCCGGTCACCGGGCGGCCGAGGAGGCCGAGGACCCGCTGCTCTGGCCGCCAGCGGGCCCCACCACCGACCCGGGCTTCGACAACGAGGTGCTCGCTCCCGCGATCCGCGCCTACGAGGAGGCGCCGACCGACCGTGCCGTCGACCGGGTCAGCCAGGCGCTGCGCACCCAGCTCGACCCCACCTGGCGGCTGATGTGGCGGACCGTCGACCTGCTGCGGTCGCTGCCGGAGGGCTCCCGGGTGAAGGACCGCTGGGAGATCGACCGCGGGTCGTTCACCCGGTTCGTCGAGCGGATCGCCGAGGGAAGCCCACCGCAGGCCCGCAGGGACGGGGCGGTGAGCGCCGCCGCGAGGCTGGCGGGGCTGGAGCGGGCACGGGCGAGCTACGACGTGCAGCGGGCCCACGACGACCCGCTGCTCATGGCCGAGTACCGGCTGACCGGCGAGGCCTTCGCCGGGACGGTGATCGCCGCCGATCCCGAGCACAGCGAGGGCGAGGGCCGCTCGCGCAAGCTCCGGCCCCTGATCACGGTGAGGACCGGCGACCCGGTGCGGCTCACGCCCGGCACCACCGTCGGCAGCCCCGACCGGCGCGGCCACGCGGCCGAGATCGTCGAGGCCGTCGACGGGGAGATCACCCTTAAGATCACCAAAGGGATGGGGCGGGGCAGGACCCCGGCTCCGGGTTCGGTGCCCGAACCGGGCGAGCGGGTCTCGTACACCTCACTGATGGATGACTTCCAGTCGTCGGCGGCGCTGCCGGACCCCGAGCAGACGCCGTGGACCCACGGCGGGCCGCCGGAGGAGTACGAGCCCGGCGACGACGACGCGCAGGAGGAATGGCTTTGAGCGTTCACCGGACCCCGCACGGCCGGCCGATGTCCCTTTCGGCCGTGCGTGCTCCCCGCTCGGCGGCGGCACCGGAAGACCGGGCCGCCGGTGCCGGAGCGGCGGGCCACGGCGCCCGGGTGACCGGCCTCGGCACGGACCTGGCGGGCAGTGGCGGAGGCGTGGCATGACGCCGCAGCAGGAGGCGGCGGCCGTGGTGGACGCCGTCCTGGCCGACCTGCCCCGTCACCGCGGCGTGGTCGTGGACTCGCCTCCGGGCGCGGGCAAGTCCACGCTGGTGGTCAAGGCCGCGGGGCACATCGCCGAGACCGGCGAGCCGCTGATGATCGTCGCGCAGACCAACGAGCAGGTGGACGACCTGGTGGAACGGCTCGCGGCCGAGCATCCCGACCTGGGGGTCGGCCGGCTCTCGGCGAGCGGCTACATCACGCCCGGCCGCATCCTCGCCCTGCCCAACGTCTCGGTCGCGGGCAAGCTGCCCGACCTGGGGGACCCGGCCGTGGTGATCGCCACCGCGGACAAGTGGGCATGGATCGGCGACCGTACCTGGCCCTGGGCCATCGTCGACGAGGCCTACCAGATGCGTTCGGACAAGCTGCTGCGCATCGCCTCGCTGTTCGAACGGTCGTTGTTCGTGGGCGACCCCGGCCAGCTCGACCCGTTCTCGATCGTGGACGGCGACCGCTGGGCGGGCCTGTCGTGGGACCCGGTGCAGAGCGCGGTCTCGGTGCTGCTGCGACACAACCCCGACCTGCCGGTGCACCGGCTGCCGGTCTCCTGGCGGCTGCCCGCCTCGGCCGCGCCCGTGGTCTCCGAGGCGTTCTATCCCTTCACCGGGTTCCGCGCGGGGACGGGCCCCGCCGACCGGTCGCTGGAGTTCACGGTGAACGGCATGCGCACCCCCTTCGACCTGGCGCTGGAGGAGGCGGCCGGGTCTGGCTGGGCACTGTACGAGCTGCCCAGCCGCCACACGGTGCGCACCGACGCGGAGGCCGTGCTGGCGACCGCGAGCCTGGCGACGCGGCTGCTCCAGCGGAGTCCGGTCGCGCACTCCGAGCGCGGCAGCCATCCCGTCACGGCCGACCGGATCGCCATCGGCGCCGCGCACCGCGACCAGGTGGCCGCGATCAGGGCCGCCGGGGTACCGCCGGAGATCACCGTGGACACCGCCAACCGCCTGCAGGGCCGGGAGTACGACGTGACGATCGTGCTCCATCCCCTCTCCGGGCGCCGCGACGCCACCGCGTTCCACCTGGAGTCGGGGCGGCTGTGCGTGCTCGCCTCCCGGCACCGCCACGCCTGCGTCGTGGTGGCCAGGGCGGGCATCCCCGAACTGCTGGACGCCCACCCGTCGGCCGAGCCGGTCCAGCTCGGCGTGCCGGTGAAGTTCCCCGACGGCTGGGAGGCCAACCAGGCGGTGCTGGCCCACCTCTCCAAGCACCGGGTGACTCCTGACGACTGACCTCCCGCCGGCTCGGCCGCGCGTTCACAGCCTCCGCGGGGAAACGGGGTGCCGGTGGGGGTGGGCGACCGCCGGAGCCTCGGGGTGCGCCCTGATCCAGGCGACGCGCTCGCGGCTCTCCTCCTCCATGGGCGTATAAACGACCATCCTCGCCTCCTGCGGCGAGGAAAGCGCCATGCTGGTCGAGGTGGTGCGGATCTGCCCGACCGCGGAGTGACGGAAGATCTTCATGCGGTTTCCCGGCCTGGCCACGTCGTGGGTGGCCCACATCGTCGCGAACTCGGGACTGGCGGCCGACAGGGCGTGGACGAACTCGGTCCAGGCGGGCTCCCCCAGATGCCGCCCGAACCCGGCGCGCAGGGTGGCGACCATCTGGGCCAGTTCCTCGGACCGGTTGACGATCGGGCAGCAGCACTCCCGCACGACGAAGAGCTGCCAGAGCGCGTTGCGGGTGGCGACCGGCTGAGTGACGACGTCGGGGAAGAAGCAGCTGTAGGCCTCGTTCCAGGCCAGCAGGTCGTAGCGGCCGTTGTAGACGACGGCGGGGAGCGGATCGAGTCGGTCGAGGATCACCTGGGTATCGGGCTCAAGCTCGCCGCAGGTGTCGGGCTCGGGCACGGCCGGCACGTCGGCGAGCCGATAGAGGTGCTCGCGCTCGGCCTGGTCCAGCCCGAGGGTGCGGGAGATCGCGTCGAGCACCTGCACGCTGGCGTTGATCGGCCGCCCCTGCTCCAGCCAGGTGTACCAGGTGACGCCGACCCCGGCGAGCAGGGCGACCTCCTCGCGGCGCAGACCCGGGGTGCGGCGGCGCACTCCGGGAGGCAGGCCCGCGGTCTCGGGGGTGATGCGTTCCCGGCGGCTGCGCAAGAACGCCCCCAGCTCGGCGCGGCGGGTGCCCGGAGTGGTCATGGTCATCCCTTCATGCTGGCCGATGGACGACCCGGCTGCCAGGTGCTGCCGATACCAGGATCGGCAGGCTCTCGTTACCCGTATCCGCCAAGTCCCACAGTCTTGCTCATGACCGTGACATCGGCTCCGGCTCCGGCCGTCCGTACTCCTCCCCCATGGCTGCTGACGGTGATCCTGACCGGGCAGTTCATGGCGATTCTGGACGTCTCCATCGTCAACGTCGCCTCCCCCGTGATCCGTGCCGACCTCGGCGCGTCGGGTTCGAGCCTCCAAATGATCATTTCCGGTTACACCATCGCCTATGCCATGTTGCTGATCACCGGTGCCCGGCTGGGCGGCCGTCACGGCGGGCGTCGCCTGTTCCTGTACGGCCTGGCGGGCTTCACCGCCGCGTCCCTCGCCTGCGGGCTGGCCGTCTCGGCCGGGCAGCTGATCGCCTTCCGGTTCCTCCAGGGGGCGGGGGCCGCCCTGATGGTGCCCCAGGTGCTGAGCATGATCCAGACGAACTTCGAGGGGGCCTCCAGGGCTCGCGCGCTCAGCCTGTACGCCACGGTGATCTCGGGGGCCGCCGTGGTCGGTCAGGTGCTGGGCGGTGTGCTGGTCTCCGCCGACCTGTTCGGCACCGCATGGAGGCCGGTGTTCCTGGTGAACGTGCCGGTCGGGCTCGGCCTGCTCGTGCTGGGCGCGCGACTGCTGCCCGCCGACGGCCCGTCACGCCCCCGCGCTCTGGATCTGCCCGGCCTGGTCATGCTCTCATTGGCGGTCACTCTCCTGGTGGTGCCGCTGGTGCTGGGACACGAGCAGGACTGGCCGCTGTGGGGATGGGTCGCCATGGCGGCGAGCGTGGCGCTGGCGGGTATCTTCGTGCTGGTCGAGCGGAGAGCCACCGCACCGCTGGTACCCGCGCGGGTGCTGCGGGCCCCGGGAGTGGTCACGTCGGCGCTGGCGATCTTCGGGTCGATGGCGACCTACGGCGGATTCCTGTTCACTTCTGCCCTGCATCTGCAGGGTCCGCTGGGGGACGGCCCGCTGGCCGCGGGCCTGGCGTTCGTGCCCGCCGCGGTGGGTTTCGCCGTCGCCAGCCTCAACTGGCGCCGCGTCCCCGAACGCCTGCATCGCCGTATGATCGTCACCGCCTTCGCCGTGGCCGGGCTCGGCTACCTGCTCATATCGCTGGCACTGAGCGGCGGGGGACACGGCCGGCCGCTCCTGGCGGTGGCGTTCGCGGTGACCGGGCTCGGCCTTGGTGGGGCGTTCAGCCCGGTGCTCGCGGTGGGGCTGGCCCACGCCGCTCCCGAGGACGCACCCGACGTCAGCGGGTTGTTCGTCATGGTGACCCAGCTCGGCCAGGTCGTGGGGGTGGCCACGTTCGGCACGCTCTACCTGAGCGGAGGGTCGGCGACGGGCACCGGCGTGGCCCTGGCCGTGACGGCCCTGCTCACCGGGGCGTGCGCGCTGCCGCTGCTCCGCCGCCGCTGAGAGCGCCTTCCCCGCCCGATAGCGCCGCGCGGGGACCGTGCGGCGCCGTACGGCACGGGTCAGATCGTGCGCCGCCAGACGTCGATGGCCAGCACCTGGCGCATGCCCACCGAGAGGTAGAGGTCGAGGGCGGGCGTGCTGTTGTTGGCGTCGACGTGCAGGTAGGTGCCGACCCGTCCGCGACGGGCGTCGTCGGCGAAAGCCCCGCGCAGCATGAAGCGGCCCAGGCCGCGGCCCCTGAAGGCGGGGAGCACCGCCAGCCTGCGCACGTAGCCGCAGTTCTCGTCCCCGAGGAAGGCGTTGGTCCCCAGCAGCATCGCCACGGGCTCACCGTCGAGGCGGGCGACCGCCAGTTGCGACCAGTCGGTGTTGACCGAGGAGTTCAGCTCGTCGTGCCACTCGTCGTAGTCCTTCGGGGCGAACCCGAAGTGGTCGGCGAAGCCGGCCTGCTCCACGGCGTGGCCCTGGCGGCGCACCTCCTCGGTGAGCCCGTCGTGCACGGTCACCCCGGCCGGCGGGCCGGGGCGGCCGACCGGCCCGGTGTGGTCGGCGCGGAGCCGGATGAAACTGGTGGCGGCGCTGAAACCACGGGCGGCGGCGACGGCGCGCTTGCCGCTGTCCTCGCGGTAGAGACCGATGTCCACCACGGCCCGGTCGTGGCCCAGCTCGGCGGCGATCTGCCCGGCCCGCTCGGTCACGGTGTCCCAGAGCGGGCCGGTCAGCTCCGGCGCGCCGGGGTGCACGACCACGTCGACGTCGACGTTGTCACTGACGCCCTTGCGGCAGGCCCAGGCCCAGGCCACCAGGCGCCCGCTCTCGTCGTGGACGAGCCAGCCGTCGGACTCGGTGTCGAAGGACGAGTCGTTCAGCTGGTCGGCGACGTCGTCGAGGGTCATGTCGGCCTTGCCGATCACCTGGGTGTCGCAGAGCGAGATCAGCTCGTGGATCTCGGGGGCGTCGGCGGCGGAAGGCCGCCGGGTGAGGTACCCGGCGGCGGGGATGGTCGTCTTCATGCCCCTCATCGTGGCGGGGGCCGGTTGGGAATCGCTGGGTCGGAACTTGGGATCGGTTGATCAGTCGAGCACCGGCACCTGGGCCTCGGCCTCCTGGGCGCTCTCGGGGCCGCCGCGCAACGGGATCTCCTTGATGAAGGCCGCCAGCAGCGGAACCAGGACGGCGAACAGGATCGCCCACCAGAAGACGCCGGAGATGGAGTCGGCCAGCGACTCCAGGAAGCCGATCCGTACTCCCGAGGGCAGCTCGTGCAGGGCCGCCGGGTTGAACTGGGCACCGCCGGAGGCGAGCTGCTCGCCCGCGGCGCCCAGCTTGCTCTCCAGGTTGGAGCTGAGGCGGTTGTTGAAGATCGCGCCGAACAGCGAGACGCCGAACGAGCCGCCGATGGAGCGGAAGAAGGTCGAGGCGCTGCTGGCGACGCCGAGGTCCTTCTGCTCGACGCTGTTCTGGGCGATCAGCATGGTGGTCTGCATCAGGAACCCCATGCCGAGGCCGAGCACCGCGATGAACACGCCGGTCTGCCAGGCGGGTGTGTGCACGTCCATCAGGGAGAGCAGCCACATGCCGATCGCCATGATCACGCCACCGAGGACCGGGTAGAGCTTGTACTTGCCCGTCCGGGTGATGGCGCGGCCGACGAAGAGCGAGACCACCATGGAGGCACCCATCATCGGGAGCAGCAGCAGGCCGGAGTTGGTGGCCGTGGCCCCCTGAACCGTCTGCTGGAACAGCGGCAGGAAGTTGATGACACCGAACATGGCGAAGCCGAGCAGGAAGCCCACACCCGAGATCAGGCTGAAGTTGCGGTCACGGAAGACGTTGAGCGGCATGATGGGCTCGGCGGCACGCCGCTCCACCGGGATGAACAGCGCCAGCGTGACGACGGCGAGTGCCGCCAGGCCGAGGATCTGCGGCGAGTTCCACGCGTAGTCGTTGCCGCCCCAGGTGGTGATGAGGACCAGCGCGGTGATGCCGACCGAGAGCAGGGCCGCGCCGAGCCAGTCGATGCGGTGCTCGGTGCGATGCCTGGGCAGTTTCAGCTTGATCGCCAGCAGGGCCAGCGCGATGAACCCGATGGGCAGGTTCACGTAGAAGGCCCAGCGCCAGTCGAGGTGGTCGGTGATGAACCCGCCGACGAGCGGACCGGCGATCATGGCCAGCGACATAACGGCGGCCATGATGCCCTGGTACTGGCCGCGCTCGCGGGGCGGGACGAGGTCGCCGATGATCGCCATGGCGTTGACCAGCAGGCCGCCCGCGCCGAGGCCCTGGAACGCCCGGAACGCGATGAGCTGCATCATCCCGTCGGACGGGCCGCCGAGCATCTCCGAGCCCGCCATGCCGCAGAGCACCGAGCCGATCATGAAGATGCCGATGGAGGCGAGGAAGATGTTCTTCCTGCCGTACAGGTCACCGATCTTGCCCCAGATGGGGGTCGAGACGGTGGTGCCGAGCACGTAGGCGGTCACCACCCAGGACAGGTGGGTGAGCCCGCCGAGCTCGCCGACGATGCGGGGCATCGCGGTGCCGACGATCATGTTGTCGAGCATGGCCAGGACCATCGCGAGCATCAGGCCCGGTAGCACTACCATGACCTCGCGGCGCCGCCCCGGTGCGGCCGCGACCTCGTTCACTTTTCCCCCTAAAGAGATCTTGCTTACTTGCCGACCGGCTAGTGTCGGATATGCTGGGAATGTAGGCCGCTTACTTGCCGGCCGTCAAGTTGATTTCTCGGTAAAGGGAACCATGAGGGAACACGTCGACACCCGGACGCGCATTCAGGACGTCGCCCTGACTCTTTTCGTCGAGCAGGGCTATGAGGCCACCTCGCTCCGCGAGATAGCCGAGGCCCTCGGCGTGACCAAGGCGGCCCTCTACTATCACTTCAAGACCAAGGACGACATCGTCGCCAGCCTGGCCGAGGACCGGGTACGCGCGGTCGAGAAGCTGATCGCCTGGGCCTCGTCCCAGCCGCGCACCGAGGAGACGCGCCGCGAACTGCTCCGCCGTTACTCCGACGACCTGCACCGGGACCGGCACCACGAGATCATGCGGTTCTTCGAGCGCAACCAGACCTCGCTCAAGAACCATCCGACGATGGAGAAGACCCGGCACCGGATGCTGGACCTGCTCACCTTCCTCGTCGAACCGAACGATCCCACCGCCACCCGGCTGAGGAACTCGATGGCCCTGTTCGCGCTGCACGCCGCGTGGATCGTCCTCGGGGACGAGACGATCTCCGACGAGGAGCGGCGGGCCGCCGCCCTGGAGGTCGCGCTCGACCTCGTCCGGCGGTGAGTGTGCTCATCGACCCGCCCAACTGGCCGGGTCCGCACGGTCTGTTCTGGTCGCACCTGGTCAGCGACAGCTCGACCGAGGAACTGCACGCCTTCGCGGAGGCACTGGGCGTACCGCGCCGCGCCTTCGACCGCGACCACTACGACGTTCCCGAGAGCTTCTACGAGCGGGCCGTCGCGCTGGGAGCGGAGGCCGTCTCCTCGCGCGAGCTCATCACCCGGCTCATCGGTTCCGGCCTCCGCCGCCGCAAGGTTCGTCCTGGAATCAGTGGCCCTCGCATAGATTCCAAAACCCCGGGCATGACGCCCCCCTGAAGACATCACCGCACGTCACAAAGGGGATGACATGCTGAACGCCAAAACGATCGCTTTCCTCGTGGCCCCGGAGGGCATCGAGCAGGTCGAGCTCACCGAGCCGTGGAACGCCGTCAAGCGGGCCGGGGCCACCCCCAGACTCGTCTCCACCGAGCGGGGTCAGGTCCAGGCGTTCAACCACCTCGACAAGGCCGACCGGTTCCCCGTGGACGCAACGGTCGAGGAGGTCTCCGCCGCCGACTTCGACGGGCTGGTGCTGCCGGGCGGCGTCGCCAATCCCGACCTGCTGCGTACCGTGCCCGAGGCGGTCGGCTTCGCGAAGGGCTTCTTCGACGCGGGCAAGCCCGTCGCGGCCATCTGTCACGCGCCCTGGACGCTGATCGAGGCGGACGTGGTGCGCGGGCGCATGGTCACGTCCTGGCCGAGCCTCGCGACCGACCTGCGCAACGCCGGCGCGAACTGGGAGGACCACGAGGTCGTGATCTGCACCTCGGGCCCGAACACGCTGATCACCAGCCGCAAGCCCGACGACCTCAAGGCCTTCTGCCAGGCCGCGGTCGACGCGTTCTCCGGCTGAGGCAAGGAGTCACGAGAACAGCCGGTCCCCCGAGGGGGCCGGCTGTTCTCTGCCGCTGTGCCGCGTTTCTTCCATTCACCGAACTTTGCCGCACCTTTCCGATATCCAAAGTCACGATCACCCATCTCAGGTTAGGACGGAGCGTGCCGGGCAAGTTTTAGGAGAACCGGCTGCGAAAGGAGGACACCGTGGAGGCCACGATCGCGTTGCGTCTGCCGCGTGACGCCGCCAGCGTTCCCGTGATCAGGCAACTTCTCGACGCCTCGCTCCGCGCCCTTGGCGTGGTGTCCCAGATCCGCGAGGACATCCAGCTCATGCTCTCGGAGGCGTGTTCCAACGTCATCCAGCATGCCACACCCAGCGACGACTACATGGTCAGCACCGAGCTCTCCAGGGACCGTTGCGTGATCAAGGTGGTGGACGCGGGCGACGGCTTCGACTTCTCGGGCCCCGCCTCCCCGCCCCCCACCTCCGAACACGGCCGGGGCCTGCTGATCATGCGCGCCCTGGCCGACGACATCCGTTTCGTCAGCAGGAAGGAAAAAGGCTCGATCGTCTGCCTGGAGAAGACCCTGCGCTTCGTCAAGGGCGCGCCCGGCCTGTCACTGCTGCTCAGCGAGGAGCTTCAGCTCCAGCAGGGCGTCCCTGAGATAGTCCGTGACGGCCCAGACGTCGGGAACCATCTCCCGGCAGGCGATCACGCCGACGTCAAGTGAGCCGTCGTAGGAGAAGACCGTGATGTTGAGGCCGCCACTGGCGTCGGTCACCACCGAGACCGGGTAGTACGACAGCAGCCGGGCACCGCTCACGTAGAGGGGGAGTTGCGGGCCGGGCACGTTGGAGATCATCACGTTGATCGGACCCGCGCTGTCAGCGAAGAGGTCGAAGGCCGCCCGGGAGGCCAGGCCGGTCAACGCGGAGGGCATGATGTCGCTGAGCTCCTGAATCCAGCTGGCCGGGGCCAGCGACGAGCGATCCTTGATCAGCCGCATCGCGTCACATACCGCCAGCAGCCGTTCCAGCGGGTCGGCCACCTGCGTCGCCAGCGTCGTGATCATGATGGTGACCTGGTTGCCCGCGCGCCGGTCACCGGGGACACGGAGCGAGAACGGCACCCCCGCGACGAGAGGCTGCTCGGGCAGCGCGTCGTGCTTGATCAGCCACTGGCGCAACGCCCCGGCGCACAGGGCCATCACCACGTCGTTCACCGTGACGCCGAGGGCGTTCTTGACCAGCTTGACGTCCTCCAGCGGCAGGGCCGCGTAGGCGAACCTGCGGTGCGCGCTGATCCTGCCGCTGAAGGGGGTACGGGGGACCGTCATCCGCGGCATGTCGGGCACCTCCGCGGTACCCGACAGGCGGTTGGCCAGTTGCCGGGTGAGCCGCGAGACCAGCCCGGCCCCGGGTACCTGGGAGATCAGGGGGATCTCGTCCAGGTGCGGGACGGCGTTGATCAGGAACCGTACCATGTTGGCCGGGTTGACCACCGCCTTGACGATTCCCCTGGCGACCATCTCGCGCGTGTCGATCCGCTCCTCGGGCTCGGCCGCGGGCGCCATCTCGACCTCGGCGGGCTCGGGGGAGGTGTCCAGCAGGCTGGCCAGCACGTCGGCGCCGGTGACGCCGTCGACCGCGGCGTGGTGGACCTTCGTGTAGAGGGCCGTACGGTCTCCGGCCAGACCGTGGATCAGATACATCTCCCAGAGCGGCCGCCGCCGGTCGAGGCAGCGGGCGTGCAGCCTGGCCACCTGCTCACCCAGCTGCTCGTCGCTGCCCGGGCCGGGCAGCGCGATCTCGCGCACGTGGTAGTCGAGGTCGATCCTGGAGTCCTCGGTCCAGTACGGATGGTCCAGGCCGAACGGGACGGAGACGAGTCGCATGCGGAAGGGCGCGGCCAGGTGGAGCCGCCGGGCCAGCAGCGACACCAGGTCGCTCCGCGACAGCCTGCCCGACAGGATGGCGAGCCCCCCGACGTTCGCGACGTTCGTCGAGGTCTCGAAATTCAGGAACTGCGTGTCCACCGCGCTGAGCTGTCGCATCGTCTACCTCCGGGAAGTCGTTCTTCCATCCTGCTCCCGTGGTGTCACCAGAGCCAACGTCGCGAGTGCGACGAGGACGAACACCGACACGATGACCAACGACAGCGGGATGAGCATGAGCACGATGACGACGGTCATGATCTCGCTGATCAACTGCGACATCGCAGAGCTGTGCCCGGATTGCCCGGCCGTTACACCGCATTCCAGCGACCGAGCTTCAGCGCGAGATGAAGTTCTAACCTGTGGGTTCCGTTCTTGAGGTTGCGGTCGGCCAGCTGCTCGATTCTGGTGAGGCGGTAATAGAGGCTGGTGCGGTGCAGGTGGAGCAGCCGGGCGGTCTCCTGGGCGTCTCCCCCGCTGTCCAGGTAGGTCTCCAGGGTGACCAGGAGCGCCGGATGCTCCCGCAGCGCGTCAAGCGGACCGCCGAACGTGCCGGGAGTACCGGGGGTACCGGCGACCGGCTCGGCGAGCAGCCGGTAGACGCCCAGATCCGGCCAGTGGGCGACCGGCCGCAGCGCCGGTTCCGCCGCCGCCGCCCTGGCCGCGGTGAGCGCCTCCTCATGTGCCCGCACGGCCGACTCGAGCCCCGGGTGCGGTGCGCTGACCCCGGCGCCCGTGCGGGTCCGCGCCGCCAGCCGCTCCCCCAGCGCCGTCACGTCCTCACCACGGTTGAGCAGCAGCACGGCGTGCCGGTCCAGGATCGTGAAGGCCGGTGGCCGGCGCGTCCTGGCCAGCTCCGCGCCGACCGCCTCACGCAGGAGGGCCGGGTCGCCCCGCAGCGCCAGGACGCGCAGCGGCCCCTCCCCGAGCACTCCGGCCGCACGCCGCACACCGATCTCGCCGGTGAGCAGGAGACTCAGGGTGTGGGAGCTGCCGCCGTCGTCGAGCAGGGCCGCGATCGCGGCGGCGTCACGCACGGCCCTGCCCTGCTCCTGCGGGTTCAACGGACCCGGGCCCTCGATGATCCACAGGTAGCCGACCCGGCGGCCCTGGTGGAGCAGGGGCACGCAGAGCCGGGCCGCCATGCCCAGCGAGGGATTCTCCGGAACCCTGACCGGCTCCCGGGTCGAGGCCACCCCGTGCTTCTCCTGCCAGGCCCCCACCGCCGCGGGAACCGACCGTGACAGAATGGCGTGGGCCCTGACCTGGTCGACCTC
Organism: Streptosporangium sp. NPDC049248; assembly: GCF_040678965.1. Taxonomy (NCBI): domain Bacteria; kingdom Bacillati; phylum Actinomycetota; class Actinomycetes; order Streptosporangiales; family Streptosporangiaceae; genus Streptosporangium; species Streptosporangium sp. NPDC049248. Next base: position 28,527 of record NZ_JBFAQY010000032.1, read on the forward strand.
CCCGTGATGGGCGCTGTGCGCGACGACCCGACCCTCCAGGTCGTCGACGGACATGCCCCTGCCCACGCTCGCGGCCAGCGCCTCCAATAGGTCCTGAACATCATCCGCGATCACGTTCCAATCCTACAGATGTAGGAAGGATCTCCGCTGGCGGAACGATGACTCCCCCCGGCACTGGCCGTAGCGTCACAGTATTCGTTCTGGAGGGGTCCACCTCGTGAGAGCCGCCTGACAGCCCCGTGAAAGGAGCTTCGTGCAGGAGCGCAGCCGCGTCGCCCCGTGGGCACCGCCCCAGGCGCAGCCGCGCCTGGCCGAGCTCGAGGCCGAGGTGTCGGGACTGAGCCTGGATGCGGTGACCAGGCTGGTCGACGCGGTGCTGGCCGAGCACCGCGGCCGCCTCGACGAGGACGGTGTGGTCCTGTACGCCGGCACCAACACGATGAGCGAGCGCGCCAGGGCCGCCCATGAGATCTCCCTGGGCTGCCGGCCTTCGATGGGCTGGCCGGGCGACAAACGCCAGACCGGCCTGGAGGAGCTGGACGTGCTGGAGGTGCTGGTCCCGCTCCAGATCGCGGCGCTGATGGGCGGTGAGTTCGCCGAGGTGCGGCTGCAGAGCGCCACACTGGCCAACCTCGCCTGCTACAGCGCGTTCGCCGGCCCCGGCGACACGATCGCGGTGCTGCCTCAGGCCGCCGGCGGCCACACCAGCCACCACGCCCAGGGCGCCGCCGGGATCCGCGGCCTGCGGGTCGCCGACCTGCCCTACGACACCGGACGGCTCGATGTCGACCACGCGGCCCTCCCGGCGTTCCTGCGCGAGCGGCGGCCCGCGCTGGTGGTGCTCGGGGCGAGCCTGATGCTGTTCCCCCACGACGTGGCGCGGGTGCGGGCGGCCTGCGACGAGGTGGGCGCCCTGCTGCTCTATGACGCCTCGCACGTGGCGGGACTGATCGCGGGCGGCCGGTTCCAGCGGCCACTGGACGAGGGCGCGCACTTGATGACCATGTCCACCTACAAGTCCTTCGGCGGGCCACCCGGCGGGGCCGTCGTGACCCGCGACGCGGATCTCGCCCGGCAGGTGGCGGCGGCGGCCTATCCCGGCCTGACCGCCAACTACGACGCCTCCCGCCTGGCTCCCCTGGCCGTCGTCGCCGCGGAGCACGCCGCGGGAGGTTCCGGGTACGCCGACCGCTGCATCGCCAACGCCGGGGCGCTGGCCGCCGCGCTGGACCGCGAGGGCTTCACCGTGGTCGCCGCCCATCGGGGCTGGACCGTCTCGCATCATGTGGCGGTGGACGCGGGCGCGTTCGGCGGCGGGGACGAGGCCGCCCGGCTGCTGGCCGAGGGGGGCGTCTACCTCAGCGGCGTCGGCCTGCCCGGCCGGCCGGCCGGGGAGCCCAGGCGGGGCCTGCGGATCGGCACCCAGGAGGTGACCCGTCGCGGCTTCGGCCCGGACACCATGGGCGAGGTCGCGGCCCTGATGCGCCGCCTGCTCATCGACGGCCAGACCCCCGCGAAGGTTCGTCGGGACGCACTGGCCCTGCGCCGCGCCATCCCATGATCCCGGACCGGCCCGCTCGACCCCCGGGGGTGCGCCCCCTGGCGGGCCGGTCCGTCAAATTCCCCTGACCACCCCACCCACGTGTATCCCCTGCCGGCGGAACCCGGCTCGCGGGCGTCCCGGTTCGACCGGCACGGGTCGCGGAGCCGCCCGGCGATGATCTACTCGGCCGGGGCCGGGAGAGCCACGGGACGGAGTACCGTCCTGTCATGTGCCGCAGCATCAAGACTCTTCGTGAGCCCTACGCCAGCGACGTGACCGACGACGACGTACGAGCCGCCGCGCTCCAGTACGTCCGCAAGGTGTCGGGTTTCCGCTCCCCCTCGGCGCGCAACGCCGAGGCCTTCGAGAGGGCCGTGGACGCGGTGACCGCCGCGACCCGGGCCCTGCTCGACGAGCTCCAGCTGAAGCAGGTGTCCCGGGACTGACCGGGAACCTCTGCCCGTCCGCCGCCGACACGGGGGTGCCGGCGGCGGAACCTCGGCATCGGGCCACCCGTACTCCGCCGACGGCGGCCGGGCTCACCGGGCATCGGGTCAGTCGCGTACGTTCGAGGAGCGGAAGAGCCTGCTCGCGAACATGACCACCACGCCTACCAGACCGATGATCAGAGCCCACTTGAGGAGCGTGAACAGGAAGCCCAGAACCGAGCCCAGCAAGATGAAGGCGATCACCACGGCCGCCACGATCAGAAGAATTCGTCCCATGTCCTCAACGCTAGGCCCTGGCCGGGCCCGGCGGCAGACCCGCGAGCCGATGTCAGGGACAGGCCAGGGTCATCCCCCAGAAGAGCCCCGGCCCCGTCCCCCACCCGGGGTACTCGACGGCTTCCCCGATCGGGGAAGCGGACACGCCGGGAACGCGCCCGCTCACCCGGATCGAGGGTCGTGATCCTAGAGGGCGGAGCGGCCGCCGACGAGAGGGAGGGTGACCGAGCTGGCGCGGGGGTCGACCGAGACGGCGGTGCCCGGGGGCAGGCGCAGCGTGAAGTCGCGGTCCGTGGAGATGAGCACGACGCCGATCCGGTGACCGGCCTTGACGACGTAGTCGCCGGGCTGGAGGTCGAAGCGGAAGTCGTAGAAGCGGTTTTCGCGCAGCAGTTCGGTCCTGGCCGCGGAGTCGCGGTTACGGACGTCCAGCCAGCCCCTTGTGATGATCTTGTAGGGGGCGGTCACCGTGACGTGCTCGGCCAACCGGGCGCAGCCGGTGTCGCCGGGCACGCCCTGTCCGTAGCAGACCTGGGTGGCACCGTAGGCGACGTCACCGTAGGCGCGGGCGTCGGTGCCGTAGTCGACGAGCAGCGCCGTCAGGTACGGCGAGCGCCCGCCCTTGAACGCGGCCCGCACCGAGACCTCCGGGGTGCCGGACAGACGCGCGTCGCGGGCCAGCGGGCTCGACAGGTAGGCCAGGCGGTTGGGGTCGGTGCTCTCGGTGTTCTCGACGAGCTGGTCGGCACCTCGGGTGCTCTGGTCGACGAAGGACTCGACGACGGCGCGGCCTCGGGGGCGGTCGGCGCCCAGGGTGCCGTTGCGGCCGTCCTGCCCTGCGGCCAGCTGGAGCCGTACGTCGCGGGTGCCCGGCAGCGGCCACGAGGCGTGCTGCGCCCACTGCCCCGGACCCGACTCCACGTCCGCCTGCGGCTCGTCCATGATGCCGTTGCGCAGGCCGTACAGGTGGAAGTCGAACCAGCGGTGGAGCTGGCGCAGCCACTCGGCGTTGCGCCCGGCGAAGGAGAACGGGTTGAAGTGCGCGCCCTGGTGGAGCCAGATCTTGCGGGGCACGTTCCGCTTCGCGAGGGCGTCCCACCACTGGACGGCCTGCTTGGTCTTGACGTTCCAGTCGTTGAGGCCGTGCACCAGGAAGACCGCCGCGCGGACCTTGCGCACGTCGTTGAGGTAGTTGCGCCGGTCCCAGAAGCCGGAGTAGTCGCCGGTGACCCGGTCCTGGTCCTTCTCTATCCGGTCCATCAGCGCGCCGCAGGCCTGCTGGGCGTTCTGACGGGTCAGCACGTAGCGGGCGAGCACGTCGGCGTCCTCACCCTGGTAGCCGCCGGGGGCCAGCACGCCGCCGTTGGCCCGGTAGTAGTCGTACCAGGAGGAGATGGCCGCGATCGGCACGATCGCCTTGAGGCCCTTGACCCCGGTCGCGGCGACGGCGTTGGGCAGCGTGCCGTTGTAGGAGACTCCGATCATGCCGACGTTCCCGGTGGACCAGCCGGCCTTGACCTCGTTGCCGGCCGCGTCGAATCCGCGGGCGCGGCCGTTGAGCCAGTCGATCGCGGCCTTGGGGCCCGCGGTCTCGTTGTCCAGGCCGGTGGTGGGACAGCCGGTCGCCCGGCCCGAGCCGAGGTTCTCCACCAGCGCGATCGCGTAGCCGCGCGGCACGAAGTAGTTGTCGTAGTAGCCGCGGAAGGGCGGAGCGACCGCGCGGGCCACGTCGGAGCCGTCGCCGAACATCTCGTCGTGCAGGTCGTTGAACTTGTTGCGCCGGTACTCCATGCCCGCGGGGTCGGAGCCGTCGAGGTCGACGACGTGGTTGGGCACGTCGTTGCCGCCCGCGTAGTAGGGGCTGGCCTCCATGATGACCGGGACCTTCGTCCCGGAGTCGGTCTCCTTGGGGCGCATGATGTCGACGGCGACCCGGTCGGGGAGCCCGTCGGCGTCGCTGTCGACCCCGGCGACCTCGACGAACACGGTCTCGGTCAGCGCGTCGGCGCGCGAGTAGACCGGCTGGGTCTCGCCGTTCTCTATCAGGGGGGCCGCGGATCGGGCGGCCGGCACGGGTGACGCGGCGGCCGGCAGCACACCGGCCGGCAGGATGACCGCCAGCGCGACGATGATCGTCTTCCATCTGTTCATCGGAGGAGAACTCCCAGAGGGTCGCATAAAACCTGACAACTCCGGTCAATCTCCTGCGAAGCAATCTTGACCTGCAAGATCAAAGATATAACGAATGGGCGGCTATCTCGCGTTAAGCGAGAGTTCCGGGGTGTAGCCCCGTTCCGCCGCTCACGGAACACCATGTGCCCGTCGGACGGGGGGTGCGAAGCCCCGTTCCGCTCCTCCCGCCGCTCACCGGCCCCCATACGCCCACCGGGCGGGAAGGGTGCCGTTGAGGCGAGATTCAAGGAAGGCTAGCCTTACTTCATGCCTTCCCTCGATACCGGTGAAACCGGCTCGATCATCACGGTCAACTCGGAAGAAGAACTCCGCCGGATCGTCGGCGAGGTCGGTGAGGTCGTCCTGCGCAAGGACATCGGCCGTCTCGACGGGCACGCCCGTGACTTCATCGCCACCTCGCCCTTCCTGCTGCTGGCGACCTCGGGATCCGACGGCACCTGCGACGTCTCCCCACGCGGCGAGGAGCCCGGCGGCGTGCTGGTCCTCGACGACCACACGCTGGTGATCCCCGAGCGGCCCGGCAACCGCCGGCTCGACAGCCTGCGCAACATCGTCGCCAACCCGCAGGTCGGCCTGCTGTTCGTGGTGCCGGGCACCGAGGAGACCCTGCGCGTCAACGGGCGGGCGCGGGTGGTCAGCCAGGCCCCGTACATGGAACGCCTGCGCGTGAGGGGGAAGGTTCCCACGCTGGCGGTCAGCGTCGAGGTGCGGGAGTGCTTCTTCCACTGCGCCAAGGCCTTCCGGCGGTCGGCGCTCTGGCAGCCGGAGCGGTGGCCGGACCGCGGGGCGCGGCCCACGCTCGGCCGGATCTTCAAGGAGCAGCTGGACCTGGAGTGGTCGGCCAAGCTCATCGACGACGACCTGAGCATCGACGCCCGCGAGAACCTGTACTGACGGCGGCACCGACCCCGGGATCCGATCTGGAGGCGCTCGCGCGCGGTGGACGGGGGTCCGGGAAAACCCGTACCGGTGCCGGGCACGGGGCTGGCAGGCTGTGCGGATGGAGGTACGGTACGTCCCGGATCACTCGGTGCTGTCGGTGGTGGTCGGCTCGCGGGCATACGGGCTGGAGAACGAGGACTCCGACGTCGACAGGCGCGGGGTCTTCGTGGCACCGACCCGGCTGTTCTGGCGGCTGGCCAAGCCGCCCACGCATGTCGAGGGGCCGCTGCCCGAGCAGTTCTCGTGGGAGGTCGAGCGGTTCTGCGCGCTCGCGTTGGAGGCCAACCCGACGGTGCTGGAATGCCTGTGGTCGCCGATCGTCGAGCACGCCACCGCCGCGGGCGAGGAACTGCTCTCCATCCGGGGCGCCTTCGTCTCCGGGCGCGCCGGACAGACCTTCGTCGGATACGCCAACGCCCAGTTCCGCCGGTTGGACCCCGAGCGCCCCAGATGGAAGCAGGCCATGCACATGGTCCGCCTGCTGCTCAGCGGTCTGCACCTGGTCCGCCACGGCGAGCCCCTGGTCCGGATGGACGCCCACCGCGACCGGCTGCTCGCCGTACGGCGGGGAGAGCTCTCCTGGGACGAGGTCGACCGCTGGCGCTCCGAGCTGACCGCGAGGTTCGACGGCACGGGCACGCTGCCCGCCGAACCCGACCGGCGACGCGTGGAGGAATACCTGGCGAGTACCAGAGAGGCGGCGCTGTGACCGTGACCCTGCCGTCCTGGCTGGCCGAGATTCCCGCCGGGCAGGCGCATCCGACCGCCTTCGCCACGGTCAGCGGGGCGCACCTGTACGGTTTCCCCTCCGCCGACTCCGACGTCGACCTGCGCGGCGTTCACCTGCTGCCGCTGGAGGAGGTGGTCGGCCTGCGGACGGGGAGTGAGACCCTCACCCGCTCCTGGGTACGCGACGGTGTCGAGGTGGACCTGGTCACCCACGACCTGGCCAAGTTCTGCCGCCTGCTGCTGCGCCGCAACGGCTATGTGCTGGAACAGTTGCTCTCCCCGCTGGTGGTGGCCACCTCGCCGGTCCACCGGGAGATGATCGCCGCCGCCCCCGGCTGCGTCACCCGCCACCACGCCCACCACTATCTGGGATTCGCCCGTACCCAGTGGCGGCTGTTCGAACGCTCCGGCGAGCTCAAGCCGTTGCTCTACACCTTCCGCGTACTGCTCACCGGCCTCCGTCTGATGCGCACCGGAGAGCTGGAAGCCGACCTCACCCGGCTCTCCGGCGGGCCGCCCTATCTCGGTGACCTGATCGCCGCCAAGCGATCCGCCGAACACGGCCGGCCGCCGGCGGGCGCGCCGGGCCTGGCACGACTGGCACGCGACGTCGGCCGGCTGACCGGGGAACTGGAGGAGGCGCGGGACGCCTCCCGCCTTCCCGACACCGCGCCGTCGGCGGACGCGGTGCACGATCTCGTCGTTCGCGCCCGTCTGTCGATGAGAGCCGCGAGGGCCTGAAATCCCGCCGGAGTCGTCACGCGCGCGTCGCTCAGAGTCTCGGGGAGGGCGGGAGCGGCGGCTGTCGCGGCCGGCGGCCCGTCTCGCCGCCGCGCAGCAGTTCCCACCAGCTCTCCAGCAGTGGGACGTCGGCGGTGTCGACGCGCTCGCCCGGGCGGGGGACGGCGAGGCGGACGTCCCGGGCCTTGGCCTCGCGCCAGAGGCGGTCGACCGGTTCGGCCCAGGGGTGCGTGGCCAGGGTGAAGGTCGCCCAGTGGACCGGGAGGAGCAGCCTGCCGCCCAGGTCGAGGTGGGCGTTGACCGCCTCCTCCGGGTTCATGTGGATGTCGGGCCAGGCGGCGTTGTAGGCGCCGATCGGCATGAGCGTGAGATCGAACGGGCCGTGCGCGGCGCCGATCCCGGCGTAGCCGTCGAAGTATCCGGAGTCGCCGGCGTAGAAGACCTTCCTCTCCCGGCCGGCGATGACCCAGGAGCCCCACAGGGTGACGTTGCGGTTGAGGGTGCGACCGGAGAAGTGACGGGCGGCGGTCGCGACGAACCGCAGGCCCGCGACGCTCGCCTCCTCGTCCCAGTCGAGTTCGACGATCCGCGAGGCGGGCACGCCCCAGCGCTCCAGATGGGCGCCGATTCCCAGCGGCACCAGGAACGGCGCGGTCTGCAGCGCGAGCAGGCCGCGTACCGTCGCGCGGTCGAGGTGGTCGTAGTGATCGTGCGAGATCACGATCGCGTCGAGCGGCGGAAGACCTGCCAGCGGCCCCGGCATCGGGTGCAGGCGCCGCGGGCCGACCAGCTGGGAGGGCGAGGCGCGCCTGCTCCACACCGGGTCGACGAGCACGCGGCGGCCCTCGATCTCCAGCAGCGCGGTGGCGTGACCGTACCAGATGACGCTCAGCCCGGTCGGGGACGGCCCGCCCGCCGGTGCGGTCACCACCGGGACCGGCGTGGCCGGGCGGCGTTCCTCGCGGTTGTGCAGCATGTTCCAGGCGATCTCCCGCGCGCTCTGCGGCGAGGGTACGAAGACGCCGGGCGTGGAGTTGCGAAAGAGGCCGTCGTGGAACTGCGGCGAGCGGCGCATCCGCTCCAGCCGCTCCCCCCTGGCCCTGCCCCCGAGTTCCGCGGGGATGTCCTTCAACGCCCACCCGGCGGCGGCCAGTGCCAGCCCGCCCACGAGGAGACGCCCGATCGATCTGCTGCCCGCCATGCGGCCCACGCTCCTGAAGTCGCCAGTGCCTGCAGAACGATCTCGGCTTCGCGGCTGTTCCCGGCATGTCTCGGGCAGGACCCGCCCGGCGTCGCGAGAACCGACCTCGGCTCCGCCGCGCCCGGCGTCGCGATGAACAGAGGCCAGAGGGCCCGGCTCCGCCAACGCTCTCGTCCCACCACGGGCAGACCCGCGCGGCGGCTTCACCAGTCACCAAAGAAGACGAACAGCCCCAAAATATAACGTCATAATGTAAAAGTAGCGATCATGGAGTTATGAAGGTACAAATGCCGCGCACTGTCATGGAGGCCGAAGCCATCCAGGACGAGCTCAGAACGCTGCTCGACCTGACCGGTCCCGGCCCCCGCAGTCCGGCCAGGGTCGCCGGGGTGGACGTCGCCTACGACAGGGACCGGCTGGCGGCGGCGGTGACCGTGCTGGACGGAACGACGCTGGAGATCGTCGAAAAGGTCGCCGTCAGCGGGAGGGTGGCCTTCGACTACGTCCCCGGGCTGCTCGCCTTCCGGGAGGTTCCCGCCCTGCTGGACGCCCTTGAGCGGCTCTCCGCACCCCCCGACCTGGTCGTCTGCGACGGATACGGCCTGGCGCACCCGCGCCGCTTCGGCCTGGCCTGCCATCTCGGCGTGCTCACCGGACTGCCCACGATCGGGGTCGGCAAGACCGCCTTCGTCGGCACCTATCCCACGCCCGCGCCCGAGCGGGGCTCGTGGACCGACCTGACGCTGGACGGCGACGTCGTCGGCCGCGTGCTGCGCACCCGGCACGGGATCAAGCCCGTCTTCGTCTCCGTGGGACACCGTGTCGACCTCGCCACGGCCTGCCACAACGTGCTGAACCTGACACCCCGCTACCGCCTTCCCGAGACGACCCGCGCCGCCGACCGGCTCTCCCGCGAGGCGCTGATCGAAAACTGTCGTCCGGACCTGGTTGGATCCGCTCAGTACGACGAAATGGGATGAAGTGAGCGACAACGAGTGGGCCGAGGATGTCGACGCGTGGCGCGACACCAACCTGGCACGGATCCGCCGGCGGCTGGCGAGCGGGTTCGATCCCGGGCAGTGGCTACCGTGGCTGCGCACGACGCCCCTGCACCGGGCCGCCCAGGAGGGTGCCGTCCAGGTGATGGAGCTGCTGCTGGCCTCGGGCGCGGAGGTCGACCCCGTCGACGCCGACGGCGCCACCCCGCTCTGGGAGGCCGTACGCCACGGCTGGGACGACGCCGTACGGGTCCTGCTCGCCGCGGGCGCGGACCCCTGGCGGCCGTGCATCGCGGGCCGCTCCCCCGGTTCCCAGGCGCTCTTCACCGAACTGGCCGACCTGTTCGACCAACTGCCCGGAGCCCCCACCGTCAGCCCCAGGCTCCGCGAGCTCCAGGACACCGTCGACGCGATGATGTTCTCGTACGAGGACTACAACGAGGGGCTGTGCGTCGCCTTCGTCGGCGAGGTGACCGAGGACGAGGTCATCCGCCGCCTGGGCGCCGCGCCTGAGTCGTGCCCGCCGCTTTCGACCGGCGAGCTGTGGAGCGCCGAGCGCGCCTCACCCGTGGAGGTCCTGCGGGTGGCCAGCCCGCCGGGAGGCGGGGTGGTGCTCTTCCAGTCCGACGGCATCCTTCCGGTGCACGACGGGGTCGGCCGTGCCGTCACCTCGGGTGGCGGGGTGCTGGCCGGGGCCTTCCCGTTCGCCAGCGCGTCCGTCGACATCTGGCGGGACGGCCTCCCCGCCGGACGGCCCTCGGTGCACGAGCAGCTCTCCGACAGCAGCATGGTCGAACTGTGGATGTGCCGTTTCGGCGACTGCGGCGCCCACCCCTCCACCGCGACCGAGCGCACCCTGGGCCTGATGACGCTGCTGACCTCCACCTACATCACCGAGGAGTGGCTGTGGAGCGCTCCGATGAGACTGGTCCCCGTCACACTGCGGCGAAATGGGTAGAGTCGCACAACGATGAGAATCCATACGATCACCGCGCTCTGGGAAGACATACCCGACGATGCCGACGACCTCGTCCTGGTACGCGGCGGGTTCCGGGTCTACCTCTGCCTGTGCGGCAGGCCGCTGGCCGACAGGACGGCGGCCGAGCTGCACGCGTCCGAGACCAACCAGTGCACCACCTGCCTGGGCAGCGCCGTCGAGAACATCGTGCCCGACTTCTCCCAGCAGTGCACGGCCTGCGCCGGAACCGGCCGGCGCAGGGCGCAGCTGACCTGGCAGCTCGCCCACGCCGAGGCCGAGACGATGATCACCGTCGAGTTCGTCCGCGGGCTCATCGCCGGCTTCACCGAGCCGTTCCGGCTCTCCGAGGTGGCCGACCTGGCCCGCGACACCCTCAACCTCCCGGTGGGCCGGCTGCCGGTCGGCCCGCGGGTCCGCGACGTCCTGCGCTCCCTGGAGGCGAGGGGCGAACTCGTGCTGCTCTCCGCCCCCGACGAGCTCCTGCGCGGCACCTCGGTCATGCTCTACCGCGACCCCTACTGGGAACACGCCACCGGTTGAGCGTCCTTCGCGGCTACATCCTCTCCGCCGCCGCGAGGTAACCCGCCAGCATGGTCAGCGCGACATCGCGCACCGCGTCGTCGCCGGGCAGGAAACCGGCGCTGTGCATGCGTACGTCCGTGCCGTCACCGACCCCGACGAACATCATCAGGCCGGGCAGCACCGCGGAGAGATAGGAGAAGTCGTCGGCGCCGAAGGAGAGCAGCGGCCGCGAGAGGGTGAGGCCCAGGTCGGTCAGGTGGGCACCGGCTCGGGCGGCGAGCCCGGAGTCGTTGTACAGGACCGGCTCCCCCCGGGTGATGCTCACCTTGGCCTCGCAGCCGTGGGCCCGCGCGACCAGGTCCGCGACCTCCTCCAGCCGGGCGTGCACCTGGTCGCGGATGCGCTCGCTCAGTGCCCTGACCGTACCGCCGGCCGTGGCCTCGTCGGGCACGACGTTGGGTGCGCTGCCGGCCGTCAGTGTGGAGACGCCGAGGACCGCCGAGCTGGTCGGGTCGACGTCACGGCTGACCACCCGCTGCAGGGCGACGACGACGTGCGCGAGCGCGAGTACCGGATCGCTGGTCAGGTGAGGGTAGGCGGCGTGCCCGCCGCGGCCCCTGACCACGACCGTGAACTCGTCGGCGGCGGCGTTCACCGTGCCGGGAGTGGCCGCGACCTCGCCCCGCGGCAGGGTGGGCTGGACGTGCGCGCCGATGATGGCGGTGATCTGGTGCTCCGCCAGCGACGGCGACCGGGCGATGTCGTGGGCGCCGGAGGGATAGGTCTCCTCGCGCGGCTGGAGCATCGCGACCAGCGGAGGCGCGCCGGGGGTGTCACCGACCGCGTGGCAGAGCGCCACCAGGGCGGCGAGATGCACGTCGTGCCCGCAGGCGTGCATGCGGCCCGGCCTCCCGGACGCCCAGTCGACACCGGTCCGCTCGGTCACCGCCAGCGCGTCGAGTTCGGCCCGTACGGCGACCGCGGGCCCGGGGCCGCCGACGCGCACCAGCGCGCCCGTACCGGCCACCGCGTCCACGGGGCGTCCGGGCAGCTCGGCCAGGATCAGGTCGCGGGTCGGCCCCTCCTCCCCCGACAGGTCGGGGTGGGCGTGCAGCCGGCGGCGCAGCTCCGTCGCGGCGGGCAGCCGTCGCTCCAGTGCCGTCCGGAGCCCGGCCTCGACGGAGTCGACGGCCGGGCCGAAGGCAAGAGGCTCGATCATTTGGCCGCTTCCAGACCGTAGACGCGCAGGGCGTTGTCCACGCCGATCATGGTGGCCACCCGGACGGCCTCCTCCTCGGCCCACTCTCCGGCGTCGACCCACCCGCGCAGCGCCCGGCCGAGCCCGCGGCGGAACAGGTGCGCCCCCAGCATGTGCAGCTCCGCCGGCCCCCAGGCGTCCGAGGAGAACAAGATCTTGGCGAACGGCGCGAGTTCCAGCGACTCGGCGATCAGCGCGTCCGACCGGCTGCCGGTGTAGTTGACGCCGAGACCGACGTCGAAGTAGACGTGCGGGAAGACCTGGGCGAGATAACCGGCGTTGCGGTGGTACGGGTAGCAGTGCAGCAGCAGGATGTCCACGCCGTGCGGCTCGATGAGCTTCAGCCAGCGGGTGAGCAGCAGCGGGTCACACATGTGCAGCTCCACATCGGGGTCCCCGTAACCGGCGTGCAGTTGCAGCGGCAGCCCGCGCTCCACCCCGGCCCAGAGTCCGAGGCGGAGCAGCACCGGGTCGTCCACCCGCCACTGGCCACTCGCCTCGCCGGCGGACAGCCAGCGGCCCGCCGCCAGGACGACCTCCCGGTCGCCGGGTGGTGCCGGGTCGAAGGCGAAGCCGTGCCGGTAGGCGACGATGCTCTTGAGGCCGACGGCGTCGGCGGTGCGGCGCGCCAACTCCTCACGGAAGCGGCCCGGCAGTTCCGCGGCCGAGACTCCCGAGGCGGCCACCTGCTCCAGCACCTGCTCGATGCGGACCACCTCGTGCACGGGCCGCCCCGACGCCTCCGCCATCCCGGCCGGGTCCAGGACGTCGTCGCCCCGATAACCGGTCTCCAGCAGGAAGCGGCCGATGCCGCCGGCGGCCAGTAGCAGCCGGTTGACCTCGGCGGCGCCCAGTTCGGTGCGGCGCGCCAGGTAGTCCTCCGGTGCGGCGTGGGCGGGCAGGCCGAGGACCGGCGCGCACCAGCGGCGGATCGCGAAGCCCAGCTGGGAGTCGAACTGGGTCATGAACGCCGGGATCGGCCGGTCGGACTCGGTCACCAGCGTCTCGAACTCACCGCGGCCCAGCTCTCCCGAGGAGGCGCCGTGCACATGGTGGTCGACCAGGGGCAGGGTGGCGAGCACACTCTCCAGATCGCCGGCCGCATCCCCGGAGAAGTTCTCAGTAGACATCGGCGACCCTCCGGCAGAGCTCGTGGTCGGGCAGTCCCTTGACGCAGGCCAGCTCGGCCCGTCGCACCGCGAGGAACGTGTGGAGCAGTTCGTGGGGGAACCAGCCTCGGGCGACCTCGTCGGCCTCCAGCGCGGCGAGCGCCTCCGGCAGGGAGCCGGGGAGCGCGGGCTCTTCGGCCAGGTCGGCCTCGGTCGCGGTCTCCGGCCACACCCGGGCGGGCTCGGCCCCGGCCAGTCCCGCGAGGCCGGCGCGGATCAGGATGCCGAGCACCAGCCACGGGTTGGCCGTGGCGTCCGCCGCCCGGTACTCCAGGTGGAGCTGGCCTGCGGGGTCGGCGCCGCCGATCTCGACGGTCGGCGCGATGCGCAGCAGCGCCTCGCGGTTGCGCTCGGCGAGGAAGACCCCGCCGGCGCTCCACCGGTGCGGGGTGAGCCGCAGGTAGGAGCCGACGCTGGGCGCGGTGACGGCCACCACCGCACCGGCGTGCCGCAGGATTCCGGCCGCGAACCTGGCCGCGGTCGAGGAGAGCCTGCCGGGTGCTCCGGCGTCGAACATCACCGGGCCGCCGCCGACCTCGCGGAGCGAGAAGTGCACGTGGACGCCGTTGCCGACGCCCGCGGGGTCGGCCAGCGGGACGAAGGTGACCGGGTGCCCCCGGCGGCGGGCGAGGTCGCGGACGAGCTCGCGCAGCAGGACCGCCCGGTCTGCGGCGACCATTCCGGGGGCGGGCCGCAGGGTGATCTCGAACTGGCCGTCCCCGTACTCGGGGAGCCAGCTCTCCGGCTCCAGCCCGGCCGTCTCCAGCAGCGCGACCAGGTCGGCGCCGAACGGCTCGGCGCCGCGCAGGCGCTGGAAGGAGAAGGGCGGGGCCTCGGCCTGGCCGCCGAGCATGAACTCGTGCTCGAAGGAGGCGTTCACCTCAAGGCCCGCGATCTCTCTCAGGTCCGCCAGCGCGCGGGCGAGGAAGCCGCGCGGGCAGCCGGGCCAGGGGCTGCCGTCCAGGCCGGTCTGGTCGGCGAGGTAGAGCCGGGTGCCCGGCACCGGGCCGTCGGCGGGCAGGTCGACGGCCGTCGCGGGGTCGGGGAGCAGCCTCAGGTCGCCCACCGAACCGAAGACGTTGTCGTCGGCCAGGTGGCCGAAACAAGTCAGCGCCAGATTGGCGGGAACCCATCCCACTCCGGTGCGCAACGTCTGGTCCAGCCGGGCCACCGGGGTAGCCCGGCCCCGCACCTGGGCCGCGAGGTCACAGGTCGCCACGAAGGCGGTCCCTGTCGTCATCGGCTCTCTCCTCCCAGTCCGGTCCGCACCTCGCGTCCCGGCCGCCCTAAGTGAAACATACGGTTCACATGTATGGTCAAGGCGGCGGAATGAAACTTAGCATGCGTGTTACCTGGTACCCCTGACAGAAACGCCCAGGTCATATGTGTCGAGCCGGCGGGAGGCCGCTCCCGCCCGGCATCATCGGAAGGCCTTCCATGACGGACAACCTCTCTCCGAGCAGGTTCAACGGGACAGTGGTCCTGGTCACCGGCGGAGCCCAGGGCATCGGCCGGGGCATCACCGAGGCGTTCCACGAGGCGGGGGCGACGGTCGTCGTCGCCGACCTCGACGAGACGCGCACGGCGAGGGTCACCGCGGAGCTCGCCGCCGTCCCGGGCCGATCGCCGGCGGCCTCGGCGGTGCGTCTGGACGTGCGCGACCCGGAGTCGGTGACCGCCGCCTTCGAGCGGGTGACCGCCCTGCACGGCGGAGTGGACGTGCTGGTCAACTGCGCCGGGGTCTATCCGAACACCCCGGTACTCGACATGACCGCCGCGGAGTGGGACGAGGTGTTCGCCGTCAACGTCCGCGGCGTGATGCTGGCCTCGCAGGCCTTCGCCCGCGCCTCCGGCGCCCTCGGGGGCGGGCGCCGGATCGTCAACGTCTCCTCCGGCGCGGCCCGCTCGGCCCGGGTGGGCGCCGCCCACTACTGCTCGTCCAAGGCGGCGGTGGAGATGCTCACCAGGGTCCTGGCGCTGGAGTTCGCCCCGTCACAGATCACCGTCAACGCCGTCGCCCCCGGGCTGATCGAGGTCCCGGCCACCGCGGCGCTCTCGGCCGAGTACGTGGCGGCGCTGGTCGCCGGGCAGCCGGTGCATCGCATGGGCACGCCGGCGGAGATCGCGCGGGCGTGCGTGTTTCTCGCCGATCCGGACTCCTCCTTCATCACGGGGAGTGTTCTCGACGTGGACGGAGGCTTCCTGGCCGGAACGGCCCTGCCGCCGAGCTGAACCACGTTTTACGAGATCAGAGCGGTGCGGCGGATCGAGTTTAAGTAACAAACCTTTTACAGGTCTAGCCTTTGCCGCAGGATGCAACGTACGTTTCAATTGTCGACAGTGACAGAACGGTGCAAAACAGGCATGTGACGCCCTTCGGCATGTCCCGCATGCGTTCGTCCGCTCGTCCCCCAGACGCAGAGAGGCTTCACCGTGGCCCGTTCCCCCTTCCTCCGTCCCCGGACGCCCATCCGGGCGATCACCGCCGTCGCGGTGACGGGCGCCCTGGCGGCGCTCACCGCGTGCTCCTCCTCCACCTCCCCCGACGCCTCCGCCGCGGAGACCGGCGGCGCGGCCGGCACGAAGGAGATCCAGATCGGCCTGCTCGCCCCGCTGACCGGGGCCCTGGCATCCGACGGCCTGGGCATGAAGCAGGGAGCCGAGCTGGCCGTCAAGCAGCTCAACGAGGCCGGCGGCGTGAACGGGTACACGTTCAAGCTCAAGGTCGTGGACGTGCAGAGCCAGTCCAACGACGCGGTGACCAAGGGCGTGCAGACCCTGACCGACGACGAGTCGGTGAAGGCGGTCGTCACCGGCTACGCCTCCACGTCCAACTTCGAGATCGACGAGTTCGCCGCGGCGGAGAAGGTCTACCTCATCGGCGGCAACACCGCGCAGACCCAGGCCATCATCGAGAAGGACCCGGCGAAGTACCCCACGGTCTGGTCGATCACCCCTGACTACGACGCCTACGGCACCGAGCCGGTCGACCTGGCGGAGTCCTGGGCCGAGCAGGGGCTGTGGAAGCCGCGCAACAAGTCGGCGTTCATCGTCCGCTCCGACAACCCCTACAGCGAGAACATCGCCGACGGCCTGGTCAAGCACTTCAAGGCCAAGGGCTGGAGCATCGCCGGCCAGGAGAAGGTGCCGTTCGGCACGGTCAACGACTGGGGCACGGTTCTCGGGAAGATCCGCTCCGCCGACCCCGACTTCATCGTCAACACCGACTACCAGGTCTCCAACGAGGCCAGCTTCCTGCAGCAGTTCCTGCAGAAGCCCACCGAGTCCCTGGTCTTCATGCAGTACGGCCCCAACCAGCCCCAGTTCTTCGAGCTGACCAAGCAGCAGGCCGAGGGCGTGCTGTTCAACAACCTCGCGGGCATGGTGCCCTCGCCCGGCTACGCGCCGGCCGCTCAGCTGCAGAAGGACTGGCAGGCCGCGTACGGGACCGACAACGTCGACCCGCAGGGCGTGATGACCTACGTGGAGACCATGATCTACGCCGACGCGCTGCGCGAGGTCGGCGACCCCGACGACGCGCCGGCGATCGGTGCCGCCATCGGCAAGAGCGACAGCGAGCGGGCCTCCGGCCGGATCGTGTTCGACCAGACCACGCACCTGGCCAAGCAGGGCGACGACTACGTGCCGCTGCAGTCCTTCCAGTTCCAGGACGAGAAGCGGGTGCTGATCGCCCCTGAGAAGTACAAGTCGGGCTCCTTCCAGCTCCCGCCGTGGATGAAGAAGTGACCTCCGCCTCCCTGCTGCTGCCGCCGGGCAAGCGGATGGCCGTGGCACTGACCTTCGACTTCGACGCCCACTCCCCCTGGATGGGCACCATGGGCCGCACGTCGCCGTCCTACCTGTCGCGCGGTGACTTCGGCGCCGAGCAGGGGGTGCCCCGGCTGCTGGAACTGCTCGGCCGCAACGATCTGCCGGCGACCTGGGCCACCCCCGGCCACGACCTGGTGACCTTCCCGCACCGCATCGAGCAGATCCTGGCGGCCGGGCACGAGATCGCCGCGCACGGCTGCTACCACGAGGTCGTGCCCGACCTGGGGCCCGACGAGGAGCGCCGGCTCATGGAGGTCGCGCTGCGCCAGCACGAGCAGGTCGTCGGGCGCCGTCCGCGCGGCTACCGCTCGCCCGCCTGGGACTTCTCCGAGAGCACGCTGGACCTGCTGGAGGAGTTCGGCTTCGACTGGGACAGCTCGCTGATGGGCCGGGAGTTCGAGCCGTACCGGCCCCGGCGGGTCACGGTGAACTACGAGTCGGCCAGCGAGTTCGGCCCGGAGAGCCGGATCGTGGAGATCCCCGTGTCGTGGTATCTCGACGACTGGCCCTCGGTGGAGTACGTCGCCGGGGTCTCCCCGCTGGGTTCCCACCGCGACATGGAAGACCGCTGGAACACCATCTTCGACTACGCCCACCAGCGGGTGCCGGGCGCGGTCTACGTGCTCACCATGCACCCGCAGACCATCGGCCGGGCCCACCACCTGCTCGTCCTGGAGGCGCTGGTCGAGCGGATGCTGGCGGCGGGCGACGTCTGGTTCGCGACGCTGAGCGAGATCGCCGATGCCTGGCAGGGCTGAGCCGGGCCCTCCCCCGGGAACCGGTGGGATGGTCACCGCACCCGACCCGAGGGCGGCGCGCGCGGGGGCGTCGATGCTGCGCGCGGGCGGCACCGCCGTGGACGCGGCGGTCGCCACGGCCTTCGCCACCGGAGTGGTCGAGCCCTACATGAGCGGGCTCGGCGGCGGCGCCTGGCTGGTGGTGCGCGAGCCGGGCGCCCCGGCCGCGACCGTCGTGTGCGGCCCGATCCGGGCCCCGGGCCTGGCGCGTCCGGAGATGTTCGCCCCAGCGGCGTCCGCGGCCGGCACCGGCCTGTACAACTGGCCGGCCGTGCGCGACGACGCGAACATCGTCGGCCCGCTGTCGGTGGGCGTTCCCGGGGCGGTCGCCGCGCTGTGCCGGGCGCACGCCAGGTTCGGCCGCCTGCCGCTGGCCCAGGTGCTCGCCCCGGCGATCGAACTGGCCGAGGCGGGACACGAGACCAACTGGTTCGCCTCCTCGGCGATCTGCGCCGAGGCCCGGACGCTGCGGGCCTTCCCCTCCTCCGCGGAACTCTTCCTGCCCGGCGGCCTGCCGCTGCGCGGCCCGTCCCAGGGCCCCGGCGACCCGCTCGTCCAACCCCGGCTGGCCCGGGTGCTCCGCGAGATCGGCGCCGGCGGCCCCGACGCGTTCTACCTGGGCCGGGCCGCCCGCGCGATCGCGACGGCGGTCACCGGGGCCGGTGGCCTGCTGTCGGAGAAGGACTTCGGCGGGTACGTCGCCGACGAGTCCGAGGTCCTTCCCGTCGAGATCGGCCCGATGCGGCTGTACGGACCGCACGCCACCGGGGTGATCTCGGTGATCGAGGCACTGCAACTGGTCGAGGCCGCCCGGCGCCGGGGGCTGGATCCCGGGGCGCGCCTGTGGGCGCGGGTGCTGTCCCACGCGTTCGAGGACCGGTTGCGCGAGGTCACCACCTCCCACCAGGGACCGGCGCCCTGGGCGCGGCTGGCCTCCCCCGAGTACGCCGACGAGGTGGTGGCCGACTGGATAGTGGGCGGGCATGCCTCCCCCGCACCCCCCGGCGGCTCCACCAGGGCGGGATGCACCTCGCACCTGTCGGCGGTCGACGACGAGGGCATGACGGTCTCGCTCACCCAGACGGTGCTCGACCTGTTCGGCTCCCGCATGGTGGAACCGGAGACCGGCATCGTGCTGAACGACGGGATGATGTACTTCGACCCCCGCCCCGGCCGGGTGACCAGCGTCGCCCCGGGCGCGGCCGGGCTCAGCGCGGTCAGTCCCGTCGTGCTGACCGGCCCCGGGGACGCCGAGGCGACGCTCGGCGCCTCGGGCGGGCGGCGGATCATCTCCGCCGTCGCCCAGATCGCCGCCCGCTGGCGTGACGGCGCGGACCTCCAGGAGGCGATCTCGGCACCGAGGATCCACGCCGAGGGTGACCGCGTCTGGCTGGACTCGCGCGACGCGGGAGCCGCGGCCGACCTCTCCGCCGCCGGGTTCGACGTCCAGGTCGTCAGCGAGGAGCCCACCACCTGGCACTTCGCCCGCCCCAACGGCATCGCGCGACGCGGTGGCGGAGCGTGGTCCCCCGGCGTCGACCGGATGAAGCCGTACGGGGTGGGCCTGCCCGGCGGATGAGACAGGCCGGACACCCGGTCGCGGCCCACCACGGCCGACCAACACCACGAGTACCAGCAGATTGAGGGAGATATCGCGATGGCGAGCACTCTGACCGGGCAACGCGCCCTGGTCACAGGCGCGGCGGGCGGGATCGGCGCGGCCATCGCGCACCGCCTGCGCGCGGAGGGGGCGCGGGTCATGATCGCCGACGTCGACGTGGAACGCGGGACGCGTACCGCTCTGGAGTTGTCGGGGGACGGCCCCGCGTGCGTGTTCCAGGCGGCGGACGTCTCCGACGAGGGCAATGTCGAGGCGCTGTTCGCCCGGGTCTCGGATGAGTTCGGCGGCCTGGACATCCTGGTCAACAACGCCGGCGTCGCGGAGAGCGGCGGCGGCGTCACCGGGGTACCGATCTCCGAGTGGCGCAGGGTGATGGACGTCAACGTCACCGGGACGTTCCTGTGCGCCAGGGCGGCGTTCCCGCTGCTGGCCGCGGGCCGGGCGGGTGCCATGGTCAACCTGTCGTCCATCTTCGGGGTCACCGGCCTGCCGGCCTTCCCCGCCTACTCCGCGGCCAAGGGCGCCATCGCCAACCTGACCCGGCAGCTCGCCATCGAGGGCGGCCCGCGGGGAATCCGGGTCAACGCCGTGCTGCCCGGCTACGTCGACAACGACATGGGCGACTCGCGGAGCCTGCTCGACGCCGAGGCCGCCGCGGAGTCCCTGCGGCAGCGCGAGGCGGCGGCGGC
Organism: Streptosporangium sp. NPDC049248; assembly: GCF_040678965.1. Lineage (NCBI taxonomy): Bacteria > Bacillati > Actinomycetota > Actinomycetes > Streptosporangiales > Streptosporangiaceae > Streptosporangium > Streptosporangium sp. NPDC049248. The sequence continues at coordinate 48,465 of NZ_JBFAQY010000032.1, forward strand.
CCGCCAGCCGGCCGGGCGGCAGTGCTCGCCGGACGAGATCGCCGCGGCGGTCGCGTTCCTGGTCGCCCCGGACGCCTCGTTCGTCAACGGCGTGCTGCTCCCGGTCGACGGCGGCTTCCTCGCCCAGGGCGACTGGCGCGGGCCCGGGCAGGCCGCGTCGTGAACGGGGACTCGCAGGTCATCCTCGCCGCGCACGAGGTCGGCAAGTCTTTCGGCAGCCTCAGGGCCGTCGACGGCGTCTCGATGTCGGTGACGCGCGACGAGGTCTTCGGCCTGGCCGGCCCCAACGGCGCGGGCAAGAGCACGCTGTTCAACCTGCTCACCGGTATCCCGATCCGGCCCGACTCCGGAAAGGTGATCTTCGACGGCCACGAGATCCAGAACCGCTCGCCGCGCTGGATCGCCAAGGCCGGCCTCAAGCGCACCTTCCAGACCGAGGCCGTCTTCGAGTCGCTGAGCGTGCTGGAGAACGTCCGCATCGGCTCGGCGTACGGCGGCGCGGGCAAGGCCAGGCGCTGGGCCCCCGCCCGGTGCCGGGAGGCGCTGGACGCGGTGGAGCTCGGCGGCGACCTGAACCGCCCGGCCGACGGGCTTTCGCTGATCGACCGCAAACGCCTGATGATCGCCGGCGCGCTGGTCAGCGGCCCTTCGGTACTGCTGCTCGACGAGCCCGCGGCCGGACTCGACCCGGCCGACCAGGACGCGCTGATCCGGTTGCTGGCCGGGGTGCGCGGCACGGGCGTCACCATGGTGATCATCGAGCACGTGCTGTCGGTGCTAGAGGCGCTCGCCGACCGGATGGCGGTCCTCGACAGCGGCCGGATCATCGTGACCGGCCGGCCGGCCGAGGTGCTGTCCGACCCGAGGGTCGTCGAAGCCTACCTGGGACCGGGGGCCGCACGATGAGCGATCTGCTGACCGTGGAGAACCTCACCGCCGGCTACGGCCAGGCGAAGGTGTTGCGCGGCATCTCGCTGCGCGTCGGGCAGCACGAGGCGGTCGGGCTGCTGGGGCCGAACGGCCACGGCAAGACCACGCTGCTGCGCTGCGTCTCCAACCTGCACCGGGCCGCCTCCGGCACGATCGCCTTCGCCGGACGGGACACCAGGGGCGAGTCCCCCGGCAGCCTGGTCAGGCGCGGGCTCATCCACGTGCCACAGGGCTCGCGGCTGTTCCCGCAACTGACCGTGGAGGAGGCACTGCGGCTCTCCGCGTCCTCCAGCGGGCACTCCTCGACCTGGCGGGACGGGATCGACCAGGTGTTCTCGGTCTTCCCCAAGCTCAAGGAGCGGCGCCGGCAGCTCACCGGCACGCTCAGCGGCGGGGAACGCCAGATGGCCAGCCTCGGCATGGGCCTGATGGCCCGGCCCACGCTGCTGATCCTCGACGAGCCCACGCTGGGCCTGTCACCGAAGGTCAAGCACGAGCTGAGCGAGTGCATCGTGCGGGTCCGCGCCGAGGTCTCGTCGGTCATCCTGATCGACGGCGACATGGACCTGGTGCTCGACCTGACCGACCGCTACCACGTCATCCTGCACGGCGACGTGGTGGACAGCGGCGCGTCGGACGGCAGCCGCAGCCGCGACGAGATGATGTCGCTCTTCCTGGGAGGGACCGCCGATGGACGGCATTAGTGTCATCGTGACGAGCACGCTCGTCCTCGGCGGCCTCTACATGCTCATGGCGGCGGGACTGACGCTGATCTGGTCCACGCTGCGGGTCTTCAACTTCGGGCACGGCGCGCTGATGATGTTCGGCGCCTACCTGACCTGGACGCTGCTGGACGCCGGCGGGCTGCCGGTGGCGGTCGCGCTGCTCGGCGCCGTGGCGGCGATGGCGCTGATCGGATTGGCCTACGAGTTCCTGCTGGTCAGCCCGTTCATCCGGCGTCCAGGAGGCGACATGCTGGTGATGGTCGCCACGCTGGCGGCCACGATGCTGTTGCAGAGCGGCGCCCAGCTGATCTGGGGACCGGAGATCAAGCAGCTCCCGCCGTTCGGTGGCGCGCGCGTCGAGGTCGCCGGGGCGGTCGCCCAGGGCAGCCAGCTCGTCACGATCCTGCTGGCCCCGCTGCTGGTGGGCCTGCTGGCCCTGGTCCTCAAACGCACCGGCATCGGGCTGACCGTACGGGCGCTGGAACAGAACCGCGAGCACGCCCAGCTGCTCGGCATCGCACCGCGCCGGGTCTACGTCTTCGTGGTCGTGGTCGCGATCGGCCTGGCCACCGTGGCCGGGGCGCTGCTCGGCAGCATGCAGTTCATCTCCCCGGGCATGGGCGGCGACCCGCTGCTGCGGGCCTTCGTGGTGCTCGCCTTCGGCGGAGCAGGCAGCCTGACGGGCACCATCGCCGGCGCGTACGCCATCGGCCTGCTCGAGGCCGTCACCACCTACTACTTCGGGCTCTCCTGGAGCCCGGTCCTGGTCTTCCTCGCAATGATCGTGATCATGCTGGTCAAACCCGAGGGACTGCTGCGGACCAAGGTGAGGAGCGCGTGAACGTCATGACCAACCTGCGCTCCTGGGTCGGCTGGCCGGTCTACGCGACGGTCCTGGTGGTCCTGCCACTGGTCTTCACCGACCCGCACGCCCGGCTGCTGCTGATCCTCTTCACGATGTACGGCGTGCTCGCCATGAGCTGGAACCTCACCCTCGGTTTCGCCGGCATCTTCAACTTCGCCCAGATCGGGTTCTTCGGCATCGGCGCCTACACCACGGGCATCCTGGCCACCCGCACCGGCATCGACCCGTGGCTGGCCCTGCCGATCTCGGGGTTGTCGGCCCTGCTGGCCTCGCTGGTGGCGTTCCTGCCGGTACTGCGGCTGCGCGGCATCTACGTGGGCCTGGCCACGTACGTCTTCTCCCAGCTCTGCATCTACCTGGTGCTCGGGCAGGCGGGCCTGACCGGCGGATCCAACGGCATCGTCGGCATCCCCCGCCTCAGCCTGGGCGACGTCAACCTGCGGGCCGACGGCCGGATCGGCTACTACTTCCTCGGTGCCGCGCTGCTGTTCGCGGTCACCGTGCTGGTACGGGTGCTGACCCGCTCGACCCTGGGCATGTCGCTGCTGGCACTGCGCGACAACGAGGCGCTGGCCACCAGCCGGGGCGTCTCCAGGGTGCGCCAGCACCTGATCGTCTTCATGATCGGCGCGGCCGTGGCCGGGGTGGCCGGCAGCTTCAACGCCTTCCTCAACGGCGTGGTCAGCACCGACGTCTTCGGCTTCGGCTACCTGACCCTGCTGCTCAGCATGATCTTCCTGGGCGGCAGCGGCAGCGTCTACGGGCCGATCGTCGGCGCCGTGGTCGTCACCCTGGTCTCCGACGTGCTGCAGGACGCCGGGGCCTGGCGCGACATGGTGATCGCCATGCTGATCCTCGTGGTGCTCTGGATCGCCCCCAAGGGCCTGGCCGGCATCACGAACTCCGTCCTCACCTCGCTCCGGCGGCCCCGCGACCCCGCTCCGGAGCCACTTCCCACCACCTCGAAGGAGACCGCATGACCGCCGAACACGACGTGACCCGCCGGGTGCTGGAGCAGGTCGACCTGCTCGCCGAGCGGATGGTCTCCAGCCTGGCCGACGCGATCGCCATCCCCAGCGTGAACCCGCGCTACCCCGGCCAGGAGTACGACAAGATCGTCGGGGCGGAGGGCGACGTCAGCGCGCTGCTCGGCGACCTGTACGCCGAGGCCGGGGCCGAGGTCACCAAGGTCACCGTGGAGCGGGGCCGCGACAACGCCTGCGGCGTCGTGTCCGGCGCGGGCGGCGGCCGGTCGCTGCTGCTCAACGGGCACGTCGACGTCGTACCGCCGGGTCGCCTCGACCGGTGGCGCGGCGACCCGTTCCGTGCCCAGGTCACCGACGACGCGGTGATCGGGCGCGGCGCGACGGACATGAAGGGCGGCCTGGTCGCCGCGGCCTACGCGGCCCTCGCGCTGCGCGGGGCCGGCGTGCGCCTGGCCGGTGACCTGGTCCTGCAGGGCGTCGTCGGCGAGGAGGTCGGCGACCACGAGGCCGGCACCACCGCGGTGCTGGAGGCCGGGTTCGGCGCGGACGCGGCCATCGTCTGCGAGCCGTCCGGGCAGGCGGGCACCCTGCCGGCGTCGGTGCCGGTGACGCCGGGCCTGCTCTGGTTCAGCGTCTCCCTGGAGGGCAAGACCGCGCACTCCGGGCTGCGGGGCATGACCGTGCACCCGACCCTGGAGGGCGACGCGCTCGGCGTCAACACCGTCGACAAGTTCTGGGTGGTCTACCAGGCGCTGCGCGCGCTGGAGGACGACTGGGCCCGGCACAACCGGCACCCGCTCTTCCCGCCCGGCTACTTCAACCTGCTGCCCGGCGTGCTGCGGGCCAACCCCTCGGGCATCCTGGTGCCCTTCTTCCTCGCCGACGAGCTGGTCGTGGAGTACTGCGTCTACCACCACCCCGACCGGTCCAACGAGGAGGTCATGGCCGAGATCGAGTCCCGGGTCATGGACGCCTGCCGCACCGACCCGTGGCTGCGCGAGCACCCGCCGGTGTTCGAGTGGAAGCTGCTCTGGCCGCCCTACTCGCTGCCCGACGACGCCCCGCTGAGCGCGACGCTGGTCGGCGCGCACACCACGGCGACCGGCGGGCAGCCGCCGCTGACGACCGGCTTCATGGGCGTGTGCGACCTGACCTGGATGGACCGCAAGGGCATCGGCGGCCTGGTGTACGGCCCGGGCGTCGGCTACACCGCGCACGCGGAGAACGAGTACGTGGAGATCGCCCAGCTGGTGCAGTCGGCGAAGACCTACGCGCTGACCGCGATCGACTGGTGCGGGCTCGCGGGCGAGCGGTGAGCGCCGGACGGCCGCGAGGCTGGGAACCACCGGCGGGCGGTGGGCGATGGGGCGCGAGCGACGGGTGAGCGGTGCTCGATCCGAGCACGACGTTCTCTTTTCATACGGTTCGTGGCATGATCCCTTCCTTGCGACGCGCCGCACGATCCGGCGGCCGCCCATGAGGAGGCAACATGCTCGGCACCCCTGAGCCGCGCACCGTCGCGGCCCAGCTCCGCGACGTGCTGCCCAAGCTGCCCCGTGCGGAGCAGCGGGTCGCCCGCACCCTGCTCGCGGGCTACCCGACCGCCGGTCTGGAGCCGCTGGCCACCGTCGCGAGCCAGGCCCAGACCAGCCCGGCCACCGTGCTGCGGCTGGCCTACCGGCTGGGCTTCGAGGGCTACCCGGAGTTGCAGCAGGCGCTCAAACGCGAGACCCAGCAGCGCTACTCCTCTCCCCTGGCCCAGTACGGCAGTGCCGAGGAGGACACCGGCAGGGTGCTGAGCCGGTCCCGCCGGGTGCTGCTGGACGCCACCGCCATGACCTTCGACCAGCTTCCCGAGGGGGAGCTGGTCAAGGCCGCGGAACTGCTGGCCGACCCCGGCCGCCGCATCTCGGCGGCCGGTGGCCGGTTCAGCACCATCCTGGCCCAGTACCTCATCGCCCACCTGCACCAGTTGCGCCCCAACGCGACGTACATCGCCGGGTCCACCGCCGACCACGCCGCCCACCTGCTCGACATGGGCCGCCGCGACGTGCTGGTGCTCTTCGACTACCGGCGCTACCAGCGCGAGACGATCGCCTTCGCCCGCGCCGCCGCGGCGCGCAACGTGAAGATCGTGCTGCTGACCGACCCGTGGCTGTCGCCCGCCGCCACGGTGGCGGACGTCGTGCTGCCCGCCCAGGTCCGCTCGCCCTCACCGTTCGACTCGCTGACCCCGGCGGTCGCGCTGCTCGAAACGCTGGTCGCCGCGGTGGTGGAGCAGCTCGGCGAGGCGGGCAGGAGCCGGGTGGCCGAGTACGACCAGATGGCCGACGACGTGCTGCGCGAGGACGACGGACCGCTCACCCCGACCGGTCCCGGCACCGGCGCCGAGCCGCCCCGCGGGACCCGGGCCGCCGCGGAAGACCACTCCTGACGGTATTTCCGACGGTGACCCGTACAGCGTTGGCCGCCACCGTGCGCCAACGCTGTACGGGTCACGGCCCGATGCCCGCGGAGGCTCGGCCGTCAGGCCGCACAACCGGCGTACTCGTCGCGGCGCCAGAGCATCGCGGCCAGCATCAGCGGGAACATCGCCACGTGGGCGAGCGTCATCACCGCCCCGCCGTCGACGAGACCCAGCCAGAGCAGCGGGAAGAACGGCACGACGGGGACGAACATGGCGGCGCACATCTCCAGGGTGGCCGCCCAGCCGTGGCCCCGGTAGCGCATCCAGATCACCATGCCGACGGACATGTCGAACGCCATCAACAGGTAGGCGAGTTCGGGCTGCCGCTCGTGGGAGAAGCCGAGCCCGACGGCGGACAGGAGCATGCCCAGGGCGAACATGCCGGCGAACATCGCGATGACCATCTCGACGTAGTGCCAGGCGAACCTGCGCCAGCGGCGGGTGACGGTTGCTGTCTGAGTCATGCCTCCACCGTGCCGCCGTACCGGCCGGATACCAAGCAAGGCCGTCGCAGAGGTCCGGAAATCCGGGATTCCTGTCCGAAAGGCACCGGGGAGACCTCGGCACGGTGCTGAACGTGCCACAGACGGTGATCTCATGCTCCGTGGGCTAGAGAAAGGCCCGTCGTCACCGGGGCAAGTCGCGGAAGAAAGCGAACACCACGCTAACCACGGGTTGAACGTCTGCCGACCTACCCGCTCCTAACGTTTCCATAGTCGACGAAGAGTCGGCGTCGGATCGAAGGGGCGGGTCATGCGGCGGCTGAGAAGTGGGCGGCGAAGGCCCGGTGTGACCATTCCCCTGATCGGGTTGGTGTCGTGCGTCCTGTCCGCCTGCGCGGGCGGGCGCCCGGCGCCGGCGCCAGGCTTGCCTCACCACGCCGGGGCCGCCGGCGGGACGCCCGCCGCCACCTCGCCGGGCAGTGCGGCGAGCGCCTCGGCCACCCGATCGGCCACGCCGGTGGACGTCTACGCCCATGACCGGCCCGGTATGCTCAGCCCGGTCGTGGCGAGGTTTCCCGAGCGGGTCTACGTGCCCAACAGCGAGAGCGACACCGTCAGCGTGATCGACCCACGTACCTACCGGGTGCTCCGCACCTTCGCGGTGGGCCGGCGACCGCAGCACGTCGTCCCCTCGTGGGATCTGAAGACGCTCTGGGTCAACAACAACGACGGCAACTCCCTGACACCGATCGACCCCATGACCGGTAGGGCGGGCAAGCCGGTGCTCGTCGACGACCCCTACAACCTGTACTTCACCCCGGACGGCCGCACCGCCCTGGTGATGGCCGAGCGGGAGAACCGGCTCGACTTCCTCAACCCGCGCACCATGCGGCTCCGGCACTCGCTGCACATGCCCTGCCGGGGGATCAACCACGCGGACTTCACCGCCGACGGCGGCCTCCTCCTCGGCAGCTGCGAGTTCTCCGGTCAGCTGGTGGTCATCGACACAGCCGCCCGTAGGGTCCGCGCCGTCATCGACCTGGCGGACGGCACCACACGACGCAGGGGCATCCGGCGCGTGACCCCGCAGGGCGACAACGCGTCGTACCAGATGGAACACGACATGGCGCACGACGCCATGCGACACGGCCACATGCCGTACCCCAACATGCCGCAGGATGTGAAGCTCTCCCCGGACGGCACCGTCTTCTATGTCGCCGACATGGCCAAGGACGGCGTGTGGCTCGTCGACGCCGCAGATTTCCGGGTCACGGGTTTCATCAAAACCGGCGCGGGCGCCCACGGCCTCTACGTCAGCCGGGACTCGAAGGTGCTGTACGTCTCCAACCGGGGCGCCGGGTCGGTCTCGGTCGTCTCCTTCGCCCTTCGCCTCCCGATCGACACCTGGCACATTCCCGGCGGCGGCTCACCGGACATGGGCGGCGTGTCGGCCGACGGCCGCCGTCTGTGGCTGTCCGGGCGCTATGACGGGGTGGTCTACGTGTTCGACACCGAGAACGGCGGCCTCATCCGCAAGATCGATGTCGGCGCCGGCCCGCACGGCCTGTCCATCTACCCCCAGCCCGGACGCTACTCACTCGGCCACACCGGGATCTTCCGCTGACACCTACGTCACGCCGGTCGTCGGCGGTCCGCTCCGGCGCGGGTGGTGAGGGGTGCCGTACCGGGGGCGGACCAGCGGCAAACCGGACACCTGGGCGACCAAAGCATGAAACGTCCTGGTAACAGATGCAATCCGGCTATTGACCCCTCTTGTGGAAGCCTCCTATGGTTCCCTCCATATTCTATAGAATCCAGAATATGGAGGGGATGGATGAGGGCAGCGGCGCGAGCAGCAGTCGTCATGGACGCCGCAGGGCCGGTGGAGGTCCGGTCCTACCCCGTCCCCGACCCCGGTCCGGGTGAGTTCGTCATCAAGCTGGAACTGTGCGGCGTCTGCGGCACCGACGCGCACATCTACCGGGGACGCCTTGACAGGATCACCTTTCCCGCCCTGCTGGGGCACGAGATCGTCGGCACCCTGGCCGCTCTCGGTGAGGGGGTGAACGCCGATCACAGCGGGCAGCCCGTGGCCGTGGGCGACCGTGTCGGCGTCTTCCCCGCACTGAGCTGCGGGCGCTGCTACCAGTGCCAGGTGCGGCACCGTCCCGCCGGCTGTCCTGACCGGCGCCCGTCCTACGGGTTCACCTCACCGGTGACGACCCCACCGCATCTGACGGGCGGATTCGCCGACTACCTGCACGCCGCCAACGCGGGCACGGTGTTCTATCGGACGACCCTGCCCGCCGAGGTGGCGGTCCTGCAGGAGCCGATGTCGGTGGCGCTGCACGGGATCACCCGGGGCTCGGTCGGCGTCGGCTCCACCGTGGTCGTCCAGGGAGTGGGCGCGATCGGGCTGATGGCCGTGGTCGCGGCCCGCGCGGCGGGAGCGCACCGGGTCGTCGCGGTGGGTGCTCCGGACGCGCGGCTGGAACTGGCGGCGGCGCTCGGGGCGGACGCGACGGTGAGCATCCAGGAACTGACCGGCGTGGCCGAGCGCCGCAGTGCGGTGTTCGACGTGCTCGGCGCGCCGGGAGCCGACTGCGTGATAGGCGCCAGCGGCTCGCCGGCCGCCTTCATGGAGGCCATCGGCCTGGTGGCCGACGGTGGCGTGCTCGCCGAGCTGGGCAACTTCACCGATCGGGGGACGATCCCCTTCAATCCCTTCAGCGACCTGCTGAAACGGGACATCACCATCGCCGGTGTCTACGGCGCGGGCCCCGACATGCTGCGTCACTACCACCAGGCGCTGCTCATCCTGGAACGCGGCGGCCGGCCGTACGACCGTGTGGTCAGCCACCGGGTGCCGCTGGGACGGGTGGGCGAGGCCCTCGCCGCCCTCGGCGACGGCTCCCCCCTCGACGGCCGGGACATCGTCAAGCTCGCGATCGACCCCGCCCTCTGACCTCTTCTCCGCAACACCCCTTTCCCCATCCTGTACAACCCCCGAGAGGAGGACCGGCCATGCGCCGTTCCCTCCGGTTGACCGCAGCAGCAGCCGCGCTCGGCCTGACCATCACAGCGTGCGGCTCGACGGCGTCCGAGGTCTCCGCCGACGGCGGCGGACTCGGCACGGCGGAGAACCCCGTGTCCATCAGGGTCATCGCCAACGACGCCTTCGCCAAGCAGTGGCAGGACCAGCTGGTCCCCGAGTTCAACAAGAAGTACCCCAATATCAAGGTCTCCGTGGACGGCGTGCCGTACAACGACCAGCTCCCCAAGACCATGCTGGAGCTGACCGGGCCCACCCCGACCTACGACGTGGTGCTCGGCGACGACTCGTGGATCCCCCAGCTGGCCAAGACCGGCGGCCTGATGGACCTCAAGGCCGACGTGAGCAAGTGGACCGACGCGGGCTACGACTGGGCCGACTTCAACCCCACCCCGCTCGCCGCGGGTCAGTGGGACGGCAAGCAGTACACCGTCCCGGTCCGCTCCAACCTGCTGCTGATGTTCTACAACAAGAAGCTGTACAAGAAGGCCGGCGTCCAGGAACCCACGGCGGAGACGACGTGGGAACAGTACTTCGCCGACGCCAAGAAGCTGGTCCAGGACACCGACGGCGACGGCAAGGTCGACGCCTGGGCGATCGGCACCTACTTCACCAAGGACCCGCTCACCCCGACCGTCTGGCAGACCGTCCTGAACTCCAACGGCGTGGCGCTGCTGGACGACGACCTCAAGGTCGCGTTCAACAACGAGGCCGGGGTGAAGGCCCTGCAGACCCATGTCGACCTGCTGAAGTACGCCCCGCCGGGAGCGAGCACCTACCAGTTCAACGAGCCGCTCGAGGCCTTCCGCCAGGGCCGGACCGCCACCATGCTCATGTGGGGCAGCGTCTACAAGGGCACGGCCGTGGACGAGACGTCCACCACGCTGAAGCCGGAGGACGTCGGCCTCACCACCCTCCCGGCGGGTTCGGCCGGTCCGGGCGCGCATCGCGGCGTGTGGTCGGCGGGCATCGCCAAGAAGACGCGGCACCCGGCCGCCGCGTGGACCTGGCTGCAGTGGATCACTTCCAAGGAGGGCGAGCAGTTCGCCGGAAGCGCGCTGGGAACGTTTCCGGCGCGTAACTCCACGCTGAACGGCACTCCGGCGGCCGAGTGGGTCGCCCCGGTCTACGAGGCGCTGAAGGCCGGTTACGCCGCGGTGGAGAAGAACAAGATGTGGCGGCCGCGGCTCCCCGAGGCCGACGCGGTCCAGCAGATCCTCGCCCTGCAGACGAGCCGGGCGATGTCCGGTCAGGCGACCGCCGAGCAGGCCGTCGACGAGGCGGCCAAGGAGATCACCGAGCTGCTGAAGTCCAAGGGTTACCCGCAGTGAGTGTCTCCACTCGCACACACCGGGCAGGGGCCGGCAAGGCCCCTGCCCGGGGGTCCGGCCCCAGGGCCGCCCGGCGGTTCCGGCTCGGCGAGCCGGGTACCGCGTGGTTGTTCATGACCCCGGCGCTCGTCCTGCTGGCGGGCATGCTGCTCTATCCGATCTTCTACACGCTCTGGGTGAGCTTCTCCGACTTCGACCTGGCGCTCTTCGAACCCGTCGGCTGGGTGGGCTGGAAGAACTACGAGATGGTGCTGAGGGACCCGGGTTTCCTGGAGTCGCTCAAGGTCACCGGCATCTACCTGGTGATCGCGCTGCCGCTGCAGATGATCCTCGGGTTCGCCATCGCCTTCCTGCTCAACGTGGAGTGGCGGGGCCGCGGCGTGCTGCGCGCGCTGTTCCTCATCCCCATGGTGGTCGCCCCGGTCGTGGCCGGCGGTGTCTGGCGGATGCTGCTCGACCCGCTCTGGGGCGTGGTCAACTACACGCTCGGCCTGGTCGGCATCGGCCCGGTGGAGTGGATCGGCGACCCGACCCTCGCCATGGTCAGCGTGATCCTGATCGACACCTGGCGGTGGACGCCGTTCGTGGTCCTCATCGCCGCGGCCGGGATCATGGCCCTGCCGGGTGACGTGTACGAGGCGGCCAAGTCCGACGGCGCCGGCCGCTGGCAGACGTTGTGGCGTATCACGCTGCCGCTGCTGGTGCCGGTGATGGCCGCGGCCTTCGTGGTCCGGTGGCTCGGTGCGGTGAAGATGTTCGACATCGCGCTCGCCGCGACCAGGGGCGGCCCGGGTAACGCCACCAACGTGGTGAACCTCTACATCTACGAGAAGGGCTTCCGCAGCCTGGAGTTCGGCTCGGCCTCCTCGATGGCGACGATAGTGCTGATCATCACCGTCGTTCTCACCTACTTCCTGTTCAGCATCAGCCGTCGTCTGGAGAACCGATGGTGAGCACCGCCGCCCCGGCACCCGGAAACCGGCAGGCCGGCCGGGCCCGCCTGGGACGGATCGCGACGATCACGGCCGCGATCCTGGTCACGCTGGCCTTCCTGTACCCCGTGATCTTCATGATCAGCATCTCCTTCAAGCTGCCCAAGGACATCTTCACCATCCCGCCGAAGTGGATCAGCGAGATCACCTTCGACAACTACGTCAGCTACTTCCATCAGGCCCGCATCCTGCCCCGCATGATCAACACGATCATCGTGGCGGTGGGGGCGGCGATCATCTCGATGGTCGCCGGCTCGATGGCCGGCTACGCGCTGTCCAGGATGAGGATGCGCGGCGCGGGTGTCATGGGCGGCCTCATCCTGGCCTCGCGCGCGGTACCGCCGATCGCGCTGGTCGTGCCGATGTTCCTGGTGGCCCGCAAGCTGGGGCTGACCGACCAGTACATCACCGTGATCCTCGCCTACGTGACCTTCCTGGTTCCGTACGTCGTCTGGCTGATGCGCGCGTTCTTCAAGAGCCTGCCCAAGGAGCTGGAGGAGGCCGCGATGATCGACGGCTGCTCCCGGATCGGGGCGTTCTTCCGGATCATCGTGCCGTGCAGCCTGACCGGCATGGTCTCCACGTTGATCTTCTGCATCATCCTGGCCTGGGAGGAGTTGCTGTTCGCCCTGATCCTCACCAACGACAAGGCCGTCACCATCCCGGTGGCCATCGCCGGGATCGCGGCCGACACCGAGAAGGGCGGGCTCTGGGGCCCGCTGGCCGCCGTGGGCACGCTCACCGTACTGCCTGTGGTGATCTTCGCGCTGGCCGTGCAGAAGTATCTGATCAAGGGTCTCGCCGATGGCGCGACCAAGGGATGAGGCGGCAATGAGGATCAGAGATGTCCGGGCGCGCCTCATCGAACTGCCCTATCCACGCCCCTTCGCCCCGTCGTGGGCCCCCGAGGGCGCCCACCGCAGCATGTCCGCCGTGATCGTCGAGGTCGAGACCGACGAGGGCGTGGTCGGCGTGGCGGGCGGCGACATGGGCCACGCCACCGGCCCGTTGCTGCTGGAGACCATCAGGGGATGGATCCGCCCCCGGCTGGTCGGAATGGATCTGTTCGCCACCGGCCACATCGCCAACCACCTGCGCTACGTGGCCGAGTACGTCTTCCCGCGCCCGTGGGTGGTGAGCGTGGCCGTCTGGGACGCCGTCGGCAAGGCCTGCGGGCGCCCGCTGTACCAGCTCTGGGGCGGGCATGCCGGCCAGGTCCGCGCCTACGCCAGCTTCGGCGAGGTCCGCGACCCCGGGCAGCGGGCCAAGGACGCGCTGCGCGTGGTGTCGGAGGGCTTCACCGGCGTGAAACTGCGCGTCCACGCCGACACGATCGCCGAGGACGTCGCCCAGGTGGCCGCGGTCCGCGAGGCGGTGGGCCCGGAGATCGCCATCATGGTGGACGCCAACCAGGCGGCGGCGCGCTGGCGCTACCGGCCCGACGGCAGCCGCATGATGTGGGACTTCGACCGGGCCCTGACCACCGCCAGGGAGCTGGCCGATCTCGGCGTCGCCTGGCTGGAGGAGCCGCTCCCCCGCCACGACTACCGCGCGCTGTGCGAGCTCACCGCGGCCTCGCCGATCCCGATCGCCGGCGGCGAGCACAACCGGGGCATCGGCCAGCTCGTCCGACTGCTGGAGGACGACTGCTTCACCATCTACCAGCCGGATGCCAACGAGAGCGAGGACATCGCGGCCCTGCGCGACTTCGGCGCGATGGCCGCGGCCAAGCACCGCCGGGTCGTCCCGCACGCCTGGGCCACCGGACTCGGGGTGGCGGGCAACCTGCAGCTCTGCGCCTCACTGCCCAACTGCGACTGGCTGGAATACCCCTACGATCCTCCGGTGATCGTTCCGGAGGTTTTCCACGTCATGCTCACCGAGCCGCTGCTGCCCGATTCCAACGGGGTTGTAGCCGTTCCGGACCGCCCCGGTCTCGGTGTAGAGCTGGACCACACGGCGATCGAGCCGCTGACCGTCCAACGGGTTTGAGGGGTGTCCAACAGCGATGACAGAGGTGTTCCCCCCGTCAGGCCGGCCGAAGCCGTTCCGTACCAAGGCGGATCTCGCGGCCGACCACATCAAGCAAATGATCATGTCGGGCCAGGCCCAGCCCGGCACGAAGATCATCACCAGGGTGGTGGCCGAGGCGGTCGGCGTCAGCGACACGCCGGTACGTGAGGCCATCAAGCAGCTCGTGTCCGAGGAGTGGCTCGTCGAGCGCCCGCACATCGGCGCGGTGGTCGCCGAGTTCACCGTGGACAACGTGCGGGAGCTGTACGGCATCCGCGCCGCGCTGACCTCCCTGGCCCTCCAGCTCCACCCCGCTCCGCTCAGCGGTGCGAGGTTGCTGGAGGTGGACACCGTCCTGGAGGCCTCGGTCGTCGCCATCGACAGCGGCGACGTCGCCGCCTTCGCCGGCCTGAACCGCCGGTTCCACTCGCTGATCTGCGACACCGAGAAGTCCCGCCTGGTGCACCGGATGCTGGTGGGCCTGTGGTCGAAGACGGAGACCGCCCAGCGCGGCTTCCGGCTGGTCCCCTGGCGGCTGCCGAAATCCCACGCCGAGCACGTGGCGATAAGGGACGCGCTCGTCGAGGGGGACATCGGCCGCGCGAGCGAGCTGCAGTACGCCCACGAGATGGCCGCGCTGGCCGCGCTGATCGAAGTGATGGAGGAGGAGAGATGAAGACGGGACAGGCCCTCGTCGGAGGGCGCTGGCGTGACGCGGCGGAACGCTTCGCGGTCACCGATCCGGCGACCGGCGAGACCGTCGCCGAGGTGGCCGACTGCGACGGGAAGCTGACCACCGAGGCCGTCGACGCGGCGGCCTCCGCGCTCCCCGGCTGGCACGCCATGCCCGCGCACCAACGCGCCGCGATCATGCGCCGGGCCGCCGAGCTGCTGACCGGCCGGGCCGAGGCGATCGGCGCGGTGATGACCGCCGAGCAGGGCAAACCGCTGGCGGAGGCGACCGGCGAGGTGGTCGCGGGAGCCGACCACCTCCTGTGGTCCGCCGAGGAGACCCGCCGCGTATACGGCGAGACCATCCCCTCCACCAGCACCGACACCCGCATCTGGCTGCTGCCGGAACCGGTGGGCGTCGTCGCGGCGATCACCCCCTGGAACTTCCCGGTCTCGATGATCACCCGCAAGCTGGGCCCGGCGCTGGCCGCGGGGTGCACCGTGGTCCTCAAACCCTCCGAGCTCACCCCGCTGTCGGCGATCGCGGTCGCCGAGTGCCTGACCGAGGCCGGTTTCCCACCGGGGGTCTTCAACCTGGTCACCACGTCCCGGCCGCAGGAGTTCGCCGAGGCGGTCATGGCCGACTCACGGGTCAGGAAGGTGTCGTTCACCGGCTCGACGGCCGTCGGCAGGCAGCTGATCCGGCAGAGCGCCGACGACGTCAAACGGCTCAGCGTCGAGCTGGGCGGCCATGCCCCGGTGCTCGTCTTCCCCGACGCCGACGTGGCCGCCGCCGCCGCGGGCGTGGCCCGGGCCAAGTTCATGAACGCCGGCCAGGCCTGCACCTCCCCGAACCGGATCTACGTCCACGAGTCCGTCGCCGCGGAGTTCACCGACGAGCTCGTCAGGCTGGCCGAGGCGATCACCGTGGGCAACGGCATGGACCCCGGCGTCACGATGGGCCCGCTGATCGACGACCGGGCGCTCGCCAAGGTCAGGCGGCATGTCGAGGACGCCCTCACGCACGGCGCCCGGCTCGCGACGACCCGCCGGGAGGGAACCGGAAGGCTGCATCCGCCCACCGTCCTGACCGGCGTCACCGACGAGATGCTGGTGTGCCGGCAGGAGACCTTCGGCCCGGTCGCCCCGATCCTGACCTTCGGCGCCGCAGAGGACGCCGACGTGGTGGCCAGGGCCAACGCCACGCCGTACGGCCTGGCCGCCTACCTGTGGACGCGGGACCTGGGCCGGGTCGTGCGCGTCTGCGAGGAACTTCAGTTCGGCATCGTCTCGGTCAACGGAGCCCCGCTCGCCCCGCCGCAGGGGCCGTTCGGCGGGGTCAAGGGCAGTGGATACGGCCGCGAGGGCGGCCGTCACGGAGTGGAGGATTTCGTGGAGTACAAGTACGTCAACGTGGGACTGGGCCGATGACCGAGGAGACCTCCCGCCGGATCGTCGAGCGTGAGATCACCAAGCGGGTCGACCTCTGCCGTCCGGATGGGCGCCTCAATCCGGACGCGGTCGGCTGGAGCCGTACCCCGCTGCACCGGTCCAACATCCGGGGCTGGGGCCGTACGATGCGCTGGGACTACTGGTGCCTGACCAGTCCCGAGCACATCTTCTCCTTCAGCGCCTCCAGCCTGGACTATCTGGCCGGTGAGTCCGTCTGGTACCTGGACCGCGCCACGAAGAAGGACGTGTTCAGCCGGAGCCTGCTCGTACCGAGCCAGGGCACCGGATTCTCCGAGCGGAGCGGCGAGGGCAGCGTCAGGATCGCGAAGGGCCCGGTCAAGATCGCCGTGGACGAGGCGACCGTGGGAACCCGGCTACGGGTCAGGTCCCCCGAGTTCGAGGCCGACCTGCTCGTGCACCGCGTCGAGGGCCGTGACAGCCTGGGCGTGGTCGTGCCCTGGTCATCCCGCCGCTTCCAGTACACCGTCAAGGATCTCGGACGCCCCGCCGAGGGCACGCTGGTCGTGAACGGCCGCCGCATCAAGCTGACCGCCGAGGACACCCTCGCCACCCTGGACCACGGACGTGGCCGGTGGCCCGGCAACGTGCTGTGGAACTGGGGCGCGGCGTCCGGGCGCTCCGGCGGCCACGAGATCGGCGTGCAGATCGGCGGCAAGTGGACCGACGGTACCGGCAGCGTGGAGAACGGGATCTTCCTGGACGGAAGGCTGCACAAGATCAGCGAGGAGCTGGTCTGGCGCTATGACACCTCCGACTGGATGGCCCCCTGGCAGATCACCGGCGAGCGGGTCGACCTGGAGTTCGTCCCCGAGTACGTCCGGTCCTCCGACGTCACCCGGCTCCGCTACATGCGCAGCCGGGAGGACCAGGCCTTCGGTCACTACCGCGGCACCGTCGTCGCCGACGACGGAACCGTGATCAGGATCGACGACCTGTACGGCTGGGCCGAGGAAGTACAGCGACGCTGGTAATGGAGCAGAACATGATGATCTCTGAGCGAGAGCGTGAACCGTTCGCGGCCGGTCTGCCCTTCGGAGCGGGCGACAGCCTCGACCCGCTGCGCCGTGACTGTGACCTGACCGAGTTGACCGGCGGCCTGCTGGACGTCCTGGTGGTCGGCGGCGGCGCGACCGGCGCGGGCGCGGCACTGGACGCGGCCTCACGCGGGCTGACCACGGCCCTGCTGGAGGGCGGCGACCTTGCCTCGGGAACCTCCAGCAACTCCAGCCGCCTGCTCCACGGCGGCGTACGCTACCTGGAGCAGATGGAGTTCGGGCTGGTCCGGGAGGCGCTGCACGAGCGCGGCCTGCTGCAGGACCTGGCGCCACACCTCGTCCAGCGAATGTCCTTCCTCTATCCGCTGACCCACCGGGTCTGGGAGCGCGGCTACGTGGGCGCCGGGCTGACCCTCTACGACGCGCTCGCCGGGATCGGCGACCGGCACGGCTTCCGCCGGCACCGGCACCTGACCCACCGCGCCCTGCTCCGCGAGGCGCCGCAGTTGCGCCGTGACGCCGCCGTCGGCGCGCTGGCCTACGACGACGGCCACGTGGACGACGCCCGCCTGGTCGTCACACTCGCCCGTACGGCCGCGCGGGAGGGGGCCACCGTGCTGACCCGGGTCCGGGTCAACGCCCTGGCCTCCCGCTCCGACCACACGGTCGCCACCTGCGAGGACCTGCTCACCGGTACGGAGTTCACAGTCCGCGCACGCCGCGTGGTGCTGGCCACCGGCCCCTGGTCAGGGCTCACCCAGCAGATGCTCGGCGACCAGCAGGTGGGGGTCCGCGCCTCCAAGGGCGTGCACCTGGTCGTGTCACGCGAGCGGCTGAGGCTCGACAGCGCGCTGATCGCCCGCACGCCCCACTCCGTGCTGTTCCTGATCCCGACGGGGGACGTGGTGCTCGTCGGCACCACGGACACCCCCTGGGAGATCGGCCCCGGGCCGGTGCTCCCCACCGGCGCCGACGTTCGCTACCTGCTGGACCAGGCCAACCAGTGGCTGAGCGATCCGCTGACCAGGGACGACGTGCTCGGCGTGTACGCCGGCCTGCGTCCCCTGGTGGACCAGCCCGACCGGAACTCCACCACGGCCATCAGCCGCGAGCACGTGGTCAAGGAGGTCGCGCCCGGCGTCGTGGTCGTCGTCGGCGGCAAGCTGACCACCTACCGGATCATGGCCAAGGACGCGGTCGACGCGGTGGTGCGCGGCCTGCCGAAGGTCCGCCCGTCGGTGACCGAGCACCTCGGGCTGGTCGGTTCCAACGGCTACGCCCAGGCCTGGAACCGCCGCGACTCCGCGGCCGTGGCCGCGGGACTTCCCGTGGCGGCGGTGGAACGGCTGGCACGCCGTTACGGCGCCGACTACCCGGCCCTGCTGACCCTGGGCCGCCGGAACCCGGAACTGCTGGAACCCGTACCGGGCACCCCCTCACTGCTGGCGGCCGAGGTCCTGTACGCCGCACGGCACGAGGCCGCGATGACCGTGGACGACATACTGCGCCGCCGCAGCCGGGCCGGGCTGGAGACCGCCGACGGAGGCGTGAGCGCCGCACCCCATGTGGCCCGCCTGCTGGCCGGCGCGCTGGGCCGTACCGCGAGCTGGGCCGCCGAGCAGGCCGGGAGCTACACGCACGCGGCCGAGGTGACCCACTCGGCGCTGGACACCTCCGCCGACGCCGAACTCGTCCCCCTGCTCGCCGACCTCGCCGGCCGATGGAGTGGTGCCGCGTGAGCGTTCTGGCCATCGACGCCGGGACCACCGGTGTCACCTCACTCGTGGTCGCGCAGGACGGGCGTGTCCTGGGCCGCGGCCACCAGGAGTTCCCGCAGCACTTTCCCGCGCCCGGCCTCGTCGAGCACGACCCCGACGAGATCTGGGCCGCCACGCTGCGGGCCTGCTCGGACGCGCTCGCCGCGGCGGCCGTACCGGTCTCCTGTGTCGGGCTGACCAACCAGCGCGAGACCGTCGTGCTCTGGGACCGCGCGACCCTGCGGCCGACGACCCGGGCGATCGTCTGGCAGGATCGCCGCTCCGCCGGAGAGTGCGACCGGCTCAGGGAGCACGAGCCGCGGATCCGCGATCTCACCGGGCTCCCGCTGGACCCCTACTTCTCCGCCACCAAGCTGGCCTGGCTGCGCGGGAACCTCCCGGAGGTCTGGGCCGGTGTGCGAGAGGGCCGCACCGCGGTCGGCACCGTCGACTCCTACCTGCTGGCCCGGCTCACCGGCGGCCGGCTGCACGCCACGGATCCGTCCAACGCCTCCCGGACCCTGCTGTTCGACCTCGCCACGGCCGGCTGGTCCGCTGAGCTGACCGAGCTCTTCGAGGTGCCGCCGGCCGCACTGCCGGAGATCGTTCCTTCGAGCGCGCTCATCGGCCGCACCGCGCCCGACCACTTTCTCGGGCTGGACCTGCCGATCGGCGGAGTGGCGGGAGACCAGCAGGCCGCGCTGTTCGGCCACGCCGCGTTCACTCCCGGCGCGATGAAGTGCACCTACGGCACGGGCAGCTTCCTGCTGGTCAACACCGGCGACCGACTCGCCCCCGCCGACGCGGGACTGCTGTCCACCGTCGCCTGGCAACTCGCCGGCGAGCCGGTCCAGTACGCCGTGGAGGGATCGGTGTTCGTCACCGGAGCCGCGGTGCAGTGGCTGCGTGACGGGCTGGGCGTGATCAGCGACTCGGCCGAGAGCGAGCGGCTGGCCGCGTCCGTGCCCGACAGCGACGGGCTGATCTTCGTCCCCGCGCTCACCGGCATCGGCACGCCGCACTGGGATCCGCGGGCCAGGGGCGCCCTGCTGGGCATCACCCGGGGCACCACCGGCGCCCATCTCGCCCGTGCCGTCCTCGACGGCATCGCCTACCAGATCCGCGACGTCGTGGAGGCCGTCAGCGGTGCGGCGGGCATCCCCGTCTCCCATCTGGCGGTGGACGGCGGAGCCGCGTCCAACGACCTGCTCTGCCAGATCCAGGCCGATCTCCTGGGCCGGCCGGTGGTACGGCCGGACACCACCGAGGCCACCGGCCTGGGCGCCGCCTTCCTGGCCGGCCTGGCGGGCGGGGTGTGGCGCGACCCGGCCGAGATCTCCGAGGTGAGAGGTGGCGGCCGGGTCTTCGAGCCCCGCGAGATCTCTCCGGAGGGGTACCGCCGCTGGCTCGACGCGGTGGACGCGGCCCGGCGGTTCGGGTCATGAGTCCAGCCGGTCTCGGCAGCCGGTTCCCGTGGGAGGGACGATGACGGGTCCGCTCGACGGGATCCGGATCGCCGACTTCTCCCGGGTCCTGGCCGGGCCGTACGCCACCATGGTCCTCGCCGAGCTCGGCGCGGATGTGATCAAGGTCGAGCATCCGGAGCACGGCGACGACACCCGGGCCTGGGGCCCACCGTACGCGGGCGGCGAGGCCGCCTACTATCTCGCGGTGAACCGCGGCAAGCGGAGTCTCGCGCTCGACGTCAAGCACCCCTTCGGCCGCGAGGTCGCCCAGCGGCTGTGCGCCGAGGCGGACGTGGTCATCGAGAACTTCCGCCCCGGGGTCGCCGAGCGCCTGGGCATCGGATACGAGGCGGTACGGCAGGCGAACCCGGGCGTCGTGTACTGCTCGATCACCGGGTTCCCCGGCGGCGACCGGCCGGGGTTCGACGCGACGATCCAGGCCGAGAGCGGCTACATGCACATCACCGGCGAGTCCCCGAGCAAGGTCGGGGTCGCGATCACCGACGTGCTCGCCGGGCTCAACGCGGCCGTCGCGATCCTGGGCGCCCTGCACCGCCAGGCGACCCGGGGACAGGGCGAGCTGGTCGAGGTCTCGCTCCTGGGATCGGCGCTGTCCGGTCTGGTCAACGTGGCGCAGAGCGCGCTGGTCTCGGGTGAGGAGGCGCTCGCCTACGGCAACGCGCACCCGACGGTGGTGCCCTACCAGGCGTTCGAGGCGGCCGACGGCCGTCTCATGGTCGCCGCGGGCAACGACCGGCTGTTCCGCGCGCTGTGCGCGGCGATCGGACGCGACGACCTGACGGGCGATGCCCGTTTCCGCACCAACGACGGCCGCGTCCGCGAACGCGACGCGCTGGTCGCCGAACTCGGCGCCGTCTTCGCGACCCGCACGGTGGACGAATGGATCGCGCGGCTCGACGCCGCCGGAGTTCCCTCCGGCAGGATCCGGGGCGTCCTGGACGCGATCCGCACGGCCGGCGACGTGACCCTGCGGCTCCAGCACCCGACCGCCGGACCGCTGGAGCTCATCCGCACCGGATTCACCCTGGAGAGCGTCTCCGCCGACCGCGACATCGCTCCCCCGCCGCTTCTCGGCCAGCACACCCGCGAACTGCTGGCCGAACTCGGCATCACCGACGACCGCATCGCCCTCCTCCGGCAGGCGGGCGCCATCCATCAAGCCGTCCACTCAGTGAGGCCCCCTGTTGAACCCGCATGATTTCCTGGAAGTCGACCGCGACCTGAACGACGAGGAGCGAGCGATCCGCGACGCCGTGCGCGACTACTGCCGCGCCGAACTCCGGCCGCACGTCGCCGGCTGGTTCGAGGCGGGCACCATCCCCGACCCGCACGCGGTGGCCAGGGGCCTGGGCGCGCTGGGCGTGCTGGGCATGCACCTGGAGGGCTACGGTTGCGCGGGCACCAACGCGGTGAGCTACGGGCTGGCCTGCCGCGAACTGGAGGCCGTTGACAGCGGACTGCGCAGCCTGGTGTCCGTCCAGGGCTCGCTGGCGATGACGGCGATCCACCGGTTCGGCTCCGAGGAGCAGAAGCGGGAGTGGCTGCCGCGCATGGCGGCCGGTGAGGCCATCGGCTGCTTCGGCCTGACCGAGCCCGACTCGGGCAGCGACCCGGGCTCGATGCGTACCCGGGCCCGCAGGGACGGGATGGACTGGGTCCTCGACGGCACCAAGATGTGGATCACCAACGGGTCGGTCGCCGACGTCGCCGTCGTGTGGGCGAGAGCCGAGGACGGCATCCGCGGCTTCCTCGTCCCCCGCGACACCGCGGGTTTCTCCGCCACCACACTGCACGGGAAGATCTCGCTGCGCGCCTCGATCACCTCCGAACTCGTCCTCGACGGCGTACGGCTCCCGCACGAGGCGGCGCTCCCCCTCGCCGAGGGCGTCAAGGCCCCGCTGTCGTGCCTGTCCGAGGCGCGCTTCGGCATCGTGTGGGGAGCCGCGGGAGCGGCCCGCGACTGCTTCGAGGCGGCGCTCGGCTACGCGCGGACCCGCACCCAGTTCGGCCGGCCGATCGCCGCCTTCCAGCTCACCCAGCGGAAGATCGCCGACATGCTGGTGGACGTCGACCAGGCGAACCTGACGGCCCTGCGGATCGGCCGCCTCAAGGACGAGGGGCGGGCCCACCACTCCCACATCAGTTTCGGCAAGCTCGCCAACGTGCGCGCCGCCCAGCGGGTGGCCGCCGTCGCGCGCGGCGTGCACGGGGCCAACGGGATCACCCTCGAGTATCCGGTGATGCGCCACCTGGTCAACCTGGAGAGCGTCGCCACCTATGAGGGCACCGAGGAGATCCACGCCCTCACCCTCGGCCGGGCGGTCACCGGCCACTCCGCCTTCCGCTGACCGGCCGGGCGGGGCCGTCCTCCGCCTGGCCGGCCTGCCGGTCAGGCGGAGGACGCGATCCCGGGGGGCCGGGGTCAGGCGCGGCGTACCTCGAACATGAAGCAGCCGAACAGCACGGCCCGTACGTGCACCAGTTCCACCTCGGGGTCGGCGAACTGCTCGGCCAGGACGGCCTCCGACGCGATGGCGTCACCGCTGACGTGGTGCTCCACCAGCCGTCCGCCCAGGATGCCGCCCCTGTCGTCGTAGGCGCGGAAGACCCGCAGCTCACCCCCCATCCCGGCGGGAAAATCCGTCCCGCCGAACCCCTCGCACGGCTCGGCGTGCACGAACACCGGGCCCACCTCGTCGTACGGGCCGGGGTCGGCTCCGGCCTGGGCCGCCCACCGGCGCAGCGGCGCGTACGAGAGCAGGGCGAGTTCCTCTCCGGGGAGGCTGTGACGCAGGCAGCAGCGCAGCGGGGAACCTCCCTCGGTGTCGGTGACCGGACGGGGCGGGCGCCCGGCGTCGTCACGGACCCGCAACCCGGCGACGACCTCGGCGTCGATGGCGAAAGTACGGAAGGTGCTCATGGATCGATGTTCGGCCCTGACCGGTCGGTGCGCTGGCGGAAATCAGACCTGGTTGCGGGCCGGACCATCACGCTGTTCCGTACGGCTCAAGGTTCCCGTACGGCTCAAGCCGGCCGGTGAACCGCCGGGGCGATCCCAGGACACGGGTCGGGGATCGAAGATGAGGCCCCGCCCCGGTTCGCCGGGGCGGGGCCGTGTCTCATCGGAGTGGCCGGGCCGGCGGGTGTCCGGCCCGGTGTCGGTGCCGGCCTCTCAGGCCGCGCGCACCGCGCGGTTCAGCAGCTGGCCCAGGGTCGGTGTGTCGACCTCGGGCTCGTTCTCCGTGGGGCCGGGGGTGTCCGCCGTGACCGGGTCGGGGACGTCCAGCACCGAGGCGTCGGGATCGTCCGTGGGGTCCGGGACAGGGGTGGGCGTCTGGCCGGGGTCCTCCTCGTGCGGGAAGTCCGAGGGCTTGGGGGGCCTGGGGGTCTCCGGCTCCGGCTCCTCCTCCACGGGCGGCGGGCCGCCGTTGAGTATCTGGTTCACCCGCTCCGGGTTGTCCATGAGCGGTGCGATGACCGGCTCGCCCGGTGCCTGCTCGACGAACACACCCTCGCCGATCGGGATGTGCACCGAGGCCAGGTAGCCGGCCAGCGCCTGGGGCACGGCCCGTCCCTCGGCCTGGCTGCGCTCCAGGGCGTTGTGCACGTAGAACAGCCCGTGCCCCGCGCTGCCGATGGAAGTACGCAGGAGGTCCAGGGAGATGTGACCGGGCTGCTCGACCTGCAGCCGGATCTGACCGTTCCGCACTCCGAGGCCGAGCTGCCCGGACAGCGTACGGTCCACCCTGACGACGAGGCTGGCGTAGCGGACCGCCGCGTCGGGATCGTCGTAGCCGACGATGGGCGCGGCGCCCGCGCCGTCGTCGGAGCCGAAGGCGATCCCCGGCTCGATGCCGACGACGGTGCCCTCCAGCATCGCCGCCGCGGGGGCGAAGCCTCCGGAGGCGGGCGCACCCGGCGTCAGGTCGTCCAGCGAGTCGTAGAGGTACTCGCCCGTCGACTCGCCCACGTCGGAGCGCATCAGGGACCAGAACGGAGGAGCGGGCTCGTTGGACCGGGCGGCGGCCACACCGACGGCGGCCAGCAGGCCCAGGGCGGTGACCAGGGTGAGGCTCACTCCCGCGGTGCGGGATCGGAACGTCTTAGGCATGTGTTCCGTCCTCAGAATCGGCCGTTGATGTGCGCGACGTCGTGCGCGGTGTAGGTGCGCACGGTGGAGCGGCCTGACTTCATGCAGGAGGTGCTCTGGGAGGAGTGGTCGAGCCCGGTGGTGTGCCCCACCTCGTGGCAGGTCGTCTTCTTACGCTCGTTCTCCGAGAAGCGGCTCATGTCGGCCAGATCGAAGCGGATCTCGTACTGGTCGCACTTCCACCAGCCGTTGATGGTCCCCGGGCTGATTATCCGCACGCACTTGGCGTGGGCGTAGATGTTCTTTCCGGTGCTCGACCCGTCCCAGTCAAGGCCCCAGTAGTCGTTGTAGTACTGGTCGAACATCTCCACATCGGTGTGCTTGTCAGGGTTGGAGTCGTAGTGCGTGGCCATGTCGGTCTGGGAGTCCAGCTTGATCATGGCGTAGTTGGCCGCGACCTTCATGTACGAGGTCAACGACGAGTAGTTGTAGTAATGGTCCTTGTTGTCGGCCTGCGCGCAACACCCTGACGGATGCAGATACGACCATCCGAACGCGTTGGCGCTCACCGGCGGCGCGAACGTGAGGAGCATGACGAAGGCGAGCAGGGTCGAGAGCGCCAAGGTGTGGCCTCGGACTCCCAATTCGCTCGACGGCTTTTTGGGCACCCATTTTCCTTACAAAAGGCGTGACATCAATAAAGATGATCTTTGCAGCTCCTTGACCGTGTCCGCAACAAGGTTTTCTCACCGCTGACAGGAGCGCCCTGACCAGGCACGTCGGCCCGCCCGGCCGGACCCCGGGCGCCGAAGACGACCCTCCGTTCCCTGGGAAGAACGATTCGCCGGTCAAGCCGCTTCGTGCGCTCCGGCCTTCCTCCGCCGCCGGGCGGCGACGGGCTCATCTCGATGCCCGAAGAGCTCGGGAAACGACCGGGGGCCGAGCGGCACAGCCACGATCTTCGCCCGTCACGCCGGACGAACGGATGCGAGTGTCACGGGCAGACCGTCCGGTAGTCCACTTCGGGGACGTACCGCGCCCATTCCTCGCGGGTCAGGGAGTCCGCGGCGATCGCGCAGAGCGCCGCGGGGAGATCACCGGGGATGCCGACATCCCACAGGCGCACCGCGCCGTCACGACCACCGGTGACCAGCGCCTGTCCGTCGGGGCTGAAGGGCACCGAGGCGACCACGTTGGTGTGGCCGGCCAGGATCGCGCGCTCCGGGTCGCTCAGGGCGGTGAGCATGCCGGTGCGGGCCTCGGGGGTCGGGCTGACGCGCCAGGCCGCCACCGCCAGCAGTGCCGACAGCCTGGGATCGCCGGCGAGGAGTTCGCTCTGCGCGGCGAGCCGGTGGGAGACGGCCACGTCGCGCCGGTGGTCGGCGTCTCGCCGCGCCCGTACGGCCAGGGCCGTCGCCACCAGGGCCACGGCGAGGAGCGCGGCCAGGAAGACGGTGAGGGCCTGGCGGCGCCGGATGTCGCGGGTCAGGGCGCGGGTGCCGGCGTTGAGGAACTCGCTCTCCAGCCGGTTCAGTACGAGACGCCGACGGCCTGTGGTGACCCAGAGCAGGGCCTCTTCCAGAACTCCGCCGCTGAGCACGTCTCCCGGTCGCCGGCCGCGGGTCTCCCACGCCTGCGCGGCCTGCCGGATCCGGTGATGGACGGGCAGGCCGTCGCGCTCGGTGTCGAGCCAGCCGCGCAGCCGAGGCCAGGCCCTCAGCACCGCGGGCCTGGCGAGGGTGATCCGCTCATCGGCATGGGTGACCAGGTCACGGAAAGCCATGAGCATGTTGTGCAGCACCCGCTCCTCCGGAGGTGTCAGCCCGCCGAAGAGTTCGGCGTGCGGGACCGGCCGGGGCAACAGGTCGCCGTCGTCGCCGACCGTCACCAGGCGGAGGAAGACCTCGGGAACACGGTCGCGTTCCTCAGGGGTGAGGGCGGTGTAGGCATCCTCGGCGATCATGCCCAGGGTCGGATCGATCGGCTCCCACCGGGCCGGTGACCCTGCCTCCGCGCTACCCGCCGCCATCAGGTCGCCGGGGGTGTCCGGTGTGTCGTTGATGAGGGCGGACAGGATGGCGCGGGCCGTCGGCCGGGCGAGCGGGTCCTTGGCCAGCGCCGCACCGACCAGCATACGCAGCGACTCCGGCAACATACCGAGATCAGGATCGGCGGTGAGCACCCGACGAGCCACCCCGAGAACGGAATCGGCCTGGAAGGCATGCTCGCCCGTGACGGCGAACAACACGATCGCCCCCCAGGAGAAGACATCGGCCGCCGCTCCGGCCCGCCTACCCTCGAAGATCTCCGGCGCCATGTACGGAGGGGTGCCGGCGGGCATCCCCATGGGGGTCAGCGACATCTCCACGGTCCGGGCGATCCCGAAGTCGATCAGTCGCGGGCCGTCGGGGCCGAGCAGGATGTTGTCGGGCTTGAGATCACGATGGATCATCCCGGCCTCGTGGATGGCCACCAGCGCGGTCACCACCCCGATCGCCAGCCGATGCAGGTCATCGCCCTGGAAGCGACGACCGTCCTGAACGACCCGGCCCAGACTCAGCCCGTTGACGAACTCACTGACGATGTACGGCCTGGGACCCTCCAGACGCGCCTGGAGGATCTTCGCGGTGCAGAACGACGCGACCCGCTGGGCCGCCCGCACCTCCTTCAGATACTGCGAAGCACCGCCGGAGCTGTGCAGAACCTTGATCGCGACACGGGTCCCGTCCTCGTCGTAGGCGTCGTAGACCACCCCCTGCCCCCCGGCCCCCAACCGACCGGCCAGCCAGTACTCCCCCAGCCGCTGCGGATCACCCGGTTGAAGAGCGTCGATCATCGCTGGCCCCCTCGCCTCATCTACTCCTTCGATGAGATGCCGTCCACCTCCGCAAAGTTCTGCACCGGCTCAAACCGTCGGCGGCGATGTCAACAGACCCGCTTCTTGGCGCGGTTCCCCTGTCCGGGTGCTCAGGGCGCTCCGCGCGTTCGAGGGCGGAACGGCGGAGTCCTCGGTGGAGGCGTCAGGACACGGTCGCCGGTTCGGCGGTGACGGCGTCCTCGGCCGGGGAGTCGGCCCGGCGCGCCGGGATCGCGGAGGCGATCGCCGCGGCGACGAGCGCGACGCCGCAGCCGATCAGCAGACCGGTGCGGAAGCCGCTCTCGGACGGCAGGGTGTGCCCGCCCAGCCGCATGGTCATCTGGGTGAGGACGACACCGATCACCGCGGCTGACACCGAGGTGCCGATGGAGCGCATCAGTGAGTTGAAGCTGTTGGCCGCGGCGGTTTCCGACCGGGGAACCGCACCCATGATCAGGGCGGGCATCGCGCCGTAGGCCAGTCCGACGCCTATGCTGCAGAGGCAGGTGACGATCAGCAGGCCCCACGTCGTCCCGAGCAGGGCCATCGATGAGCCGTACCCGAGCGCCATGACCAGGCTGCCGGTGACCAGGGTGACCTTGGGGCCGCGAGCGGCCGACAGCCGTGCGCCCAGCGGCGAGACCACCATCATCATCAGGCCCGACGGGGCCGTCCACAGGCCGGCGGCCAGCATCGACTGGCCCAGACCGTACCCGGTGGCCTCGGGCAGCTGCAGGATCTGGATCACGATCAGCGCCTGGGCGTACATCGCGAATCCGACCACGATCGAGGCCACGTTGGTCAGCAGTACCGGGCGCCGGGCGGTGACGCGCAGATCGACCAGTGGGTCACCGGCTCGCAGCTCCCACCAGCCCCACACCACGAAGACGACCAGCGCGACGGCGAACAGCCCGAGGGTGGTTCCGCTCGCCCAGCCCCAGTCCGCACCCTTGGAAACCCCCAGCAGCAGGCAGACCAGGCCGATGCCCAGGCCGAGCGCGCCGACGACGTCGAGGCGTCCCGTGGTCCGGGCGGGCGTGGCGGGCACCAGCAGCCAGATCAGGCCGGCGACCAGCACGCTCAGCGCGGTCGCGCCCCAGAACAGCACCCGCCAGCTCGCGTACTCGGCGACCGCCGCCGCGACCGGCATCCCGAGCGCTCCGCCGATGCCCATGGACGAGCTCATCAGCGCGATCGCGGGGCCTACCCGCTCGGACGGCAGCAGGTCACGCAGTGCGCTGATGCCCAGCGGGATCATGCCCATGCCCATGCCCTGCAGACCTCGCCCGATGATCATCTGGGTCACCGAGTCGGCCAGCGCGCAGGTCACGCAGCCCGCGATGATCGGTACCGAGCAGGCCAGCATCATCCGGCGCTTGCCGTACAGGTCGCCGAGCCGCCCGATCACCGGGACGGCCACCGCCCCCACCAGCAGGGTGATGGTGATCACCCAGGAGGCGTTGGCCGCGTCGGTGTGCAATATGCGTGGCAGCTCGCCGATCAGCGGCACCACCAGGGTCTGCATGAGCGAGGCGACGATACCGGCCACCGCCAGCACACCGACGATCCCACCGGGGCGGGTGGTGGACGTGGAGTCGTCCACGTGGATCTCCCTTGTCTGGACAAATAAGGCGATGTGTACGATACACATAATGTGCTTGATGCATAAAATGGGGGTGATACACACCGACCACCGATGCGCGCTCGTATGGCGGAACAGGACGCGAGGAAGTCTGGAGAGGGATCGGCTTGGAGAAGCCCACACACTCGATCGAGTACGAGACCATGCTGCTCGGGCGGTACTACCACCTGACCCTGTCCCGCGCCGAACGTGCGGGCGACCACCTGGACCGCAGCGCCTACGTCCTGCTCAGCCGCATCCAGCTCGTCGGCCCGATGTCCATCGGGCAGCTCAGCGAGGCGTTCGACCTGGACCCCTCCACCCTCAACCGGCAGACCTCGGCCATGCTCCGCGCCGGGCTGGTCGAACGCATCCCCGACCCCGACGGGGGCATCGCCCGCAAGTTCCACATCAGCGCCGAAGGCGAGCGCCGCCTCCGGTGCCAGCGCGACGAGATCGTCCGCAGCATGGACAAGGTGCTGGACGGCTGGACGCCCGAGGAGGTCGCCACCTTCGCCGCCTGCCTCCAGCGGTTCAACACCGATATCGAACGTCTCACCGGCCGCCCCTGGCCCCGTCCCTGACCGCCTGCCGGTGGTGCCCTCCGAGGTTTCCGGTCAGGGCCGCCCTGGCCCCTCGGGCACCACACCCGGCTCTGCGCGAAGACCTCCGGCCGACAACCCCCGTCCCAGCGCCGTGGCCGCCGACGGCGCGGCCTCGGCCCAGGCCACCGCCGCGATCCGGTGGTGCCGCCTCGAATCGCGCCCGAGCCACGGTTCGAAGGGCGTCGACGGCTTTCCGGCGTCGGGCACGGCGGCCAAAAGACCTACGTGTTTAGGGACCTCTGACTGTTATCCCGAGTCCTGCCCGGTGGTGTGATGGAGATATGGGAAGACCCCGGTAGACAAGGAGGACACCATGAGCATGCCGATGATCCGCGAGCGGCGAGGCCTCGTCCCCGAACTGTTCAACTGGTTGGACATGCCCCTCGCCGCCCTGCAGTCGCCGGCGGCGCAGCCCATCAAGTTCGAGGACTACGTCAAGGACGATCGCTACGTACTGCGGGCCGAGTTGCCGGGAATCGACCCCGACAAGGATGTCGACATCACCCTGTCCAACGGTCTCCTGACCATCCACGCCGAGCGGCGTGACGAGCAGAGGGACCAGCAGCGGACGGAGTTCCGCTACGGCTCCTTCACCCGGTCGATCACACTGCCCAGCGACGTGGACGAGAACGACGTCAAGGCTTCCTACGACAAGGGGGTTCTGGAGGTCAGCGTCAAACTCGCCGACACCAAACAGCAGGAGAAGCACATCCAGATCGAGTCCACGCCTCGGCAAGAGTCCTGACGGATCGGGCGGACCCGCTCGACATGACGCGGGTCCGCTCATGACCCGCGGATCGCGGCGGATCCTCCGCGCGCGGATCACCGGTCGCGGGCCGCCCGAGCACCCCCCACAAGCAGGTACGGAAGTCCCGCCCGGCCGGGGCCTTCTGCCCTATCCATACGCAAGGCCCCTGACCAGCGTGGAAGCAGGACAACCCACGGGGGGGATCATCATGATCACTTTGAGTGTCATCAAGGCCGACACCGGGGGGTTCGTCGGCCACTCCGCGGTGCACCCGAACATGATGGCCGAGGCCCGCCGCGAGATCGACCGGGCGACCGCCTCGGGACTGCTCATCGACGGCCAGGTCGCCAGCTGCGGCGACGACATCTCGCTCATCATGACCCACACCTACGGCGCCGACGCGGGGCTCATCCACTCCTTCGCCTGGGACACCTTCCAGGCCACCACCCACATCGCCAAGGGACTCGGCCTGTACGGCGCCGGCCAGGACCTGCTGTCGGACGCCTTCTCCGGCAACCTGCGGGGCATGGGTCCCGGGTACGCGGAACTGGAGTTCGAGGAGCGCCCGTCAGAGCCGGTGCTGTGCTTCCTGGCCGACAAGACCGAGCCGGGCGCGTGGAACCTGCCGCTGTACAAGATGTTCGCCGACCCGTTCAACACCGCGGGCCTGGTCATCGACGGAAAGATGCACGCCGGCTTCGGCTTCGAGGTCTACGACCTGTACGAGGAGAAGCGCATCGTCTTTGACTGCCCGGCCGACCTGTACGACATGCTGATGTACATCGGCGCCCCGGCCCGTTACGTGATCCACGGCGTCCGTTCCAAGACCCTGGGTGAGACCGCGGCCACGACCAGCACCCAGCGGCTGTCCCTGATCGCCGGCAAGTACGTCGGCAAGGACGACCCGGTGATGATCGTCCGCTGCCAGTCCGGGTTGCCGGCGGTCGGCGAGGCACTGGAACCCTTCGCCTTCCCGTACACGGTCGCCGGGTGCATGCGCGGCTCGCACCACGCGCCGTTCCTGCCTGTCCCGGTCCGGCAGGCGCACCCGTCCCGGTTCGACGGCCCGCCGCGCGTGGTCGCGCTGGGATTCCAGATCCACGACGGGAAGCTGATCGGCCCGCGCGACATGTTCGACGATCCGGCCTTCGACGGCGCACGGGCCCAGGCCTCCGAGATCATGGACTATCTCCGCCGCCACGGTCCGTTCGAACCGCACCGGCTGCCACTGTCGGAACTGGAGTACACCACCATGCCCGCTCTCGCCCAGCGGCTCGCGAACCGCTGGACCCCGATGACCACCGAGATCGCGACACCCGTCGGATGATCCACGCGACCGCCCGGTCATCCCGGGCGATCGGCGTCCGATCGGCCCGCCGCGCACTCGAGGGCACGACACCGCGAACACCCGTTCGATCGGAGGTTCCTTCCATGGAAGCCAAGCAATGGACCGTGCAGATCTACATCACCGAAGAGGGCGATGACACCTCCGCCCGGGCGCTCCTGACCACCAAGGACGACACCCACCTGACCGGGATCGGTCACGCGCGCCGCAACCCGGTCGACCAGTCGGTCCCCGAGATCGGCGACGAGCTCGCGGTCGCCCGCGCGCTCGCCGATCTGGCGGAAAGGTTGCGCACCGTCACCGCGGAGGACATCGCCCAGGTCGCCGCCGGGCCCACCTCATGGTGACGGCCTCTCGCCTCGGGCCACCGGGATCGGCATGACCGCACCGTCCGCCTCGGCCACGGTCCGCGGACGGTGCGCGCTCTTCACCTGTCGACGCACAGGGGCCATCCCGGGGCGATGAGATCCACGTGCTCCACCTACGGAACCTGAACACACCCGTGGAGTCACCCATGAAGCAGAACCGGAACGGAATGGTGAAGATCACCTGGCACGGCGGCGACCGCTTCGACGTTCGGATACGCCGCCACACCATCCGTGTCGACCAGCCCACGGACTTCGGCGGAGGCGACACCGGCCCCATTCCGGTCGAGCTGTTCGTCGGGAGTCTCGCGGCCTGCGTCGCCCATCGCGCCGAACGCTACCTTCACCGATGTGAGCTGCCCGCCGGCGTCACCGTGACCGCCCACTACGACCTGGAGCTGCGTCCGGCACGGGTCGGCCGAATCGATCTGGTCGTCGACGCTCCCGGCCTTCCCGAAGGGCTTCGGGAATCGTTCACCACCGTCGTGGAGCACAGCGCCGTGCACAACTCGCTGCGGCTGCCGCCGGAGATCACCCTTCAGGTCCGCACCGAGGAGGGAGCGGTCATGGAGGCGATCGAAACGACCTGATGCCATCGGTGACGTCCAGGCCGAAGAACTCCGCGGAGCGACCCGCCTCGCCCGGCTTCTTGACGAGCCGGATACTCTCGATCTCCTCGACCAATAAGATGATCTTCTCAGCAGGGACGACTCTCTCGTTCGACAGCCGCACGTTCACGCTCCGGCCCGGCGCCGTCATCGCCGCCGGAACGCCGTCCGGGATCGGCTACCCGCGTACACCCCGCGGCTGCTGCACGACGGCGACGTGGTCGAGGTGGAGGTCGGGAAGCCGAGCGGCGCCCGTACTCCAGTGATCAACACAGCGAGCGCAGAGGACTGGGCATGAGTGAGACCATGGGCTCCGGGCGCGGCCCGGCCGGCAGCCCCCCCGTGACCGAGCAGGTCGTCGGCCAGCTCCAGGGTGCGGACACCCGATTGATGACCATC
Source organism: Streptosporangium sp. NPDC049248 (assembly GCF_040678965.1). Lineage (NCBI taxonomy): Bacteria > Bacillati > Actinomycetota > Actinomycetes > Streptosporangiales > Streptosporangiaceae > Streptosporangium > Streptosporangium sp. NPDC049248. The sequence goes on from NZ_JBFAQY010000032.1 coordinate 81,291, forward strand.
ATGGAGAGCCTCATCCGTCACCTGCACGGCTTCGTCGAGGACGTGCGGCCCACGGCGGCCGAGTGGGAGGCGGGACTCGCCTTCCTCGCACGTACCGGTTCGTTCTGCACGCCCACCCGGCAGGAGTTCGTCCTGCTCTCGGACATGCTGGGACTGACCACGCTCGTCGACGACGTGAACAACCAGGGACCGGCCGACATGACGCCGAGTTCGGTGGAGGGCCCCTTCCACTCCGTGGCCCCGCCGCGCGAACTGGGTGACCTCATCGCCGCGGGCCCCGAATGGGGCCGGGCCGAGAGCGCCGTGATCCACGGCACCGTGCAGGACTGCCACGGGAACCGCCTGCCGGGTGCGATCCTCGACGTGTGGCAGGCCGACGACAAGGGCCACTACGACACCCAGGACGCCGAGCAGCCAGAAGGCAACCTGCGCGGTCTGTTCACCACCGACGAGAACGGCGAGTACTGGTTTCGCACCGTGAAGCCCGCCAGCTACCCCGTGCCGATGGACGGCCCGGCAGGCGACATGCTCCGCGCCATGGGACGTCATCCCATGCGCCCCGGCCATCTTCACATCCGCGTCGAGGCGGCCGGGCATCACACGCTGACCACCCACGTGTTCGTCAACGACGACCCCTACCTGGACTCCGACGCCGCCTTCGCGGTCAAGCCGGAGATCATCGTCGACTTCGAGCCGCGCGAGGACCAGGCCTCGATCGAGCGGTACGGGATGGACGGGCCCTACCTGGACGTCACGTTCGACATCAGGCTCGCCACCGAGTCGGAGATGAAAAGGTGATCATGGAGAACCGCGGCCCCTGCCGGTGACGATCTCCCCGGAGCGGACCGGTCGGATGTCCCCTCCGGCGGAGGGGCATCCGCCGCCGGCTGTGCGACCACTTCAGTCACGGAGGCGATCGACGATGCCCGAGGCCAGGAGGTACTGGGCCGCGACGTAAGTAGCCATGATCACCAGGCCGGTCATCGGCGGGCGGGGAAGGTCCGCCAGGCCGAACGCGATCAGCGCGTCGGAGAGCAGGAACAGGGCGCCGCCGGTCCCGATGCGCGGGCCGAGACCGGCGGCGGTCACCGCGGTGGCGGTCAGCAGCAGCGAGTAGACCGCCACCGGCAGGCGCAGGTCGCCCAGGCCCGGCCAGAGGAGGAAGATCATTCCCGCCCACAGGACGCCGTAGACCACCGGGATCGCCGGGCGGCGCAACACCCGAAGTGCCCCCTCGCGGACGAGACAGGTCACGTAGCAGACGTGCGCCCCGGCGAACAGGGCCATGCCCGCGATGAAGAGACCGTCGATCTCCAGGGCCACGTCGCCGCCCCAGGAGAGCAGGAGCGCCGCCACCAGCAGGCGCGGTCCCCGCCGCGCCAGCACCCAGGCCGCGAGCAGCGGCATCAGCAGCGCCTTGGTCACGGAGTTCATCGGGCCTTCGCCGACGGCGACCAGCGCCAGATGGACCGCGGAACAGAGCCAGAAGGCGGCCGACAGGGTGCGGGAGACCGCTCCGGCCCTCAGAACATCATTCTGCACATCTGGATGCTAGGGCCTGCCACCCGGCAGGCCCTAGGCGCCCGTCGCCTTTCGACGGTACCCGGGCCGCGCGGGCCGCCAGGTGGGCACCGGGCCCCCGGACCGGGCGGGGCCGATCCGGACTCCCGGGTCAGAACACGCGGACGGCGAGGTGCCCTACGGCTTGCGGCCCACGCCGCCGTACTGGAAGACGTCGCGGTCGCGGAAGCTGGTCTGCGGCTCGGGCCGCCACGTGGGCAGCGACACCACGCCGGGCTCCAGCAACTCCAGCCCGCCGAGGAACTCCTCCAGCTGCTGCCGGGTGCGGAGGGTGAGCGGGGTGGCGGCGCTGGCGTTCCACCTGGCGGCGGCCTCGTCCATCGACGGGCTGTGCACGCTGTGCGCGATGGCCAGGTGGCTGCCCGAGGGGAGCGCGTCCAGCAGCGTGCGCACCGCGGTGTGGGCCTGGTCCCCGTCGGGGACGAACTCCAGGACGCCCATCAGCATCAGCGCGACCGGCCGGGAGAAGTCCAGTGTCCGCGCGGCCTGTCGCAGGATGGGCTCGGGATCGCGCAGGTCGGCGTCGATGTAGGCGGTCTCCCCATCCGGGGTGCCGCGCAGCAACGCCCTGGCGTGGGCCAGCACGATCGGGTCGTTGTCGACGTAGACGATCCGCGCCTTGGGGTTGACCCGCTGGGCGACCTGGTGGGTGTTGTCCGCGGCCGGAATGCCGGTGCCCACGTCCAGGAACTGGTCGATGCCCGCCTCACCGGCCAGATGGCGCACGACCCGGCCGATGAACTCCCGCTCGGCCCGCGCGTTGACCGGCAGATCCGGCATGACCTTCACGATCTCGTCGCCGACCGCGCGGTCGGGACCGTAGTTGTCCTTACCGCCAAGCCAGTAGTCCCACACCCGCGCCGAATGTGGGACCGAGGTGTCGATTCGCGCCAACACCTCGGTGTCGACCTCCGTGATTCCCTCGCTCATCAGAGCCTCCTCACCAGCGCACCCCGTAACAACACGATCGGAGCCCACCCTAGATGATCTCCGATCGGCCCGACGAAAAAATCGCCGTACATCAGACCAATTCAGTCGAGGGAGTCCTAAAACATGATGTTCTCCCCCGCAACGGCGAGCCATAACAGCAGGTACCCCGGTACGGACAACCGCCCATATCACGGCGTTATGGGATTTTGTTAGGTGTTCGACTGCCTCACTCGGTGTCAGCTTTGGGGGAGCCCCGACTCTCAGGGCTCCCTGTATCCCTCCTCCCCACAAGGGACACCGAGAGGAATCGCCCCCCGTGAATCCGAAGACCAAGCTGGGCGCCGTAGCCGTAATGGCCGTCGCCACCCTGATCACCCCCGCCGCGGTGAGCAGCACGTCGGCGTCGGCGGACATCGCCGCCAGCGCCCTCTCCGCCGACCCCCCGGCCTACTCACCGCCGGACGCGGAGGCGCGCAACCGCGCCGTCACCACCGCCAACGCCACCATCGCCATGAGGTCGGAAGCCCTCCTGAAGGGGCAGAACGAGAAGTTCACCCTGATCGCCAACATCTCCGGCGCCCAGGGCCTGCAGTACCTGACCTACGCGCGCACCTACCGGGGTCTGCCGGTGTTCGGCGGTGAAGTGATCGTCTCCACCGACCGGGCCGGAGAGCTGGTCGGGTCGGTGAGCTCGGGCCAGCAGTCCAGGATCACGGTCGACGTCACGAGCAAGGTGGACGCCGCCGCGGCGACCGCCACCGCCCGCGCGCAGGTGTCCACCGTGGAGAGCGTGAGCACCCCCCGGCTGCTCGTGCACGCCGCCACCACCACGCCCAAGCTGGCCTGGGAGGTGGTCGTCACCGGCGCCAACGGCGAGACCCCGAGCGTCCTGCACGTCTTCGTGGACGCCCTCGACGGGTCGATCGTCGACTCCTACGACGAGGTCCGCGCCGGGACCGGCAACAGCTACTACAACGGCAACCCGGTGACCATCCAGACCTCCGGCTCCGGCAGTTCGTACTCGATGACCGACACCACCCGTCCCGGCCTGCGCTGCGGCGGGCAGGGCGGCACCGCCTACACCGGAACCGACGACGCCTGGGGCACCGGCTCGGGCACCAACCTGGAGACCGCCTGCGTCGACGCCCTGTACGCGGCGCAGACGGAGTGGAACATGCTCCGCAACTGGCTGGGCCGCAACGGGTTCAACGGCTCCGGCGGCGCGTTCCCGGCCCGGGTCGGCCTGAGCGCCGTCAACGCCTACTGGACCGGCAGCTACACCAACTTCGGGCGTAACCAGGCCAACAACCGGCAGGCCACCTCGATGGACGTGGTCGGCCACGAGTACGGCCACGCCGTCTTCCAGTACTCCGGGGCCACCGTGTCCAACACCACCGAGGCCGGCGGCCTGAACGAGTCGACGGGCGACATCTTCGGCGCGCTGACCGAGCACTACGCCAACCAGCCCGCCACCCTCGACCCGCCGGACTACCTGGTGGGCGAGGAGGTCAACCTGGTCGGCGCGGGTGAGATCCGCAACATGTACAACCCCGCCGCGCTCGGCGACCCCAACTGCTACACCTCCCCCTTCAACTACGAGGTGCACGCGGGAGCGGGCCCGCAGAACCACTGGTTCTACCTGCTCGCCGAGGGCACCAACCCGGTGGGCAAGCCGGCCAGCCCCGTCTGCTCGGGTCCGTCCACCCTGACCGGCATCGGCATCCAGAAGGCCGGCCAGATCTTCCAGGCCGGGCTGAACAGCAAGACCTCGCCGTGGACGCACCCCAAGGCGCGGAAGGCCACCGTGGCCGCCGCCAAGGCGCTCTTCAGCGGCTGCGTCGAGGTCAACGCGGTCAAGGCCGCCTGGAGCGCGGTGAACGTCCCGCTGCAGAGCGGCGAGGCGACCTGCCCGTAGCACCGGGCGGCTTCCGGCTCCGAAGATGAACCACAGTCCGGGCTCCGGCGACTCGCCGGGGCCCGGACTGTGATTTGAACATCCGAGAGGGGTAGATACGGGCTGCTGAAAGCCGGAGGCGTAGAACGGGGGCGGACGATGGTCCTCAGCCGGTCACCCGTACCGCCCGGAGGCCTGAAAGACGGCGGGTGGGAAAGGTCCGCGGACCGGGAAGCCGGATCCCCGCACCGCGCGGCCGGATGAGCGGCGAGGCGACGGCCCTCCAGGAGCAGGAGGGGGCCGACCCGCGCCGCTGGAAGGCGCTGACCGTCTGCCTCGTCGCCGGCTTCATGACCCTGCTGGACGTCAGCATCGTCAACGTGGCGCTGCCGGCGATCCGCACCGGGCTGGACGCTCCGCAGAGCGACCTGCAGTGGGTGGTGTCGGGGTACGCGCTCACCTTCGGGCTGGCGTTGATCCCCGCCGGACGGTTCGGCGACATGCACGGCCGGCGCAACGCGTTCGTTCTCGGCGTCGTCCTGTTCACCCTGTCCAGCGCGGCGGCCGGGATGGCCGGCGACCCGACGTTCCTGGTCATCGCGAGACTCGTTCAGGGAATGGCGGGCGGGATATTGAACCCGCAGGTCAGCGGGTTGATCCAGCAGCTCTTCCGGGGAGCGGAGCGGGGCCGGGCGTTCGGGATGCTGGGCACCGTGATCGGTGTCTCGACCGCGGTGGGCCCGCTGCTCGGCGGGGCGCTCATCCAGCTCGGTGGCGGCCCCGACGCCTGGCGCCTCGTCTTCTACGTCAACGTGCCGATTGGCGTGCTGGCCGTGGTCCTGGCATACCGCTACATCCGGCCTCCCGCCCACGGGAGGCGTCCCCGGGAGAGCATGGACCCGGTGGGCGTGCTGCTGCTCGCCGCCGGCATCACGCTGGCGCTCCTGCCGTTCGTCGAGGGGCAGCAGTGGCGGGGCCCGGAAAAGTGGCTGGCCCTGCTCGCCGGGATCGTGGTGCTAGCCGTCTTCGTCGCCTGGGAGCGCCGATACGGACGAAGCCACCAGCCGGTCGTCGACCTGTCCCTGTTCCGCAGGCGCTCGTACGCGCTCGGCGTCCTGCTCGGGACGCTCTACTTCGCCGGTTTCACCGCGATCTTCTTCGTGCTCACCCTGTACCTGCAGAACGGCCTGAGCTACTCGGCCCTGGAGGCCGGGCTGGCGACCACCCCGTTCGCCGGGGGGTCGGCCGTGACCGCCGCACTGGGCGGCCGGGTCGTCACCCGGCTGGGCCGGTCACTGGTGGTGTCGGGACTGCTGGTGGTCGCGGCCTCGCTGGGCGTCACGGTGCTCGCGGTGCTGCTGGTCCCCGGCGAGCATGTGGGCTGGGCCATCGCGCTGCCGCTGGTCTTCGCCGGGCTGGGCAGCGGCCTGGTGATCTCCCCCAACCAGACGCTGACCCTGTCGGAGGTACCGGTCCCGGTGGCCGGAGCCGCCGGCGGGGTGCTCCAGACGGGGCAGCGGATCGGCGCGGCCATGGGCATCGCGGCGATCGGCGCGGTGTTCTTCTCCGAGGTCGCCTCCTCCCACGGCGACTACGCGCTGGCGTTCCGGCACTCGCTGCTGGTCACCATCGTCTTCGTGCTGATCTCGCTGGTGGTGGCCGTCGCCGACGTGTTCGCCTCCCGGCGTTCCGGGCTCGACTGAGACCGGGCGCGATCACTCGGCGAGCACGCACCGGGTGCCGGAGTAGATCGTCGACATGCACCGGTTGCAGTGGACGCACCGGGATTCGACAGCGCGGTCCTTCATGATCCGGTTGGGCAGGTCCGGCTCCATGAGCAGGGCCCGGCCCATGGCGGCGAACTGGAAGCCCTCGCGCATGGCCAGTTCCATGGTCGCCAGGTTGGTGACGCCGCCGAGGAGCACCAGCGGCATCTTCAGGGCGGCGCGGAAGGCGCGGGCGTCGTCGAGCAGGTAGCCGTCCCGGTAGGGGTAGGAGCGCAGGAACCGGCCGCCCAGCAGCCGCACCCCCAGCCGCTGCGGCTGCCGCAGGGCCGCGGCGAAGTCACGGATCGGGGCGTCGCCCTTGAACAGGTACATCGGGTTGAGCAGCGAACTGCCCACCGTCAGCTCGATGGCGTCGAGGCCGCCGTCCGCCTCCAGCCAGGTCGCGACCTGGAGGCTCTCGTCGGGTGTCAGGCCGCCGCTGACCCCGTCGTCCATGTTGAGCTTGGCCAGGATCGCGATCCGGCCGCCGACGGCCTCCCTCACCGCCAGGGCGACCTCGCGCGCCAGCCGGGCCCGGTTGACCGGGCTGCCACCGTAGCCGTCGGTCCTGTTGTTGAGCCGAGGGCTGAGGAAGGAGCTGACCAGATAGTTGTGTCCCAGGTGGATCTCGACGGCGTCGAATCCCGACTCCTCCGCCAGGAGCGCCGCGTCGGCGTGCGCGCGGACGATGCGCTCGATGTCCGCGACGGTCGCCGCCCGGGTCATGCTCATGCCCAGCCAGTTGAAGCGCCGGGACGGGCCCAGCGCGGGGAGCCTGTTGGAGGCGGGATTGGCCACCGGGCCGGCGTGGCCGATCTGCGCGGAGATGGCGGCGCCCTCGGCGTGCACCGCCTCGGCGAGACGGCGCAGGCCGGGCACGGCCTCCGGGCGCATCCAGATCTGCCGCCACTGCGTACGGCCTTCCGGCGCCACCGTGCAGTAGGCCACCGTGGTCATGCCGACGCCCCCGGCGGCCACCCGCCGGTGAAAGCCGATCAGCTCGTCGGAGACCAGCGCCTCGGGGGTCATGCCCTCGAAGGTGGCCGCCTTGATCAGGCGGTTGCGCAGGGTGATCGGCCCGAGCTTCGCGGGTGCGAAGACGTCCGCGGCGGTTTCTGCCATGGGCCAGTGTTACCAAACAAGCGCTTGGATGCCAAGAGATCGAGACGCTGTTCCGTCGCCGTACGGCTCGTCCGCGGTCAGGCCGGCGCGTACGTGAGGCAGTCGATGTCCTTCTGCGCGTAACCGACCACGATGCCGGAGGCCTGGCATTCGTACTGGACGTTGTGCTGGCAGTCGGACATCTTGCAGGCGCCGACGCGGCCGGTGGCGGCGGGGTCGCCCCCCTTCACGTCGACCTTGAAGAAGGTCTCGCACTCCGCGTGATGACTGTTGCCGACCGTGATGGCCAGCGCGTGGCAGATGTGCTCCGCGTTGTAGGCGCACGCATCGACCTGGCACTCGTTGACTGCGGGCATTTTCATGGCTGACGCCTCCTGGGACTCGGGCCTGCCCCGGACGTGGCCGGCCATCGTCGGGGCCGGTCGCCCGACGTTCTGTTCGGTATCACCGCGCGGCGGCGCCGGCTCCTCCGCCGGCACCCGGGCCGTCAGGTCCTCACCACGCTCTTCCGCGCTCAGGAGTCGGACATGACGCGGTCCCCGTTCCCGCACGCGGACACAGGGACTAACCGGTCTAGTACCGCGCCCGAATCACCTTCACGCTCAGCTGGCCCCCAAGGCTTCGCCAAGAGCGGCCTCCGACGGACCTTCACGATCGGGAAGGCACCCGGCCGGCCCCGCCGAACGGAGCTTCCCGGCCCCTTCTCCACCGAGGCGGGGACGACCGATGTCACGAACGCCTATTTGCGCGAGTCGCTCAGCACCGTGAAGGTGATGCCCGCCCGCTGAAGGCGGCCGATCAGCGCGTCGCCCATCGCCACGGCGGTGGTCAGCTGACCGGAGACCTCCGGGAGGTCGTCCGTCGCCAGGCAGAGCGCCGACTCGCCGAGCATCTTGGCGGTCTCGCCGTAACCGGGGTCGCCGCCCGCGACCTCGGTGACGACGCGCGCCCCGCCGCCCAGGCCGAGGAAGGTGACCTTGAACCAGCTCCTGGCCCGCTGCTCGACGCCGGGCCCCTCACCGGGTGCGAAGCGGCGCAGCAGCAGGGAACGCGCCGGTGGGATCTGGGCGAGCAGCGCGAGGGCACCCGCTCCGGCGGCGAGGCCGAGCGCGACGGGCAGTCGCCTGACCGCGAGGTGGTGACGGTAGGTGAAGTCGGGGCCGTAGCGGTCCAGCGCGCGGGCCGAGCGAGCGACGATCTGCGGGTCGAGCGTGGGCAGCGGCAGGGCCCAGCCCCCGACGTGGCGGACCGAGCCGGGCACGCCACGCGTCTTCCTGGTCGCGGAGGCCGTGGCGGGTCCGGAGACGGTTTCGAGTTCGCGCCGGACGTTCGCGGCCTCGATCGTCTGCCGGAAGCGGGAGATCGCCGTCACGAGGGAGTGCGCGGTGCCGCCGGAGGCGGCGCCGGAGGCCCGGACGAAGCCGCTGACCTCCAGCGGCACCCCCTCGGGCAGCTGCCTGACCGTGAAGTAGGCGCCGAGGTCGTGCGGGACGGAGTCGAACCCGCAGGCGTGCACGAGCTTGGCCCCGGTCCTCGCGGCCCGCTCGTGGTGACGGATGAACATGCGGTCGACGAACTCGGGCTCGCCGGTGATGTCGGCGTAGTGGGTGCCCGCGTCGGCGCAGGCCGCCACCAGCGGCTCGCCGTAGAAGACGTAGGGGCCCACGGTGGTCGCGACGACCCTGGCCTGCCGGGCGATCTCCACCAGGGAGGCCGGGTCGGTCGCGTCGGCGTGGAGCAGCGGCAGCTCGGGCAGGCCGATCCGGTCCCTGACCGCTTCGAGTTTGGCCCGGTTGCGCCCGGCCAGCGCCCAGCGAAGGGCGGGACCGGCGTTGCGCGCGAGGTACTCCGCGGTGAGCGCCCCGGTGAACCCGGTGGCGCCGAACAGCACGATGTCGTACGGGCGGTCGTCAGGCATGCACCGAGATTCCTCCCCGCGGAGACCACGCGCAAGACGGGCTCGCCGGATGTGGCCGTGATCACCTCTGGAGGTGTGCGGCGACGCGGGGGAGCACGTTCTCGCCGAACCAGTACGCCTCCTCCAGGTGGGGGTAGCCGGACAGGACGAACTCCTCGATGCCGAGCGAGGCGTACTCCTCGATCCGCTCGGCGACCTGGGAGTGGCTGCCGACCAGCGCGGTGCCGGCACCGCCCCGCACGAGGCCGACCCCGGCCCAGAGGTTCGGATGGATCTCCAGGTCGCGGGCGGTGCCCCCGGTGAAGCCCTCGTGCAGCTCCAGCATGCGCCGCTGGCCGACCGACTCGCTACGGCCGAGCAGCTTTCTGGCCGAGACGATGTCGGCCGGGTCGATGGCGGCCAGCAATCGCTCGGCCTCCGCCCAGGCGTCGCGCTCGCTGTCGCGGGTGATCACGTGCAGCCGGATGCCGAAGCGGAGCTTACGGCCCCGCTCCTCCGCCAGCTCCCGGATCCACTCGATCTTCTCCGCCACCTGCCCGGGGGGCTCGCCCCAGGTGAGGTAGACGTCCACGTGCCTGGCCGCGACCGGTCCGGCGGCCCGCGAGGAGCCGCCGAAGTAGATCTCCGGGACGGGGTCGGGCGTCTCGGCGACCGTCGCGCCCTCGACGCGGTAGTGACCGCCGTCGAAGTCGTAGGGAGTACCGCTCCAGGCGCCGCGCACGACCGACAGGAACTCGTCGGTGCGCGCGTAGCGCTCGTCCTTGGACAGGTGGTCGCCGAACCTGGCCTGCTCGGCGCTCTCCCCGCCGGTCACCACGTTGAGCAGCAGCCTGCCGCGCGAGAGCCGCTGGTAGGTGGCGGCCATCTGCGCGGCCAGCGTCGGTGACATGAAGCCCGGCCGGAAGGCGACGAGGAACTTCAGCCGCTCGGTCTCACGGGTCAGCGCGGCGGTGACCAGCCAGGCGTCCTCGCACCAGGTGCCGGTCGGGGTCAGCACCGCCTCGAAGCCGAGTTGCTCGGCGGAGCGGGCGACCTGCGCCAGGTACTCGATGTCCGGCGGGCGGAACGTGGCCGCCTCGGAGCGGCCGTGCCCCCTGCCGAGGCCGTGGCCGCCCCCGGTGAGGACCCGGCTGTCACCGGCGGTGGGCAGGAACCAGTGGAACTTCATCGGATGCCTCCAGGCGTGGATCCCCCGGGCACGGACCTCGGGGCGGGCGTCACGAGGGGTCGTCCAGGGTGGCGTCGAACCGGGTGTCGACGAAGTCCGCGAACGTGACGGGGACGGGGATGAGCTTGGCCTCGCTGAAGGCGTCGGCGACGAGCTGCTCGCGGTCGACGACGTCACCGGCGAGCCTGAGGTCCTGGTACGAGCTGCGCTTGATCGCCGCGCCGACGACGGCCTGGTCCAGCCCGGTGAGCTCGGAGAAGACCTTGGACCACTCGTCCGGGTGCTCGTTGGCCCACTGATGTGCCCTGCGGACGCGCGCCACCCAGTCGCCCAGCGCGGCGGTGCGTGCCGGGTCGGCGAGGGCCTCCTTCCCGGCGATCTGGAACTCGAAGCCGTTGGCGTAACCCTCGCCGTCGACCAGGATGCGCGCCTTGGTCTGCGACTCGGCCTGGGCGGTGTAGGGATCCCAGATGGCCCAGGCGTCGATCCTGCCGGAGGAGAGCGCGGCCAGGGCGTCCGGCGGCTGGAGGTACTGGGGCTGGATGTCGGCGAAACTCAATCCCTCCTTCTTCAGCACGGCCAGCAGGTGGAAGTTGGCGGAGCTGCCCTTGGCCACCGCGACGCGCTTGCCGCGCAGGTCCGCCGGGGACCTGACGGGCGAGTCGGCGGGGACGACGACCGCCTGGCCGCCGAGACCCTTCTCGGCGACCGCGACAACGGAGATCTTCGCCCCTGCGGCGGCCGCGAAGACCGGCGGCGCGTTGCCGACCGCGCCGAAGTCCACCGAACCGGCGTTGATGGCCTCCAGGATCGGTGGCCCCGAGGTGAACTGTGACCAGGTGACCTTGTACTTGACGTCGTCGAGCTGGCCGGCCGCGGTCAGCAGCGCCTGCAGGCCCGTGCCCTTCTGGTCGCCGACGCGGAGCGTCACCTGGGACAGGTCGACCGAACCGTCGGCGCGGACACCCTGTCCTTCCCCGGCTCCGCACGCGGTGGTGAGGAACAGGAGCAGAGCCACGGCGATACGACGTTTCATGCGGTTTCCTCCGGGGTGACGCCCAGCCTGTCGAGCAGGGTGGAGCGCAGTGCGATGAGCTCGGGGTGGTCGCGGTGGCGGGGGCGGGGCAGCTCGATCCCGGACTCGTGGGCGATGGCGCCCCCGTCGAGCACCAGGACACGGTCGGCCAGCAGCACGGCCTCGTCCACATCGTGGGTGACGAGCAGGATGCCGGGGCGGTGCCGGGCCCACAGGTCGAGCACGAGCCGGTGGATGGTGATGCGGGTCAGCGCGTCCAGGGCGCTGAACGGCTCGTCGAGCAGGAGCAGGCCGGGCTCGCGGACCAGCGCCCTGGCCAGGGAGGCCCGCTGGGCCTCGCCGCCGGACAGGGTGAGCGGCCAGGCGTCGCGCAGGGCGCCGAGACCGACCTCCTCCAACGCGGCCAGCGCGGCGGCGCGCGGGTCGGGGGCGCGCAGCCCGAGTGCGACGTTGGCCAGGACCCGCTTCCACGGTACGAGCCGGGGCTCCTGGAAGGCCACGGCGGCGGTGCCGCCGACCTCGACCTCGCCCTCGGCGCCGGGGTCGAGTCCCGCGAGCACCCGCAGCAGCGTGGACTTGCCCGAGCCGCTCCGGCCGAGCAGGGCGACGAACTCGCCACGGCCGATCTCCAGGTCGACCCCGTCGAGAACCCGGCGTTCCCCGAAGTCCCGGGTGAGTCCCCTGACCGCGGCCACCGGAGCCGCCGCACGGAGCGGGATCACCGTGCGCGGCGGGGTCAACGTGACAGGAAGCTCTGTCGCCATGACAGGGCCCTCCTCTCCAGCAGGCGCACCAGCGCGTCGGTCAGCAGCCCGAGGATCGCGTAGACGATCAGACCGACGACGATCACGTCGGTGCGCAGGAACTCCCGGGCATCGTTGATCATGTGTCCCAGGCCGGCGTCCGCGTTGATCTGCTCGGCCACGATCAGCGCCAGCCAGGCCACGCCCAGGCTCTGCCGCAGGCCGACGAGGGTCTGGGCCAGCGCGCCCGGCAGGACGATGTGGGTGACGGTCTCCGTGCGGCTCAGCCGCAGCACCCGGGCCACCTCGGCGAGCCTGCCGTCGACGCCGCGGATTCCGGAGAAGGTGTTGAGGTAGAGCGGGAAGGCCACGCCGAGGGCGACCAGCGCCACTTTGGGCGTCTCGCCGATCCCGAACCAGAGGATGAAGAGCGGGATCAGGCCGAACAGCGGGAGCGCCCGCAGCATCTGCAGCGGCGGGTCGACAGCGTTCTCGCCGATGCGGCTGAGCCCCGCCACGAGGGCCAGGCCGATCCCGGCGACCGCGCCGAGAGTGAAGCCGATCGCCGCCCGCTGGAGCGAGACGGCGATCGCCTCGGGCAGGACACCCTCCTCGACGAGCCCGGCGGCGGCGGTGAGGACCTTGACGGGCGAGGCGAGGAGTTGTTCCGGGAGAAGTCCGACGGCGCCGGCGACCTGCCAGACGACGACGATGACCAGGGGGCTGACAAGGCGCTGCCAGACGGCGGCGGAGGGCAGGGGCACACGTGACCGCGTTCGCGCGGCCCGCTGTGGCACCCCCACGTCGACGACAGGAGCGGGCACGGAAGACCTCACTGAGGCTGGGGGCGGGTTCCCGCTCATCGTCGGCCAAATAACCCACAAAGTCAATCGGTAATACCGGTTATCCTCGACATTACTCGACAAAGCCCGAGTTGGTAGGTTCTCCTGGCAAGAGAATCAGGCAAACACACGCAAGGAGCTGGCACGGTGGAGGTCGAGCAGACGGCACTGCCAGGTATAGGGCTGCGGCACGAGTTCACGACGCGCTCAGGCAGGCGAATAGGAATCGTCTCTCACCGCACGGGCCGTCGCGACCTGGTGCTGTACGACCCTGATGATCCCGACCGCGCATGCGAGACCATAAAACTGAACGACGAGGAGGCCGACGCGCTCGCCGAACTGCTCGGCGCCCCGCGCATCGTGCAGCGCCTCAACGCCCTGCACAGCGAGGTCGAGGGACTCGTCAGCCTGCAGCTGCCGATCACGCCCGGCTCGCCGTACGCCGGCCGGCCGATGGGTGACGCGCGCGTCCGCACCCGTACCGGCGCCTCCATCGTGGCCGTGGTTCGCGAGGGTCAGGTGTTCGCCAGCCCCGCCCCCGATTTCGGGTTGCTCGGAAACGACGTGGTGGTCGTGGTGGGCAGCCCGGAGAGCACATCCGCCGTCTCTGACATCCTGTCCGGCGGGTAGGAAACCTGGTGCATACGGCAATTCTTTTCCTTGAGCTCGGTGCTGTCCTTCTCGGGCTCGGCATCCTCGGCGCGCTCGCCCTCAAAGTCGGTATCTCGCCCATTCCCCTGTACCTCATCGCCGGACTGGCCTTCGGCACCGGCGGCATCCTGCCCCTGGCCACCAGCGAGGAGTTCACCTCCGTAGGCGCCGAACTCGGCGTCATCCTGCTGCTGCTCACCCTCGGTCTGGAGTACAACGCCTCCGAGCTGGTGACCAGCCTGAAGGGCAACGCCCGCGCGGGCGTGGTCGACCTGGTGCTCAACGCCGCACCGGGCGCGATCACCGCACTGCTGCTGGGCTGGGGTCCGGTGGCCGCCATCGCCATGGCCGGCGTCACCTACGCCACCTCCTCCGGGATCACCGCCAAGGTCCTGTCCGACCTGGGGTGGATCGGTAACCGCGAGACACCGGTGGTGCTGTCGCTGCTGGTCTTCGAGGACCTGACGATGGCCGTCTACCTGCCGATCCTCACCGCGGTGCTGGCCGGGCTGAGCTTCGCCAGCGGTGCGATCGCCGTGGCGATCGCGTTGGGCACGGTCAGCGTCGTACTGCTGGTCGCGCTCCGCTACGGCAGGTTCATCGAGGCGTTCGTCTCCAGCCCCAACTCCGAGGTACTGCTGCTGAAGGTGATCGGGCTCGCGCTGCTGGTCGCCGGAGTGGCCCAGCAGCTCCAGGTCTCGGCCGCGGTCGGCGCCTTCCTGGTCGGCATCGCCCTCTCCGGCGAGCTGGCCGAGGACGCGCAGGAACTGCTCACCCCGATCCGCGACCTGTTCGCCGCGGTGTTCTTCGTCTTCTTCGGCCTTCAGACCGATCCGACCAAGATACTCCCGGTCGCCGGACTGGCGGTGCTCCTCGCCGTGATCAGCATGATCACGAAACTGCTCACCGGTGCCTACGCCGCCCATCGGGCGGGCATCGCCAGAGCCGGACAGGCCCGGGCCGGAATCGCGCTCATCCCCCGAGGCGAGTTCAACATCGTGATCGCCGGTCTCGCGGTGGCCGCCGGAGTCCACCCCGACCTGGGGCCGCTGGCCGCCGCCTACGTCCTCATCCTCGCCGCGTTCGGCCCGCTGGCCGCCCGGCTGATGCAGCCCTTCATCACCGCCATCGCCAAACGCGCCTGACCTGCCCGACCTGGTACGTGGGCCCGGCCGCGACGACGGACGCGGCCGGGCCCACGCACCCGGCAGCCCGCCCCCACCTGTTCCGGGGCACGGACGGCGAGTGGCCGCCACCGGGGGTGTCCCCTCTCAGGCGACGGGCCTCGACCACTCCTCGGCGAGCAGCTCGTAGGAGCGGACCCGGTCGGCGTGATCGTGGGTGATGGTGGTGACGAGCAACTCGTGGGCGCCGGTGACGTCGCGCAGGACGCGCAACCGCTCGGCGACGGTGCCCGGGGAGCCGACGAACTGGGTGTCCAGCCGGTCGGCGACCAGCGCACGGTCCTCCTTCGTCCACTCGTGGGCCGCGGCCTCGGCCGGTGTCGGGAACGGGATCGCTCCGGCACCGCTGCGGATGCTGCGGACCCAGAGCCCGTACGGGGAGGCGAGCTCGCGGGCCCTCTCGTCGTCCTCGGCCACCACGACGTCCGCCGAGACGATCAGATGGGGTTCCGCCAGGGTCTCCGAGGGCTTGAACGCCTCCCGGTACGCCTCCGCGGCCTCCAGCACGCCGGACGGGCTGACGTGGTAGTTCGCCGCGAACGGCAGCCCCCGCTCCCCCGCCACCTGCGCGCTCTGCCCGCCGCTGCTGCCCAGGATCCACAGCCGCAGGTCCGCGCCCTCGCCGGGCACCGCGTGCGCGGCCACCCCCTCCGGGGAGCGGTAGGTGCCGGCGATCAGCGCCGCGATGTCGTCCACCTGGTCGGCGAAGTCGGGGCTTTCCGCGCCGGGCTGCTGGAGCAGCGAGCCGTACAGGGAGAGCAGCGGCGACCTCGCGAGCGCGGTGAAGGAGAAGGGTTCGGGGATGAGCAGGCCGTCCACGACCCTGGCGGGCCTCGGCGCGGGCGGGGCCTTCCTCGCCGGCTCGGCGAACTCGGCCTTGCGCCGGCCCGACCGGCCCAGGCCGAGGTCGACCCGGCCCGGGTGGAGCGCGTCGATGAGGCCGAACTGCTCGACCACCGACAGCGCGGTCTGGTGCCCGAGCTGTACGGCTCCCGAGCCGACCCTGATCGTGCTGGTCGCGGCGGCCACCAGGGCGGCGAGCACGGCCGGGGCTGCGCTGGCGACGCCGGACGCGAAGTGGTGCTCGGCCACCCAGTAGCGGAGGTAGCCGAACTCCTCGACCCGCCTGGCCAGGTCCAGGGTGTTGCGCAGCGCGTCGCCCGGCGTGCCGCCGGACGGGACCGGGGCCAGGTCGAGGACCGACAGGGCGGTCATGAGCGCCTCCCGTCCCGCGCGCCCTCGTGCCGGGGGAACGGTCTGCTGGGGATCTCCGCGCGCAGCACCGGGGCGATGTCGCTCTGGAAGAGTTCCAGTGCCGTCCGGTGCTGCTTGTCGGTGAGGCCGTCCGCGTCCGCGTGCAGGTGCATGACCTCGTGCCCGAGCCGCTGGTGGTAGCGGTGCACCTTGTCGATGATCTGCTGCGGGCTGCCGACCAGGATCGAGCTGCGCTCGATCGCGTCCTCCAGGGTGTGGAAGACCGGGTCCACCCCGACCTTCCTGAACAGCTCCAGCCTGGCATTGAAGATCGGCCGATAGGTCTCGATCGCGTCCTGGGAGTTCCTGGCCGCGTAGTACCCGGCGGTGCCCGCGCCCACCAGGGCGTCGGCGGGGTCGTGGCCGTGGAACTCCCAGCGTTCCCGGTAGTAACGGATCAGCTCGGCGTACGGCTCGACCGGGTTGCTGACGTTGGCGGAGAACAGCGGGTCTCCGTACTGGGCGGCGAGGTCCACCGACTCCTTGCTGGTGGCACTGCCGTGCCAGACGCGGATGGGCCGCTGCAGCGGGCGCGGCCAGGTCTCGGCGTCGGTCAGGGACGGCCTGAACCTACCGGACCAGGTCACCCTGTCCTCCCGCCACAGGCGGCGGAAGAGCTCGTAGCCCTCCCGGTTGCGCTCCCACTGGTCCTCGCCGGTCACCTGGAAGAGCTGGGCCTGCGCGGCCCCGTTGCCCTTGCCGATGATGAGCTCCAGGCGGCCGTCGGAGAGGTGGTCGAGGGTGGCGTAGTCCTCGTAGGCCCGTACCGGATCCAGCAGGCTCAGCGTGGTGACCGCGGTGAACAGTTTGATCGTCGACGTCTTCGCCGCGATGTGGCTGAGCACGACCGGCGGGGAGGAGGAGATGAACGGGCGCTCGTGCCGCTCCCCGACGCCGAAGCCGTCAAACCCGAGTTCCTCGGCCAGCACGGCGTTCTCGACCACCTCGCGCAGGCGCGCGTTGGTCGACTTGAGCTCCCCGGTGACGGGGTTGGGGCCGTGGACGATGAGGGTGATGGCGAGGAATTTCAACGGTGCCCCTCCAGCCCCAGGTGGCCGCGTAGCGTGGTGGTCTCGTACTCGGCGCGGAGGACTCCGCGCTCCTGCAGCAGCGGGACGACCTTGTCGACGAAGTCGTCCAGGCCCCCGGGGGTGAGGTGCGGCACCAGGATGAAACCGTCGGAGGCGTCGCTCTGCACGAACTCGTTGATCTCCTCGGCGACGCGCGAGGGCGAGCCGATGAAGGACTGCCTACCGGTCACCTCGATGATCAGGTCGCGGATGCCGAGCCGTTTGGACTCCGCCAGGGCCCGCCACTCCGCCGCGGTTTTGAGCGGGTCCCTGGACATCCTGGTCCGGCCCTTGATGATCGAGTCTTCCGAGACGTCCGGGTCGATCTCGGGAAGCGGGCCCTCTGGGTCGTAGGCCGACAGGTCGCGGTTCCACAGCTGTTCGAGCAGCAGGATCGCGGTCTGCGGGCTGACCTGCTGGCGGCGGATGTGGTCGGCGTTCTCCTGGGCCTCGGCGTCGGTGTCACCGAGCGCGAACGTGACACCGGGGAGGATCTTCAGCGAGTCGGGGGACCTGCCGTGCGCGGCCAGCCTCGACTTGATGTCGCGGTAGAAGGCCTGCCCCTCTTCGAGCCTGCTGTGCCGGGAGAAGACGGCGTCGGCGGTGGCCGCCGCGAAGGCCCTGCCGCCCTCGGAGTCTCCGGCCTGGATGGTCAGCGGGCGGCCCTGCGGGCTGCGCGGCACGGTGAAGTGGCCGCCGATGTCGAAGTGGGTGCCCCGGTGGGCGAACCTCCCCGCCTCCCGTCTGGCGAACGTGGCCGTCGCCGGGTCCGCGACGAGGTCGTCGGCGGCCCAGGAGTCCCAGAGCTCGCGGACCGTCCGGACGAACTCCTCGGCCCGCTCGTAGCGTTGCGAGTGCTCCAGGAAGCCGCCCCTGCGGAAGTTCTCCCCGGTGAACGCGTCGGAGGAGGTGACGACGTTCCACCCGGCCCGGCCACCGGACAGGTGGTCGAGGGTGGCGAGCTTGCGGGCGAGCTCGTACGGCTCGTTGAAGGTGGCGTTGACGGTCCCGGCCAGGCCCAGGTGGTCGGTGACCGCGGCCAGCCCGGAGAGCACGGTGAGCGAGTCGGGGCGGCCGACCACGTCGAGGTCGTGGATCCTGCCGCGCTGCTCGCGCAGCCGCTGCCCGTCTGCCAGGAAGAAGAAGTCGAACCTGCCGCGCTCGGCGGTCCGCGCCAGGTGGGCGAAGGAGGCGAAGTCGATCTGGCTGCCCGAGGCCGGATCGCTCCAGACCGTGTGGTTGTTCACGCCCGGGAAGTGGGCGGCGAGGATGACCTGCTTCATCGTCGGCTCCCTGCGTAGCGGCTGGCGGGTCGGGGCAGGTGGAGGTGGCCGCGGAGCGTGCCGGCCTGGTACGCGTGGCGGAAGGCGCCGCGGCCGCGCAGCTCGGGCACCAGGCCGCGGGTGATCGCGGTCAGGTCGGTCGGCAGCACGGCGGGCCGGAGCCGGAACCCTTGCAGCCCGGCCGCGCGCCATTCCAGGAGCAGGTCGGCGAGCTCTCCCGGGGTACCCGTGAAGATCGCGGCGTCGGAGGTGTAGGTGGCGCCGTCGATCTCGTCGAGCCGTGCCTTGCGTTCGCGGGCGCCCTTGGCGTCGTCATCGAGGAGGACGACCAGGTCCGCGAATATCCTCAGCTCCTCCGCGGCCGGATCGCGCACCTGCCCGGAGATCTCCCGTACCTCGCGTACGACGGCCCGCGCCTGCTCACTGTCGTGTGGCGTGACGTAGACGACGTCGGCGCCGCGCGCGGCGAACTCGTACGGGAGCCGGGAGTGGGCCAGCGCGGTGACCAGCGGCTGCCCCTGGGGCGGCCTCGGCACGATGGAGGGCCCCTTGACCGTGAAGCCCGCCCCCTCGAAGTCGACGTAGTGGAGCCGGTCCCGGTCGACGAACCGGCCGGTGGCCACGTCGCGGATGACCGCGTCGTCCTCCCAGCTGTCCCAGAGGCGCCGCACGGCCTCGACGGCGTCGGCGGCGTCGGCGAACAGCTCCCGCACGACGCCCGCCTTGTCGAGGTCGGCGAGGTTCTCGGAGCGGAGCTCGGGAACCTCGCGGCGGCCGAAGTGGGCCGCCTCGGTGCGGCGCCCGGAGATCTGGGCGCGCCACCCGGCCCGCCCGGTGCTGACGTGGTCGAGGGTGGCGATGGAGCTCGCGACGTGGAAGGGCTCGGTGTGCGTGGTGGTCACCGTGGGCACCAGCCCGATCCGGCTGGTCAGGGGGGCGATCCTGGAGGCCACCAGGACGGCGTCGAGCCGGCCGCGTACCTGGTCGGCACGGCCGTCGTGGCCGTCCAGAAGAGTGGTCTGCAGGGCGAGGGAGTCCTCGATGGTGACGAAGTCGAGCAGGCCGTGCTCGGCTTCGGCCACCAGTCCGGCCCAATAGGCGGCGGTGAACAGGGCTTTCGGGGAGGCGGCGGGATCACGCCAGGCCGCGGGGTGCCATCCGGCGCCGTCGAGAGCGACGGCGAGATGCAGGGGAACTGCCGACATATAACGACAGTAACATCAAAACCCGTAATCTCTACATGTTTAGTTGGTTATATCGCCGGAGATCGACCGGCGGGTCCCGAGGCACGCTTCCGGGAGCGGGTCCCGGGAGTCTCCATGGTGCGGACCTTCGCGGAACGCCTCCTTCCAGAGGTCGTCTTCCTGTCGCCGACGCCGGGATCTGGTAGGCATTTGTCTTGTGACGCGTTTGCTGACGGTCCTCGCGACCGCCCTCCCCCTCCTGGCGGCCACCACTCCGGCCTCGGCCACCGCCCCCGGCAAGCCACATGTCCCGGCCGGGGTGACCGCCGGTTACGTGGTCTTCGACCGGCAGAGCGCGAAGGTGACCGAGTACCGCAACGCGCACCGGAGGTTCCGGTCGGCGTCGGTGGTGAAGATCCTCATCGCGATCGACCGTCTGGAGTCGCGCAGCGGCGTCTCCAAGGAGGACCTGGCACTGCTCAAGGTCATGCTGCGGGTCAGCGACGACGACGCCGCGACCTCCTTCTGGAGCAGGGGCGGCCAGGGAAGGATCATCCAGCGGATGGCGCGCAAGCTACAACTCACCGACACCGCTCCCCCACCGGCCGACAAACCGGGATTCTGGGGCTATACCTCGCTCAGCGCGATGGATGTCGTCAAGACCTACCGCTACCTGCTCGACCGGGCCGACCCCAAGGTCAGCGGTCTGATCCTGGGCCACCTGCGCAGGGCCGGGCAGTGCGGCTCCGACGGCTTCGACCAGTACTTCGGCATCCCCCGTGGGGTGCGCGGGCCGTGGGCGGTCAAGCAGGGCTGGTCGGGATACGGCTCCACGCCCCCGGTCCGCTGCCGCCCGGCGACCTCTCCCGCCGCCCGCACCGCCTCCGCCGCCTTCACCTCCGCCTCTCCGGCTCCGGCGGCCCTGGGCGCCACCGCACCGAGCGGGGGCACCACGGCGGCACCCGCCGGAGCCGGTCCCGTACCCGACCTGGGCCGTCCCGTACTGCACAGCACCGGCCTCGTCGGCCCCGGGGAGCGCTGGATCATGGTCCTGCTGACCGCCCACCCGGCCGGGGCCACCTGGCAGCGCTCCACCGGCCAGACGACGAGGCTGGCCCGGGAGGTTCATCTCAGCGGGACCTCCTGACCACCGGCTCCCCGAAGTGGGCGGCCACGACCCGTTTGGGCGCGACCATCCGCCAGGCGTCCTCGACCAGCTCGCGCAGCTCGGTCGCGTCGATCGCCGCGAGCCGGACCCGCACCCAGTTGTAGCGCTCGTCGGAGGGCCGGGGCATGTGGAACGTCTCCGGCGCGGACGCGATCAGCGCGGCCCGCTCCTCCTTGGGGAAGGCGAATCCCATCGAGGTCTCGTCGGGCGAGATCGCGACGTAGACGATCCGGCCCACCCGGAACGTCACCCGGTCCCTGACGACCCTCTCCTCGGTCCTGGGCAACGCCATGGCGACGCGGCGCACGTCGTCGGCCGTGATCATCGTGACGACTCGTCGAGGGAGGCGATGACCCGGCGCAGGGTCCACCGCAGGTCGAGGGCCTCCGAGGGCGCGAGCCCGGCGGCCTGCTTCAGCAGCGCGGGCATGAGCGTCCGCGCCTCCTCGACGGCGAAGGTCCCATCCACCCCCGCACGCTAGCGCGTCCCCGCCCGGAGCGCGAAGGGGACCAGGAATGGCGCACCGCGAGCAGGCACACCGGATCATCGACGACGGGAGCTGACAATGTTCGCGAGGTTCACCCCGAGGCCCGGCGGACCACGGTCCGGGCCGGGCTGCCCGCACTCGACCTCGGCTTCCTGCACCGGTCGGCCTGAGCGCTCCCGGACGCCCGGGCCCGAACAGGGCCGGTCCGGGGCGACCTCGGGCAGGCTCGCCCCGGACGCCCCGGACAGCCCGGGTCACGGCTCAGGTTCCGTGCGGCGGGGCCGTGGAGCGGCGGACGATCAGCTCGATGGGACCGTCGAGAACCTCCTCGACGCTCTCCTCCGGCTTGAGGCTGCCGAGCAGGGCCACCCCTCTCCTGCCAAGCTCCGCCAGAGGCATCCGGACCGTGGTGAGCGGCGGTGCCAGGTAGCTGGCGAGGTCCAGGTCGTGCACGGCGACCATGGAGATCTGGCGGGGGATCTCCAGACCCGCCGCCCGTACGGCTTCCATGGCGCCGATGGCGGAGGCGACGTTGGCCACGAAGACCGCGGTGGGAGGGTCGGGGGCGGCGAGCAGTTCGGCCATCGCCGCGGCACCGCCGGCGGGAGTGTAGTCGGCGGCGACGACCTGCCCCTCCGGCAGGCCCGCGGCACTCATCGCCATGGAGTATCCCGCCCGGCGCCGCAGCGCCGTGTCGGCGCCGTCGGGCCCGGCGAGATGGGCGACACGACGATGGCCGAGCCCCACCAGATGCTCGACCGCGAGCCTGGCCGCCCGCTCGTCGTCCAGGACCACGTAGCGCTTGACCGAGGGGCTCCTGCGGTTGAGCATGATCCATGGCACGGTCGCCC
The DNA here is from genome assembly GCF_040678965.1 of Streptosporangium sp. NPDC049248. Classification (NCBI taxonomy): domain Bacteria; kingdom Bacillati; phylum Actinomycetota; class Actinomycetes; order Streptosporangiales; family Streptosporangiaceae; genus Streptosporangium; species Streptosporangium sp. NPDC049248. The sequence goes on from NZ_JBFAQY010000032.1 coordinate 103,423, forward strand.
GATCCAGCTGCTCGATCAGGCCGGACTCGCCCTCGGCGCCCGCCAGCAGCAGGCCGTCGATCCTGCCCTGCCCGAGCAGGTCCATGTAGCCGCCGAGCCCCGCCCCCGCGGCGCTGCCGGTGACGAGCACGTAGCTCAGCGCCGCCGCGGCGGCCTCGGCCCCCTTGATGATCTCCGCGTAGACGGGGTTGGCGAAGTCGGGGATGAACAGGCCGAACATGTGGGCGCGGGCCGTGCGCAGACTCCGGGCCGCCACGTTCGGCCGGTATCCCAGCGCGGCGACCGCGGCGAGGACGCGCTCCCTGGTCTCCGGCCGGATGTTGAGCGACGGGTCGTTGTTCACGACCCGCGAGACCACCGCACGGTCGACCCTCGCCTCCGCCGCGACGTGGGCCAGGGTCACCCGGACGGGTTTCCCCCCGCCCCTCACTCCGGGTTTCACGCCGCCGTCCGTCCCGGACCTCACCGTGCCTCCCCCACCGGCTCCGGCCCGGCCCGCAGGCGCCTGCTCTCCCCGGTCTCCATGGAGCGGTAGAGGGCGTCCAGCAGGGCGAGGGTGCCCAGGTTGTCGGCACCGGCCGTCTCCGGCTCACCACCTTCCGCGATCGCGGCGAGCAGCGACCCCATGGGCCCGGCGACCGCGTCCGGCAGCCAGCGGGTGGTCACCGGGTACGGCAGCCAGCCGTCGGTCGGTACCGTGCGGCTGTTGACCAGCAGTGTGTCGGGACGGCCGTGCGGGTAGTCGTAGAGGAGCCCGAGGGTTCCCTTGATCGCCCCCTCGGTGCCGTCGATTCGGAACGCGGCCTCGTGGTCGCCGGTCCGGTTCTCGTGCGTCACGTGGACCAGGGCCCGCACGTCGCCGGGGTAGACCAGGGTGCTCATAGTGCGAGTCTCCCCCTTGGGGAGCTGACCCGCCGTACGGCTGCCGGTGCAGAACACGGTCACCGGGTCGCCGAGAATGGAGCGGATGGCGTCCAGGTAGTGGATCGAGTGATAGACGATCTCCAGGCGGTCCGTGGAGACGAGCCACTCCCAGCCGCTCCAGTCGGTGGCTATGTTCACGGTGAACGTCATCGTGGTCGGTTCACCGACCCATCCGGCCCTGACCATGGCCCGCGCGGCGGCGATTCCCTCGTCAAAGCGGAGCTGCTGGTTGACCGCGATCTTCAACCCGCGCGCGGCGGCCAGGTCGACGAGTTGCCTTCCGGTGGCGACGTCGGGAGCGAAGGGCTTCTGGCAGAGCACGTGCCTGCCGCTCTCCAGAACCGCCCGCGCGATGCCGGGCTGCGCCTCGGGTGCGACGGCGATGTCCACCACGGCGATCCGCTCGTCGGAGAGCAACTCCCGCAGGGAGCCGTACACCGTCGTGACGCCATGCCGGGCGGCCACCTCACGGGCCCGTTCCCCGTCGAGGTCGTACAGGCCGGTCACCTCCAGGCCGGCGGCGCGGTAGGCGGGCAGGTGGGCGACGTCGACGATGGCGCCCGCCCCGACGACCGCGATCGGGAGCCGGTGTCCCGCCGGGATGGTCAGGTCGGCGGCGGCCGCGATCGGGGTGAGCAGGTCCAGCACGGTCAGGCCTCGATCCGGTAGAAGCGCGCGGCCGTATCTCCGAGTACGGCCGCGCGGTCGTTCTCGCCAAGGCCCGCGAGCAGCACGCCCGTCTCCCGCCACACCTTGGCGTAGTCTCCGGCGAGGACGGCCACCGGCCAGTCACTGCCGAACATCAGCCGGTCGGGGCCGAACACCTCGATCGCGTGGTCGACGTAGGGGCGGAGGTCCTCGGCGGTCCAGGTCTCGGCGTCGGCGGCGGTGTTGAGACCGGACACCTTGGCGTACACATCGGGATGCTCGGCGGCTCGGGCGATCAGCGACGCCCATGGCTCCCAGCCCTTCTCCCTGATCGGCGGCTTGGCCAGGTGGTCGATGACCAGCCGCAGCCCGGGGACACGCTCGGCGAGGACCGGCACGTGCTCCAGGTGCCTGGGCAGCACCGCGACCACGTCGAACGGCAGCCCCGCCGCCGCGAGGAGGCCCAGCCCCTCGACCACCGAGTCCTGGATCACCCAGTCGGGGTCGGGATCGTCGTGGATGAGATGCCTGACCCCGGCGAACCTCGGGTGCCGTCCATAGCGCTCCAGCGCCTCGGCGGCCTCCTCCGGCCGGTTCAGCGGAACCCAGCCCACCACCGCGGCGATGAAGTCGTGGGCGTCCGCCTGCGCCAGCATCGCGTCGGTGTCGGCGTAGGTGTCGGCGGCCTGGACCAGCACGGTCCGCTCCACACCTGCGGCGGCGAGCTGCCCGAGGAGCTCTTCGGGGGCGAAGGTGCGGTGGATCGGCCCCGCCTCCGGCGTCAACCAGGAGTAGGAACCCGTCTCCAGGTTCCAGAAGTGCTGGTGGGCATCGATGACGGCCATCCACCGCTCCTTTTCGATCAATCGTTTGAGTTTGCACAAACTAGGACGCTCCACCGGGGGTGTCAACGCCGCTGGATCCGGGGAGTTCGTCAGCGTGGCGGCGGCTGCACGAACTCCAAGGTGATCTCGTCCGGGTCGAGGAAGTAGCAGGCGAACCCGCCCGCGTTGACCCCGGCGGTGATCTCGTTGGGCGGCGAGACGAAACGCACCCCCGCCGCCGACAGCCGCGCGTACTCGGCACGGGCGTCGGTGACGGCGAGCGCCAGGTGGGCGGCGCCCGGCAGGTGCCTGGCCGGGTCCCTGCCCTCGCCGCGCGGGCGGACATACTCGACGAGTTCCAGGTCGTGGGTGGAGACCCCGCGCGGCTGACCGGGTACGGCCAGCTGCGCGATGCGCAGCACGGCGTCGGGGTAGCCGACGAGGCTGCGGGTGTAGTCGTTGTCCTGGTCCTGCCGGTGCACGAGCGTGAAGCCGAGCAGATCACGGTAGAAGGCCACGGACCTGTCAAGGTCGGCGACGGTGAAGGAGAAGTGCCAGACTCCCCTCATCGCAGCACCCCCTGTCTTTCGGGTTCGCTGGGTTCCGGAGTGGTCTCCACCGGTTTCGCCTGTGACTCCCGCACCCGGCGAACCTGGCGCTGCCGCCCGGCGATGGTGTAGATGGCCGCGGCCACGATGACCACGGTGCCGACGATCAGGCCCTGGTAGTTGGCCCCCAGATTGAGCACGTTGAACCCGTTGTCCAGAGTGAACAGGATCAGCGCGCCGACGACGGACTTCAGCACGCTGCCGAGGCCGCCGAACAGCGAGGTGCCGCCGAGGATCGCGGCGGCGAGCACGGTGAGCTCGGTGCCCTGCAGGCCTGTCGGGTTGATGGCCAGCAACTTGGCGGCGAACAGCACGCCGACGAAACCGGAGCCGAGACCGTTGAGCACGAACGCGCCGATCTTGTAGCGGTCGACGTTGATACCGGACAGGCGGGCGGCCTCGGCATTGCTGCCGACGGCGTACAGGCGGCGGCCGATCACGGTGTAGCGCAGCACGGCCCAGGTGATCGTGACGATCACGAGGAGGTAGTACGTGGGCTTGCTCAGCCGCAACTCGAAGCCGAGGACCGGGCTGAGCGCGATCAGGACGGCACCGGCCGCCACCGCGACGCCACCGCGCAGCGGGCTGCCGCCGGACCTGCGTGCGAGCAGGGCCAGCACCGCCCCGACGACCAGGACCACCGCTCCGGCGACGGCCAGGATGTGCGGGACCGTCCAGTATCCGGCCTGTAGCGCGATCAGCGCCCGCTGCGCGTCGGGGTCCTCGGCGGTGATCGTGCGGCCGTCGGTGAGGATGAGCACCAGGCCGCGTACGGCCGTCATGGTGCCCAACGTCACGATGAAGGCGTTGATACCGACCCGCTGGACGATCAGCCCGTTGACCGCACCGCAGAGGAGTCCCGCGCCCAGTGCGATCGCCATCGCCATCGGCAGCCCAAGCGTGCTGACCAGGCTGAGCACCGTCGCGGCCGAGAAGGCGGAGACCGAGGCGACGGAGAGGTCGAAGTTCCCACTGATCAGGACCACCGTGGTGAACACGGCGAGGATGGCCACCAGCGACGACTGGTCCAGGATGTTGACGATGTTGGTCGGTGACAGGTAACTCGGCCGGCCCAGCTGGGCCGAGAGCAGCGTCAGCACGGCGACGATGAGCACGAAGGCGTAGACCACCCCGGCGTTGCCGGGCCGCAGCGCGGCGGTCAGCCGCGAGCGCCGCGCGGGCAGGGCCGCGGGGGTGCGGGGCGAGGTCTCAGGCGGCACCCTGCGCACCTCCCTCACCGAATCCGTTGGCCAGCATCAGCAGTTCCTCCTCGGATGTCTCGTGTGCCGGTCGTTCGGCGACGATCCGGCCCTCGCGGACGACGAACACGCGGGTCGCCACCGCGAGGATCTCCTCGAACTCGCTGCTCACCATGAGCACGGCGCCGCCCCGGGCGGCGAATCCGCGGACGAGTTCGAGGATGTCGGCCTTGGCCCCGACATCGACTCCGGCGGTGGGCTCGTCGAGCATGAGGATCCGGGTCCCGCCGTGCAGCCACTTGCCGAAGACGACCTTCTGCGCGTTACCGCCGGACAGCTCGGTGACCATGGCCTCGGGTCCCGGGCAGACGATGCCAAGGTCCTCGATGACCCGGGCGGCACGCTCCGTCTCCGCGCCCTCCCCCGGGATCACCCGGCCCAGGGCCAGGGACGGCAGGTCGGGCAGTGAGATGTTCTTCCAGATCGGGAAGGTACCGATCAGGCCCTGGGCGTTACGGTCCTCGGGGACCAGCGCCATACCGGCGGCGACGGCCGCGCGCGGGCCTCGCCGCACCTTCTCGCCGGCGACCCGTACCTCACCGCGGGCGTGAGGGTCGGCGCCGTAGGCGGCGTGCAGAATCTCCGAGCGCCCGGAGCCGAGCAGGCCCGCGAAGCCGACGACCTCTCCCGGACGTACCTCGAAGGAGACGTCGCGTACGCCCGCCGGGGCGTTCAGCTCCCGCACGGCCAGCAACGCCGGTCCGGAGATCTCGGCGGGCGGGGCCGTGCGACGCTCCACGGCGAGCAGGTCCCGGCCGACGATCGCCTGGACCAGCCGGTCCTCGTCGTAGGCGTCCGTCTCCCCCTCCTCGACGACGGTCCCGTCCCGCAGGACGGTGACCCGGTCGGTGAGCGAGAGCACCTCGTCGAGGAAGTGCGAGACGTACAGGAACGCGGTGCCCTGGGCGCTGAGTCTCCTGACCACCTCGAAGACGACCTGCCGCTCGCCCTCGGCGAGCGAGGCGGTCGGCTCGTCCATGACGACGAGCTCGGCGCCGATGGCGAGCGCCTGGAGGATCGCCACCATCTGCCGCTCCCCGATGGCCAGGTCCATCACCTCGGCGTCGGGGTCGATCAGGTAGTTGACGCGCTCCAGCAGCCCGGCGAACTCCGCACGGCGGGCGCGCGGCAGCCGCCATGGCCCGGGAGCGCCGAGGAAGACGTTCTCCAGCACGGTGAGCGACGGGGCGAGCGGTACGTGCTGCATGATCGTCGCGACGCCCGCCTTCCTGGCGGATCCGGGGTCACGCCAGACGACCTCCTCGCCCTTCCAGCGCACGGTTCCCGTCGTCGGCGCGTGTACCCCGGCGATGACCTTGATCATCGTTGACTTACCCGCGCCGTTGGCACCCACCAGACCGTGCACGCTTCCCGGCAGGACGTTCAACCTCGCTCCCCGCAGTGCGACGGTGCCGTTGGGGAACGACTTGCCGACGCCCTCCAGGGAGAGCAGCGGGGCGGTCACCACTGCGGGGTGCAGTCGGCGACGTTGTCCTTCGTGATCGACGGGGTGTCGTAGGTCACGAAGGCGGCGTCCTGCCTCTGCTCACCGGTCAGGTGCTTGTAGAGGGTGGTCAGGGCGAGCCTGCCGAGGTCCTCGGGTTTGAAGCAGACCGTGCCCACCACGTCGCCCGCGTTGATCGCGTCGATGCCGAGCTTGCTGCCCCCGATGCCGATGACCTTGGCCTCGGAGCCCGCGGCCTTGACCGCCTTGGCACAGCCCACCGACATGTCGTCGGACTGGGCGTAGAAGAGCTGAACGCCGGGGTTGGACGCCAGCATGTTCTGGCACGCCGACTGGGCCTTGTCCTGCACCCAGTCTCCGGGCTGCCTGGCGACGACCTCGAACTTCGCCCCCTTCGCCTCGGAGGCCGCGGGGAAGTCCTGCCAGCGGTTGACGACCTCGGCGAAGCCCGCCGCGCCCTCGACGATGGCGATCTTGCCTCCGCCGGGCACGATCTGGGCGGCGATCTCCCCGGCCTTGCCGCCGGCCGCGTACTCGTCCTGGGTGACCAGGGCGACCAGCCCGGGGTAGACGTCCTTGAGCTTGCGGGTCTTGGGGTCGCCGACCTGGGAGGCCACCGCGACCGTGGGGATGTTCGCGGCCTTCAGCCGGTCGGCGAGGCCCTGCGCGACACCGGAGTCGACCGGCAGCATCAGTACGCCGTCGGGCTGCTGGGCCATCAGGTCCTGGATGTCGTTGCTCTGCTTGTCGGCCTTGCCCTGCGCGTCCAGTTCGACGATCGTGACGCCGAGCTTGGCCGCCTCCTCCTTGATGCCCTTGCCGATCGCGGCGGGGAAGGGAAAGCTCAGGCCGAGATTGGAGACGCCGATCGTGTACTGCTTCTTCCCGCTCTCCGGCGCGGCCTCATCCGTGCCCGAGGAGCCGCCACAGGCGGTCGCACCGACCGCGAGGGCGGCCACCACGAGGAATGCCTTCTTCATTGTTTCTCCTGCTGATAAGAGGTCAAACGTTTGACTTGACGGCGGCGCCCCATCGGCTCCGGCGAGGGGACCGCCGGGTTCCCCCGGCAGGGGAATCGCCTCCCTGGTCGGGTTCCCGGGTTCGAAACGGGCCGGGCTCGTCCGTCGCCCACCTCGGCCGAGGGAGGCGAGCAGCCGCTCCCCTCGGGGAACGGAGGAGTCACGGACCGGTTCGTCATCGGGGCCGCTGTCACGAACCGCCCAGGACGAGCGTTCGCACCTCGCCCGCGATACGGCGCGCGTCCGGGACGAGCTCCTGCGCCAGGACCGGCGCGGCGGGCATTCTGACATCCGGCGTGCCGACGCGGATCGGGGGTGCCTTCAGCACCACCCCCGCGCCGACCACCCGCGCGACGACCTCCGCACCGAAACCGCCGGTGACATTGGCCTCGTGGACCACCGCGAGCCTGCCCGTGCGGCGGGCGCTGCCGACCACCGCGCCGGTGTCGAACGGGTTGAGCCAGGGCGTCTCGACCACCTCGACCCCGATGCCCTCCATGGCCAGGCTCCTGGCGGCCTCCACCGCCCGCCAGGTCATGGCGCCCCAGGTGACGACGGTGGCGTCGGAGCCCTCGTGGCGGATCCGCGAGCCGCCCATCGGCAGGACCGGGCCACCGACGCGCACCTCCTCCTTCGCCCCGAAGTAGAGAGTCCTGTTCTCGACCACCAGGACGGGGTCGTCACTGTGCACCGCCGTGACCAGCAGGTCGTGGGCGTCCTGCGGGGTGGACGGCATGCACACCCGCAGCCCGGGAACGTGCAGGAACAGCGCCTCCAGGCACTGGGAGTGCTGCGCGCACGCGCCCGGTCCGTTGCCCTGCTGGGTGCGGATCGTCAGCGGCGCCGCCAGGCGCCCGCCGGAGACGTAGCGGACGTTCGCCGCCTGGTTCACGATCTGGTCGAGCGCGACGAGCGAGAAGTCAGCCCACATGATCTCGACGACCGGGCGGCGGCCCATCATGGCCGCGCCCACGGCACTGCCGAGGATCGCCGACTCGCTGATCGGAGTGTCGAACGCGCGGTCACCGTACTGCTTGCGCAGGCCCCGCGTCACACCGAAGACGCCGCCGGGCACGCCCACGTCCTCGCCGTAGACGAGCGTCTCCGGCAACTCCTCCATCAGGCGGTGCAGCGCCGCGTTGACGGCCTCCCCGTACGACAGTTTGCGGGTGGTCTCGGAAACGGTGCTCTCAGGCATAGAGGTGCTCCATCACGGTCGCGGGGTCGGCGAGCGGTGCGGCCAGCGCGGCCGCGGCGGCGGCCTCGGTCTCGGCCCTCGCGCGGCTCTCGACCGCGTCGATCTCGGCCGCGGGAACACCGTCGGCGAGCAGGCCCTCACGCAGCCGCGCGATCGGCTCCCTGCGCCTGATCCGGTCCATCTCCCCAGGCCTGCGGTAGCTTTCCGCGTCACCGATGTAATGGCCGGAGATGCGCTCCGTCATGCACTCCAGCAGCGTCGGCCCGCCACCCTCGCGGGCGACCTCGACGGCGTCGCGCACGTGGAAGCGGACCGCCTCGACGTCATTGCCGTCAATGCGATGGCCGGGCATGCCGTAGGCGGCGGCCCGGTCGGCCAGGCGTCCGCCGCGGACCATGTCGGCGATCGGGGTCAGCTCCGAGTAGCGATTGTTCTCGCACACGAAGACCACCGGGAGGTCGAAGGCGGCGGCGAAGTTCATCGCCTCGTGCACCGCGCCCTGGTTCATCGCACCGTCGCCGAAGACGGTGACCGCCACCCGCCCGGAGCCGTCGAACCGGCCGGCGAGCGCCGCGCCGCAGGCGATCGGAGCACCGGCGCCCACGATGGAGTTCTCGCCGTGGAAGCCGTACTCGGCGGCGGTGAAGTAGGCGGAGCCGCCCCTTCCGCCGTTGACGCCGGTGGCCCGGCCCATCAGCTCCGCGAAGAGCGGCTCGGCGGGCACGCCCCTGGCGAGCGCCCAACCGTGGCCGCGGTATGTCGCGAACAGCGCGTCCTCGGCTTGCAGGGCGTCGCAAGCGCCGACGGGGATCGCCTCCTGACCGATGCACAGGTGCACCGAGCCGACGATCGGCCCTTCGAGCCGCAGGTCGCGCACCTTCTCCTCGAAGGCCCGGATCCGCCACATGGCCAGCAGATCCGCGAGCCGTCGCTCACTCATCGTCGTTCTCCTTGGTTCGCCACGCCGCCAGCGCGGTCACACAGATCGTCTCGGCGTCGCCGAGGTAGGACTCGGGAGGCATCGGCAGCGGTCCCAGGCTCGCGAGCTCACCGGGAGCGGCCACCTCACGCAGGGTCTCGGCGAGCGCGCGACCGTGTGCCCGCGCCTCATGGGCCGCCTTGTAGACCAGATCGTGCGCCTGCTCCCGCCCCAGGGCGGGGGCGAGGCGCATCATGTACGCCTCCGCCATGATCAGGCCACCCTCGGCACCGAGGTTGCTCCGCATCGCCTCGGGGAAGACCTGCAGCCCCCGGGCCACCTCCGCGGCCGTGGCCAGCGCGCCCGCGGCGAGCTCGGCGAGCTGCGGCACCACGTACCACTCCACCTGCCACTCGCCCGCGGCCCGCTCATGGCCCGCCTCCATCGCCCGGAACACCGCGGAACTGAGCGCCCCCGCCGTGCCGGACATCCCGATGATGGCCTCGCAGCCGATCGGGTTGGCCTTCTGCGGCATCGTGGAGGACGCGCCGCGATGGTGGCCGCCCGCCTCGCGAACCTCTCCGACCTCGGTCCTGGACAGGTCGACGATCTCGCGGGCGAACCTGGCGGCGGTCGCCGTGACACCCGCGCAGACGACTCCGAACTCGGCGACTCCGTCCCTGGCCACGTGCCAGGGCACGTCGGTCGGCACCAACCCGAGCCGGGAGGCCACGCCTTTCCTGACCACGGCCGCCTGCTCGCCCATCGCGGCGGAGGTACCGCCGGCGCCGAACAGGGAGACGAGCGGGACCTGCCTCGCGGCGGTGCGCAGCCGCCGGCGCTGGCGGGTGACCTCGGCGAGCAGCACCGCCATCTTCGCGCCGAAGGTGGTGGGCACGGCCTGCTGGGCGTGGGTCCGCGCGGCCACGACGGTGCCCGCGTGTTCCTCGACCAGCTCGGCGAGCACTCCGCCGAAGGCGTCCAGCAGCGCGGTCAGGTGGTCCAGCGCCTCCCTCATCTGCAGCGAGAGACCGCTGTCCATGATGTCCTGGGTGGTCGCCCCGTAGTGCACGCGGCCGTTGGGCCCCTCGGGCAGCGCCGCGGCGATCATGCGCACCAGCGGGAGGATGGGATAGCCGACGTTGACGGCTTCCTGCCAGAGGCGCTCGACGTCGATGTTGGCCGGTACGCAAGCCCCGATGATGGCCTCGGCGTCGCTCTCGTCGATCACCCCCGCCTCGGCCTGTGCCTGGGCCAGCGCGGCCTCGACCCGCAGCCAGGAGAGCACGGTGCGTTCGGCGGAGAAGACATCGGCCATGCCCGCGTCGCCGAACAACTTGGGCAGCAGCTTGAAGGTCTGCACGGTCAGTTCATCTCCAGTCCGCCGTCGACGTTGAGCGCCTGGCCGGTGACGAACGACGCGAGGTCGCTGGCGAGGAAGAGCACGGCGGAGGCCAGCTCGTCCGGGCGGCCGGGACGCCGGAGCGGGGAGCGGTCGCTGACCTCCTTGAGATAGTGCGCGCCCGCGTCCGGGCCGAAGCGGGCGTCACGATCGGCGATGATTCCGTCCCACATGGGGGTGAGGAAGATCCCTGGGCAGACCGCGTTGACCCGCACCGGCGCGAAGGCCTCCGCGGCCGACTTGGTCAGCGACAGCAGCGCGGTCTTGGTCGCCGAGTAGTGGGCGGCGTTGGGCCGCCCCGAGCGGGCGGCGACGGAGGCGAGGGTCACAATGGACCCGCCGCCCTGCTCGACCATCCGGCGCCCGACGGCCTGGGTGATCCAGAAGGCGCCGTTGAGGTTGACGTCGACGACGCGCCGCCACTCCTCCGGCGACACATCCAGCAGGGGCGTGGTGCGCATGACCCCCGCGCAGTTCACCAGGATGTCGATCCGGCCGATCCCCTCGGCCAGCGCCACCGCCTGGCCGGGGTCGGTGAGGTCGGTGGCCCACTCGCGCGCCCCAAGAGAGGAGGCGGCCTCGGTGAGCCGCGGCCCTGCGAGATCGGAGACGACGAGGTCGGCTCCCGCTTCGGCCAGCGCCTGGGCGCATCCGAAACCCAGACCTCCCGCGGCACCGGTGACGAGCGCCGTGCGCCCCGTCAGGTCGATCGTGACAGCCATCCCCGAGGATCCCCTTTGGTTGGTCAAACGATTGACTGGGAATGTAGCAGTGGCCTCACAAAACGGACAAGAGGTCGGTCAATCGTTTTTATTGCGAAATTTTTCTGGTGTTAACCCGCTCCGCAGCGCTTCCACGGACCGGTGTGCGCCCGGAAGTCGCGGGGCTCACCTGGGCGTTCCGGTACGGATACGGGCCGGTGCCGGACACTCGCTCCCCCGAGACAAGTGTCCGGCACCGGCCCGTACGCCGGCCGCCCGGATTCCCGCTATGCCGGTGACATCACCGGGTCGTCCGAGCGCGCGGCGGGCGGCGGGGTGTCGCCGCCGTCATCGTCGTCGTCCAGGAGGGTCGTCTCGTCGAACGGGACCCTCCCCGCCAGCACCTCGGCCGCGCGCTCCCGGTCGAACTCGCCGGTCCAGGTGCCGACCAGGACCGTGGCGACCGCGTTGCCCGCGAAGTTGGTCAGCGCCCGCGCCTCGGACATGAAGCGGTCGATGCCGACGATGAGACCGACGCCGTCGACCAGGTCGGGGCGGTGGGACTGCAGGCCCCCGGCGAGGGTGGCCAGGCCGGCGCCGGTGACCCCGGCCGCGCCCTTCGACGCGATCATCATGAAGACCAGCAGGGAGATCTGCTCTCCGAAGGAGAGCGGCGCGCCGGTGGCGCTCGCGACGAACAGCGTGGCCATGGTGAGGTAGATGGCGGTGCCGTCCAGGTTGAAGGAGTAGCCGGTCGGCACGGTGATCCCGGCGACCGGCCGGCTCACGCCGAGGTGCTCCATCTTGGCGATCAGGCGCGGCAGCGCCGACTCCGACGACGAGGTCGACAGGATCAGCAGGAACTCCCTGCCCAGGTAGCGCAGGAGCGAGAGCAGCCCGATCCGCGCCACCAGCCAGAGCATCGGGCCGAGGACGACGAACACGAAGAGCAGGCAGGTCACGTAGAAGGCGAGCATGATGACGCCGAGGCTCTTGAGCGCGTCCACGCCGGTGGCGCCGACGACCGCGGCCATCGCGCCGAAGGCGCCGACGGGGGCGGCCCACATGATCATGGCGAGGATCCGGAAGACGAGCCGCTGGATGTGCGCGATGCCGTTCAGCACGGGCCTGCCGCGTTCGCCCATCGCCTGCAGGGCGAACCCGGCGAGCAGCGCGACGAGAAGGGTCTGCAGCACCTCGCCCTCGGTGAACGCCGAGACCAGCGTGGTGGGGATGATCCCGAGCAGGAACGTCACCGTGTCGCTCTCGCCGCCCTTGGCCGCCTCGGCCTCGGCGGCCTTGCGGAGCTCGTCGGTGAGCGCGAGGCCCTGCCCCGGGTCGATCAGGTTGCCCACGAGCAGGCCGATGCCCAGCGCGACCGTCGACATGGCGAGGAAGTAGCCGAGCGCGAGACCACCGACCTTGCCGACCTTGGCGGCCTTGGTGACGGATCCGACGCCGAGCACGATGGTGCAGAAGATGATCGGGCTGATCATCATCTTGATCAGGGCGACGAAGGCGGTGCCGAGTGGCTTCAGCTCCTTGCCGAGATCGGGGGCGACGAGCCCGACCGTGACTCCGGCGACCACAGCGGCGATCACGGCTATGTACAGGTAGTGTGTTCTATCTCGGGCCGCGCTCATGCGTGTCTCCACCGTGGTAGAAGAAAAATCCGGTCGAGCGACTATCCGTCGACGCTGTGATCTAAGTCACCATTGCGTACATTTCGTTCGTGAACTTGCGGGAGCTTTCCAGACAGGTGCGTGGCTGGAGCCTGGCCAGGCAGATGCTGGCGCTGCAGATCGTCGTCGTGGGCGTCACCGTGATCGGTGGTGCGCTGCTCGCCTTCCTGCAGATGCGCGACCTGCTCGTCGAGGAGGCCGTCGGCACCGCCAGAGCGGTGACGGTCAGCGTGGCCGACTCCCCCTCCGTCCTCGCCTCCCTGGGCGACTCGACGGCCCTGCAGCCGTACGCGGAACGGGTGAGGCGGGAGACCGGGGTCGACTTCATCACGATCATGAGCCTGGACGGCGTGCGCTACACGCATCCCAACCCGGCCCAGATCGGCCACCGCTTCCTCGGCAACACCGCACCCGCCCTGGCCGGGCAGGTCTTCACCGAGACCTACACCGGCACCCTCGGCCCCTCGGTCCGCGCCGTCGCCCCGGTCCGTGATGACCGCGGCCGGGTGAGGGCCCTGGTCAGCGCGGGCATCACGATCAACAAGATCAGCGTCAGGCTCCGCGGCCAGATCGCCGGCGCCGCGCTGATCGGCCTGCTCGGCCTGTCCCTCGGCGGGGTGGGCACCTACCTGGTCGGGGCCCGGCTACGCCGCCAGACCCACGGCATGGGCCCCACCGAGCTGAGCCGGATGTACGAGTACCACGACGCGATCCTGCACGCCGTACGGGAGGGGCTGCTGCTCGTCGACGACGCGGGCAGGGTGACGCTCTGCAACGACGGCGCCCGGGAGCTCCTGGGCCTCGCGGGCGAGGTGAACGGACGGCACGTCACCGAGCTGGGCCTTCCCACCGCACTGGGCGAGCGGCTCTCGACGGCCGAGAACCGCACCGACGAGATCCATATGACCGGGGAGCGGACGCTGGTGGTGAACGCGGCGGTGGTCCGCTCAGGCAACCGCTCGCTCGGCACCGTGGTCACCCTCCGCGACCACACCGAGCTGCAGTCCCTGGCCGGGCAGCTGGACGCCGAGCGCGGCTTCGCCGACTCCCTGCGGGCCGCCGCGCACGAGTCGGCCAACCGGCTTCACACGGTCATCACCCTCGTCGAGCTTGGCCGCGCCGAGCAGGCCGTGGCGTTCGCGACCGCGGAGATCAGGGCCGCACAGCAGCTCACCGACCGGGTGGTGGGCGCCGTACGCGAACCCGTGCTCGCCGCGCTGCTGCTGGGCAAGAGCGCCGAGGCCGGGGAACGGGGGGTGGAGCTGGCGATCACCGCGGACAGCGAGCTCGACGACCTCGGCCTGGACACCCGCGATCTGGTGACGATCGTCGGCAACCTGATAGACAACGCGGCCGAAGCCGCCACGGCGGGAACCCCTCCCGCCCGGGTGGAGGTGCGGCTGCGCGCCGACGAGACGGCCTTCGTGATCAGCGTGGCCGACAGCGGCCCGGGGCTCGACCCCGCGACGGCGGGCGAGGCCTTCCGCAGGGGATGGACCACCAAGGGCGACGGCCGCGGCCTCGGGCTGGCCATGGTCGGCCAGGCGGTCCGCCGCCTGGGCGGAACGATCGAGGTCGGTCACCCGGTACGACCGCCCCATGCGACGGGGACGGCCCGTACCATCCTGGAGAGCACCGTCCTGGAGAGCGGGGCGGGCGCGGTGTTCACCGTACGGCTGCCGCTGCGCGGAAAGGAAATGTGATGATCTCGGTACTGGTGGTCGAGGACGAGGAGATCACCGCCGAGGCGAACCGGGTCTTCGTGGAGCGGGTGCCCGGCTTCCGGGTGGCGGGGGTGGCCAGATCCGGCGGGGAGGCACTGCGCTTCCTACGGCACCACCCGGTCGAGCTGATCCTGCTCGACCTCTACCTGCCCGACGTGCACGGTCTTGAGGTGTGCCGGACGCTGCGGGCGGCGGGCGTGATGTCGGACGTCATAGCGGTCACCTCCGCACGGGACCTGTCGGTGGTCAGGTCCGCGGTCTCCGTCGGTGTGGCCCAGTATCTGCTCAAGCCGTTCACCTTCGCCTCGCTCAAGGAGAAGCTCACCCACTACGCGGAGTTCCGCTCCTCGGTGGAGGGCCTGGGAGAGGCCAGCGGCCAAGGCGAGGTGGACCGCACCCTGGCGGCGCTGCGGGGTCCGGCGCAGAGCCTCCTGCCCAAGGGGATGACCCAGGCCACTCTCGACGCCGTGCTGGCGGAGCTACGCAAATCTCCCGGCGGCCTGTCGGCCCAGACCACCGGGGCTGCGATCGGCGTCTCCCGGGTGACCGCCCGCCGCTACCTGGAGCATCTGACGGAGAGCGGAATCACCCGCCGGGTTCCCCAGTACGGTGGGGTCGGACGGCCCGAGCTGCTCTACCGGGTCGTTTGACGCCCTCCGGGAGCACGGCGGCGCCGGACCTGGTAGGAAAAAGGACAGCCCGCCCTGCCACCTGCGGGCAAAGGAGCCAGCCATGACCTTTTTCACGGCCTCATCGAACCTGTTCGGGACGGTGTTCGTCGTCCAGGTGCTCGGAGAGCTCGACTACCGGCACGCCCCTGTCCTCCGCCTGGAGATGGAGAACGCCTGGGAGGTCGAAGCGCCTTCTCTGATCGTGGCCGATGTCACGGGGCTCACCTTCTGCGACTCCACCGGGGTCGCGGAGCTGATCCTGGTGCTCCAGCGGAGTCGCGCTCTGGGTGTCCGTCTTGCGCTCGTCGGCGTGCACGGCACCCTGGAGCGCATTCTCGCCATCACCGGCCTGCGCCCCTCCTTCGAGGTCTTCACCTCTGTCGAGGAGGCGCTGCAGGAGGTCTGATCAGCTGTTGCCGTTGTCCAGCGGCACCCGAGGGGCGTCGATGATGACATCCGAGAAGATGTCGACCGCCAGAGCGACCACTCCACCGATCGCGACGATCCCGGTCCCGATCCAGAAGAGCATCCAGTTGGGGCCGAGGCACAGGGCCACGCCTCCCACGGTGAACCCCAGCAGAATGATGATCACCGCAAGCCAAGACTTGGGACTTCCTCCGTGGCTTCCAGCCATGAGCCTTTCCTCTCCACATGAATCAGTGATGCGCGCCGTCCGCCGCGGCGATCACCCGGTTCAGCGACCGGTGGAGCTCCTGGAGCTCCTCCAGGTTCATTCCCAGACGCCTGACGATCGCCGGCGGAACCTTCTCCGCCTCGTCCCGCAGCCCTCGGCCCTCCGGCGTGAGCGAGACTGCCAGGACACGCTGGTCCTGGCCGTCACGCTGCCTCCGGATGTAGCCAACGGCCTCGAGACGCTTCAGCAGCGGGGACAGCGTACCGGGGTCGAGTCTCAGTAGCTTGCTCAGCTCCTTGACCGACAGCGGCGCCTGCTCCCAGAGGGCGAGCATGACCAAATACTGGGGGTGGGTCAGCCCCATCGGCTCCAGCAGCGGCCGGTAGACCCCGATGACGTTGCGCGAGGCGACCGCCAGGGCGAAACACACCTGGCTCTCCAGACTTAGCGGATCAGTCATGTCACTCACACGCACCTCCACCCGACATAGTACGATAATTAATACACAAACTATTATCGCCCCAAGCATCGGCGAGCAAAGGATCCCCATGTTTCACAGCAAGTCGATCGAGGAGCGGATCGCCGAGCGCCAGGCCACGCGACCCGCGCTCAAGGAGGGCCGTAACTTCGAGCACGGCCCGGCGAAGTTCGTCTTCATCTTCGTGATCGTCTTCGTGGTCGTCGGCCACCTCGCCGGACTGCTGCTGCTGATGGCCATGGACCTGAACTAGAGGGAGTGCCCCCTCCCCGGTCACCACACGTCCCGGCCGCCGCCGAAGGCACCGCCGCGGGCGCCGTCGCGAGCACCGTCGGCGACCGGCCCTCGCGGCCAGGCCCGCGACGCGTTCCGGCCAGCCGGATCCATGTTCGAAACATGAGAGGATGAGGTCCGGTTGGCCAGGGTGGGACCGTCCGCCCGGATCAGCCGGATCGGCCAGATCAGGAGGTCTGCATGTCTGACGTCACGCCGGAGGAGCCGGAGAGTTCCGACGACGAACTGAAGCGTAAGTTCCGCGAGGCCCTGGAGCGCAAGAAGCTCGCCCAGGCGGACGCGAACGCCGGGGGCAAGGGGAAGAACGCCTCGAAGATCCACGGTGCTCACGGCCCGGCTGCGGCCAAGCGCTCCTTCCGCCGCAAGAGTGGCGGCTGAGCCGCGCACCCGAACCGGGTCCGGATGCCCCGGACCGATCGCCGCCCGGCTGGCGTCCGGCCAGCGGGCGGCACCGCCCCCCTTTGAAAGGCGCCGTGTGCCTGCAATAGGCTGCGTCTGTGCGTGATCTTGGCGAGGACCCCCGACCGGTTCGAGGCGCGGTCAGCGAGGTCTACCGTGTCGACCGGGCGGCGACCCTGAACTACTCCCCCGACCTCGACGGGCTCGCCGACCCCGGCGAGATCGTCTGGGCCTGGGTCCCCTACGAGGAGGACCCGAACCGCGGCAAGGACCGGCCGCTGCTGGTCGTCGGCCGCCACGGGCACAAGCTGCTCGCGCTGATGCTGTCCAGCCGAGGTGGCAACGGCGATCCGAGCGACTGGCTGGAGCTCGGCCCCGGCCGCTGGGACCGGGAGAACCGCGTCTCCTACCTGCGTCTCGACCGGATCTTCGCTCTCGACGAGGACGACATCCGGCGGGAGGGCTCCGTCCTCGACGCCGAGCGCTTCGCCCGCGTGGCCGCTGTGCTCAAGCGCACCCACGGCTGGGCCGCCGACGGCTGAGGCCGGGAGACACCCCACGCGAACCCGCCGAAAAGCGGCGGGCGAGTCAGCATCCTGTTGTTCCATGGACAACAAACGACTGGTTCGAGTCTCCAAATATCTCTCCGCGCATCTCCGGCACCAGCCCGAGCGCATCGGGCTGGTCCTCGACCCGCAGGGGTGGGCGGACATCGACGCCCTGCTCGCCGCCGCCGCGCGGCACGGCTTGGTGATCACCCGCGACGAGCTCGCGCAGGTGGTCGCGGGCAACGACAAGCGGCGCTTCACCATCGAGGGTGACCGGATCCGCGCCAACCAGGGCCACTCGGTCGAGGTCGCCCTGGACCTTCCCGCGGTCGAGCCGCCCGAGGTCCTGTTCCACGGAACGGTGGGCTCACGCGTGGCCGCCATCAGGAAGGACGGCCTGCGGCCGATGACCCGGCACGCGGTGCACCTCTCCCCCGATCGGGAAACCGCGACCCGGGTGGGTGCGCGCCGGGGCAGGCCGGTCGTGCTGGTCGTCCGCTCAGGTGAGATGCACCGGGCGGGTCACGAGTTCCAGGTCAGTGCCAACGGCGTCTGGCTGACCGCCCACGTGCCGTCCGCCCACATCTCGTTTCCCGGCTGAGGGACCTCCCACGGCGAGGGGCACCGTTTCCAGCGCACCCCAAAGATCTCGGGCGTCCGTACCCTCCGGCCATGTGTGCCCGCACTCCAGGTAAACACCTAGGTTTTTCGTGCTCGACTCAGCCTGACGGAAGCCAACCATTGACCTTCCAACATATTCGGGTGTAAATAAAGCTGAAACAACATGGAAACGGCGGTGAATCAACAGCATGTACGCCGAGGAGCGGCAGCAGGAGATCCTGCGCCGAGCGCGAACCATCGGACGTGTGGACGTGGTGACGCTCTCGGAGGAGTTCGCCGTCACCACCGAGACGATCCGCCGGGACCTGACCGCACTGGAACGCTCGGGGGTGCTGCGGCGCGTGCACGGCGGGGCGATCCCGGTCGAGCGCCTCGGTTTCGAACCCGAGCTGGCCGCCCGCGACGAGGTGATGATCGCGGAGAAGGAGTGCATCGCCAAGGCGGCGCTGGCCGAGCTTCCCGAGGACGGCGCGATCATCATCGACGCCGGCTCGACAACCGGAAGGCTCGCACAGGCGCTGCCGACCGACCGGGAGCTGACCGTGATCGTGAACTCCCCGCCGCTGGCCACCGCGCTGGCCACCCGCGCGAACCTGACGGTGTTCATGCTGGGGGGGCGGGTGCG
>NZ_JBFAQY010000033.1:0-118353 GCF_040678965.1 Streptosporangium sp. NPDC049248
GTCTGAGTACCTCATACCTCCAGGCTGTCACCTGGGCAAACAGTGCGGACAAGCACCCCCGAGCAACCCGTGACGCCCAACTTTCTTCGTCAGTACCTGGTCGTATTCCGGTCCGTCAGGAATGTCGAGCTTGATGCGCCTCGTCTGGAACGTCACTCTCCCAGTGTGAAAGCCCCGGCTCCGAAAATCGATCGCGCGCGCAATGATATTTGGCATCGGTTTCAACCGGATGGTTATGGCGGTCTGCCCGGGACGACGCTCCCGCGGCGGGCGGGGAGCTACGGCAGCGGATCGATCTCAAGGTTCTGGTCGTACTGGACGAGCTCGGCCCCGCGGTCCGTGAGGATGGGCCATCGGGTGGCGCGGGCACACCAGATGACGTGTCCGGCCGTGATGTCGCGCGATCCGTCGAGGATCTCCGCGATGTCCCCGACCTTCCCGTGTGTGAAGTCATCGATCTTCACGCCGGGTGTCGTGACGAGCTCGAACAGCTCCACCTGGGTGGAGATCGGGGAGATGGACAGGACGGCCGCGAGGCTGGTCGCCGGGACGCATATCCCGCCACCACGGAAAAGGCACATGGCGGCGACACTTCTGGAGTATTCGGTCTTCGCCACCGCGATGTCGACCAGCGCGCTCACGTCGAGCACTCGACCGGGAAGCACGGCTCAATGCCTCCTGAACGGGCGAATGCCGATCTGGCCCCACTCCGCCTCGGAGATCTGGTCGACCCCGAGGGATTCGGCTGCCACGTCGAGGTCTTCTCGGTTCAGGTTCCAGCGGTGCATCAGGGTGATCACGTGGGGTTTGTTGCCGATCTCTCGCTGGACCGCCGTGTGGATCACGTCGACGAGGCGGTTTCCGGTCAGCCGTGCCTTACGAGAGAGTGCCTCATAGTCCGCTTTATCCAGCTCTATAGTGATAGAGGTTTCGGGAGCTGATGTGCTGATGGTCTTCTGTCCTTCTCTGAGCTGAAGATGTGCCAGCCAGAGCGGAACCGAATCCGATTCATGTCTGGCGCTATCTTGATCATTCGCTGATGGTTTTTCCGATCCTGTGCCGTCTCGCCTTGTCGGCATGGAGTGGGCCATAAGCTCGACAGTAGCTGTGAATTGCGGATTATGGCAGCACTTCTACATGACTTCGATGGCAGGTGCGAGGGGGATTCCCGGTCGCGTGCCGGTTGTCGTCCGCGTCACCTGCCTTTCCGTACCCCGAGATCGCGTCTCATCTCCGGTGGGGACATCGCCGGTTTCGGACATCCCCGGGACTACGCGTATCTCTACGCAACCAAGCGTATCCACATATGTGCATATGTGCAGGTCCCAAATTCATTATTCAAGGAAACCTGATGGCTGGGTGGGGGTGGATGGGCCTGGAGCGGGATCGGAGGGGGCTGAGGTGGGAGTGGCGGTGCCGCAGAATCCCGCGGCCCGCCGCTGCTCGGCTATCTGGTCGACCGGTTTCCGGTACTCCGACTGCTCCTCGGGTGGCGGCTCGTACCGCCACGAGTCGCTCTCGAAGACGAAGCCGAACTCCGTCGTCTCGCCGAGCCGGCTGGCCCGGACTATGGCGGTGTCGCCGGTGATCGCGACATCGGCGATGGTGAGCGGGGAGTTGGCCACGAGGGGCGGGCAGAGGCCGAACAGCCTCGCGTACTCCTCCCGGGTGATCAACCCCTGTGCCCGGGTGGTCCACAGGTCCCAGAAATCACCGTAGGAGCCACTGCTGTACGCGTCGAGCGCCGGCTGGGCGGCCTGGCGGACCGAGGCCTCCGAGTGCTCGGCATCAGGCGTTGGAGCCGCGACCGGCGGTGAGGAGGGTGGGTTGAGCACCATGAACACGGTGATGACGGCCCCGATGACCATACCGAGGGCCATGACGACTATCACGGTCAGCCCGCGCCCCGTCTCGCCCCGCGGCGGCTGACCGTACTGCGGCGGAGGCGGATAGCCCACGTGCGGTCTCCGAAGGGCCGACAAGAGCGGATGAACGTGATCATAATCCCCGCAGCCTGCGGCTGGCCACGGTCGCCGCCCACATTAGGAAGAAGGGGACATAATTCGCTCGTGATCCAAACGATCGGTACGGCCGTCGCCGTCTTCGCCGGCACTAACGTGGACGACATCATCCTGTTGACCGTGCTGTTCCTGACATCCCGGGCGGGTGGTGTTCCGCGCCCATGGCAGATCGTCGCCGGTCAGTACACGGGCATCGCCGCCCTGGTGGCCGTCTCGGCCGTAGCGGCCCTCGGGCTCGCGGTGCTGCCGGACCGCTGGGTGGGGCTGCTCGGCCTGGTGCCGTTCGGCATGGGGGTGTGGGGGCTGGTCAGAGCAGGAAGGGGTGGTGACGGTGAGACGTCACGGGTCGCCTCCGGCCTGCTCTCGATCGCGGGGGTGACCGTCGCCAACGGCGCCGACAACATCTCCGTCTACACCCCGCTGTTCCGCACGATCGGTCCGGCAGCCAGTGCCCTCACGATGGCGGTGTTCGCGCTGCTTGTCGCGGTCTGGTGCGCGGCGGCCTCCTGGCTCGGGTCGCACAGGAAGATCATCGAGCTGGTGGAGCGGACGGGCGCCTGGCTGGTGCCCGTGGTGTTCATGATTATCGGTGTGGTCATTGTGGCGGAGTCGATATTTAGATAAATATGGACAATTCGCCCGAATTTGGGGCAGGTGTATCGGGGAATTAATCATTATGCGAGACCATTTGCGCTTCTATCGGCATCGATGGTTCAAGGCGTGGATCGCCATGATCGTTCTATCCTTCTCGCTCATCGCCATGATGCAGGCGGCCGGCAACCAGGCGGTCATGCCCGCGGCCTTCTTCTACGGGGCCGCGGCCGGGCCCATCGCGCTCCTGCTCGCCATCCACGACCGTATTCATATCGCCACCAGCGTGCCGGCCATGACGCTGATGGGGATGTTCCTGTTCGGCGGGGGCGTCGCCCTGTTGCTCGGCGGTTATTTCGACTCGCTTTTCATCTCCCAGAAGAACAGCACCTCGATCCTGCGGGTCGGATGGATCGAGGAACCCGCGAAACTCGTCCCACCTCTCGCGGTCGCCCTCACCGGGCGCCATCTCACCAAGGCCGCGGGGGTCGCACTCGGCCTGTCCTGCGCGACCGGATTCACGATCATGGAATCGATGGCCTACGCCTGGAAGAGCATCGCCAACAACGGCGGTGCCGTCGGTGCGGGCACGATTCTCCTCATACGCGGTCTCACCACCCCATTCAGCCACCTCGTCTGGACCGGTCTGGTGTGCGCGGTGGCCTTCGGGGCCTGGCAGATCAGAGGCCGTGCCGTTGTCACCATCCCCATCATCGCCGCCTTCATGACGGCGGCCCTGCTCCACTCGCTCAGCGACGGCCTGCTCATTCTGGACATCCCCCAGCCCGCCCGCCTGCTCTTCCTCGTTGTCGCCGCGGCGAGCTACTGGCTGTTCCACCGGGCCACCCGCGACCTGAGACCACAGGCCGCCCCGGCCACCGAACCTTGAGATGTTCCACGTGAAACGTCACAACTGGGAGAGCAGCCACCGGGGACCGGCGACCTCGGCGCCCAGTTCGGTGACCCGCTCGCGCAGCCCCCGGTCGGCGGTGACGACCAGGATGCGCTCCCACGGGCGGGCGTCCCGCACGGCCTGGACGACCGCGTCGTCCCCGCTTCCCGGTGCGGCGATCACGGAGACGCCGGACACCGGAGGGGTGTCCCGGGCGGCCCCCTCGACGATCGCGGTCACCCGGGGGAACCAGCGCGCCAGGGCCGGGATCTGGCCGGGTACGGTCCACAGGCCACCGGCGGCGTGCGTGCCGACCTCGGTGAGCAGCCTGGCCGCCGCGCCGGCGCGGTCCCTCCACCAGCCGTGCTCGGCGCGGGCGCCCACGATGTTGGCGATGTCGAGGACGATGAGGGAGGGGGCGAGCGCGAGAGCGATCACCGGCCAGGTCTCGGCGAAGCCGGGGTGAAGTTTTTTGGCGGTGACCTCCTCGGCGGGAAGCCAGCGCAGGTCGGCGCTCTCACTGTTGCCGGGAACCGCTTTCAGCAGTTCCACGGCCTCGGTGATCACTGTCTCGAAGGACCAGCCGCCGTGGTCGTCGAGGTAGACGCCCTGGATCCGCAGGCCGGTGCTGTCCAGCGTGGCCTCCTCGAACGCCTCACGCAGGGCGGCCGTGACGGTGTCCTCGTGGCTGTCGCGGGCACCGCCGGGCAGTCCCCAGGTGCCGCCGTGGTGGCTCCAGAGGGAACGCTTCTGCATCAGGATGTGCGGCTTCCCCGTGGCGTCGTGGTGGACGGCGAGCAGCCCGGCCGCCCCGTACACGCCCCAGTGCCGGTGCCCGCGCTCACATTGGGCCCAACCGTCCCCATCCCTGGCCGCCATGGACCAATGATGCATCAGCCTGGTCCGGCGGCACCGGACCGGGTCGGCCTTCCCGCCCGTGCTCCCGGCGACCTGTCGCAGGTCAACGCTCGCGGGTGAGGGGCCGCGGCGCACCTCGCGGAAGCGGACAAGCCTTCCGCTGACGGTCAGAAATACCTCTATATCGGCTATGCCAGATCCGCAATACTTGCGTACCCCGGCCCCCGCTAAAGGACTCGCATGAAGTCGAGCGCGTTCTCTATGCACATTCGCCCGTTGCGCCCGATCCGTGCGTTCGCAACCGTTGCCATCACCCTGATCGCTCTGGTCACCATCGTGTCCGTGGGCCTGTCGGGGCTGCGGATCCTCTACGAGGGGGACCGGCTCTGGCGACTGGTCTACGAGTGGGAGGCCCTGTACACGCTCCTCCTCTCCCCGGCCGTCCTCCTTTTCCCGATCCTCTGCCTTTTGGCGGGAATCGCCTTCGTATGCTGGCTGTTACGCGCCCGCGCCAACTCGTACGCGATCTCTCCAGGGGTCTTTCACGTGTACGCCGCGCCGTACCTGGTGCTCGGCTGGATCCTCCCCATCGTCGACCTGTTCGCCCCGAAGGGGATCGTCGACGACATCCTGGCCACTTCCCGGCCAGGTGGCCTACGACCGGGGAGCGACCTCTTCAGGGCCCGCCGCTCGGGTCTGGTCTGGGCATGGTGGCTGACGTGGGTGCTGTGGCCGTAGTCGATCTCCTCGGCTTCGAGCTCCTGGAGGACAGGCCGCAGGGGGAGGGAGGGCGCTGGGTGACGGTCCGCCCACGAGGCCCGCGGGAGACGGCGCTCCTGCTCGCGCGCGCCGACGGTCCCGAGCAGGAGGCCCGCGTCGGCGACCGGACCGGCGGCAGGGCCGGCCTGTTCCTCCACACAGACGACTTCGCCCGCGACCACGAGCGGATGCCGGCGGCGGGCGTCACCTTCGAGGAGACTCCGCGGCACGAGCCCTACGGCACGGTCGCCGCCTTCCAGGACCTGTACGGCAACCGCTGGGATCTGGTTCAGCCCCGCCTCTCACCCGCGTACGGCTGAGCCTCGCCGACCGGATGACCGGTCGGACCCGGACGGCCGCCGCGCGGCCCCGTGCTCGTGTCCTCGCCCGGCTACCCGCGTTCGGCGGGTGCGGAGGCGACCTTCGCGTCGAGGCGGTTGGCGTACAGGCTTGTGGCCGTGACGGTGGCCAGGACCGCGATGATGACGCCCAGCGAGACCGGAGTGGGGATCTCCGGGATCCACGTCCAGACACCGTGCGCCCAGTGCAGGACGAGCTTGATCCCGATGAAGGCCAGGATGATGCCGAGTCCGTGGTTCAGGTGCCGCAGTTTCGCCAGGAAGCCCAGGAGGACGAAGTAGAGCGCGCGAAGGCCCAGGAGGGCGAAGGCGTTGGTGGCGAAGACGAGGTAGGGGTCCTCGGTCACGCCGTACACCGCGGGCACCGAGTCGACGGCGAAGACGATGTCGGTGGCGAAGACGGCCACGATGGCCAGCGCCAGCGGGGTCAGGGCACGGCGGCCGCCCTCACGAACGACCAGGTGGGAACCACGGTAGTCGTCGGTGACCGGCATGAAGCGCCGTAGCAGCCGGACCGTGCGCATGGAGGAGATGTCGACCTGCTGCTCCGTCCCGCTCAGCGCGTCCTTCATGATCTTCACGGCGGTGACGATCAGTATCCCGCCGAACAGCAGGAACGCCCAGGTGCCGCTCTGCAGGACGGCGGCCCCCAAAGCGATGAAGATCGCCCGCAGTACCAGCGCCCCGATGATGCCGTACAGCAGGACCCGCTGGGCCAGGGCGACCGGGACAGCGAAGGCGGACAGCAGCAGCATGAACACGAACAGGTTGTCCACCGACAGGGACTTCTCCACCACGTAGCCGGTGAAGAACTCCACCGCCACGCCGGACCCGAAGACCCCCCACAGATAGACGCCGAAGATCAGGGGCAGTGCCAGGTAGAAGACCGACCAGCCCACAGCCTCGCGCATCCGTACCTCGTGCGGCCGCCGGGTCAGTATGAAGTCCACGGCGAGCAGCAACAGCAGAGCGGCCACGGTGATGGTCCACAGTTGTGGCGAACCGATCGTTTCAAGACTGGCTGCTGACAGGAATGCCTCGGTGGGCATGAAACCTCCTCGAACGTGCTTGGCCGTTCGAGGTCTCCTTCACCCACACTGTGCAGGTGGCCGCCCGGGGACGTTATGAAACGTCCGTACTGACCGGATCGACTCTTGGGAAGTACTCCCCTCGTCGTCCCAGATTAGGGCAGTCGCCGGATGGTCCTCTACTTCGGGTCGCTGTCGGGGTCGGATCCGCACAGATGGTGGAATCAGCCACCTCGATCGGCGACACGGCCACCGAGCACGGGGAGACCCGGCGGAGTGGCCCCGCCCGCACCGGCCGGACGGTCACGGCGGCGGGAGCAGGGGGACGAGACGCCGGGCCACGGGCCTCAGCCGCCGCCCTTGCTGAAGTGCTGGTTCTTCTAGCTGCGATTCTGTGACCTGGGGGTATGCCGGTCGCACCCTGCGTGGCCTGCGTTTTTGCCTACTGTTGACGTTTGCTGTGATTGGCAGAAAACGGCCCTGTGACGGCCCAGGAACGGCCCAGAGGCCGTCAGGTCTCCTTGCGGGGCCTGCCGCCTTTCCGGGCGCGACGTTCGGACAGCTCGGCCTCGGCCCTGGCCAGCTTCTCCAGTTCCTTGGCGTCTCCGTGTTCGCGGACGGTGGTCACCATGTGCTCGACCAGGTCCTCGGAGCGCTCTCGCTGGAGGACGCGTCGACAGACCGACTCGTACGCCTCCCAAAGATCATCGGGGGCGCGAAACCGGCGGATCGGAGTATGGCTCGAATCGTCGCCTGGAGTCTTTTTCTGTGTGGTCACATGGAAATCCTGACACACGTCTTGTGTAGCCACAAGGTTTCTCGATACCGTGTAGCCACAAAGAAAGCGGGCCCGCCCCGGTGTGCAACCACCGGAACAGGCCCTTGATCACCACCTGCGCTATCAGGAAGTAGATCCACCATGCACGGTACCAAGCTCGACCGCACCCCTCCCGCTCTTCCCGTGAACCTGCGGACCCGTTCCACCGGCACCGTCCACGCCTCCACCGCCGACGGCGCCCCCCTGTGCCCGACTCGCATTACCTCCGGCGCCCTGGAGTCCACCTCCGAGCCGGTCTCCTGCCGCTCCTGCCGCTCCTGCCTGAAGCTCCACTCTCTCGAGGTCGTTGAGCGCCAGGAGCAGCCCGTAGCCGATGAGTCGCCGGCGCCCCGTGAGACGGGGGTGCGTGGCACCGTCCGCACCGCCGAAGGCATCGGGCCGCGTGTCTACCCGGGTGAGAACGTCGCCGAGCTGCTCGACACGCTGAAGGGCGTTCAGAGGCGCGGTGGCCTGCCCATGGACGCCGAGGTCGTGTCCCGCGCCCCTGGGGGCGTCTGGGAGCCCCTGGAGGCCATCCCCGCCCCTTCGGTCTCGCCCTGCCCGTCCTGGTGCCGCACCGACCACGCGGGCGGTGTCGACGTCGAACACGAGTCGGACCTGGAACACGTCGACGAGCACACCGACCTCATGACCGGGTTCCGCCAGGACCCGGGCGGGCCGGTGCTGATCGTGCTGTCCGACGACGAGCGCAGCGACGGCACTCTCACCCTGGAGCAGGCCGAGCACCTCGCGACCCACCTGCAGACCCTCATCACGGCCGCCCGTCAGGGTGGCTGTTCCTCATAGCAGAACGGCCCCCGACCGGTGTTCTCAGCACCGGTCGGGGGCCTGGACCACCAACCCCCTGATTCATCCAGGAGATGCGATCGTGGAACCGACCGTACCCAACCCCGCGCCCGGCTGGCAGCCCTGCCCCCTGCCCTGGTGCGACTCCACCCACAACCCCGGCCCTGACGTCGAGCACACCCGGCAGATCGTCGACCTCGACCTCGGCCAGCGGACCGTCGAGGTCATCTACTGCCAGCCGCAGAAGGCCGGCCACCTGAAGGACCCGCTGATCCGCGTCACCTGGGGCGCGGACTTCGCCCCGTACGGCACCCTCGACATCCCGCCGCACGCGGCAGAGGCGCTGGGGAGCATTTTCGAGCTGCTGACCGTGCAGACGTACGCCGAGTTCGGTGCCGCCCTGGCGCGCGGCGCGAAGGGCCCCGGCCCGGCTCGGCGGGTGAAGTGGTGATCCGCTTCTGTACGACCCTCGTGGTCGTCCTCCTGGCCGCGGTCGCCGCGATCGTGTCCTACCAGCACGCCTTCGAGGTCGTCACCGCGAACGGCGAGTCCGGTTTCACCGCGTACCTCGTTCCGCTCACCATCGACGGCGCGATCTTCGCCAGTTCCATGGTGTTGCTGGACGCGGCCCGCCGAGGCCTCCCTGTGCCTGCTCTGGCGCGGTGGACGCTCGCCCTGGGCATCCTGGCCACCCTCGCCGCGAACGTCGCGACCGGGTGGGCTCACGGCCCCGTCGGTTCGATCGTCGCCGCGTGGCCGGCGGTCGCCCTGGTGCTGTCCTACGAACTCCTCATGGGCATGATCCGGCGAGGTACAGCCACTCGAGCGACGCTCGAGATCGTCGCCTCCGGTGAGATGCCGGTGGGCGAGGTCGAGCGGGCATGGCGGGATGTCGAGGAACTCCTGAAGCTCACCGAGCAGGTCGAGGTACACATGCCCGCTGTACCTGTGCAGGTCACCGGGACGGCGACGCCGGGAGATCCGCGGGAAGTCGACGACCTCGCCGTGGGCGAGGTACAGCCGGAGGGCGTACCTGAGGACGACGATCCGCTGTACCCGCTCGCCCTGAGCAACTTCCTCGGCGACGTCACCGCCGGTGTGGTGCCGCCCGTCCGCACGATCAAAACGCGGATGTCGGTGGGTACGGACCGGGCGCGGAAGCTCCAGGCGTACCTCGGCCAGCTGGTCGCGGTCGCCACGTAGGCCGGCCAGCTGCACTCGACACCCTCACCCGGGCACAGGCCGGGGTGAGGGTGTTCGCATGCGTCAGCTGCGGTCGGCGACGAACGAGCCCATGGCCGGCGTCGTGATGATCAGCCCGTCCTCGCGCAACTGCGCTGTCACCTTGCGGATCGTGATGCGGGCAACGCCGAACTCCGCTTCCAGCTTCACCTCGGAGATGAGGGATTTCGGCGGGTACTCGCCGGTTTCGATGCGCTGGCGGATGACGGCGTAGATCTGTCGCCACTTCGGCTGTGTGGGGTCGAACTCGTACATGATCATGACTGTATGTAGGAGCTGAGCTGCGCTCATAGAAGCTCATAGGTATAGACAGGCATGGTTAGGGCAACGTACTTTGGTGCATGACGGTTGCTCAACGTGACGAGCCCGCCACGACGCTGGAACCGTCGGACGGGCTCTTGATCGGACAGGAGGGTCCGACCCATGCACCAGCATGGCACCACAGACCGCGCCGCGCTGACCGGCGACCAGATCGCCGCGCTCGCCCGAGTGATCGGCCACACCTTCCCCAGATGGGCGGTATGGGAGTTGAACGGCCACTGGTACGCGGCCGGCCCATACCCGAACAGCATGTGCTCACGCACCCTGCACGCTGACGGCCCGGCCGAGCTGTGCCGCCAGCTCGACCACTGCGAGCAGCTTCCCGTGGCCTTGCAGAAGGCGCCGCTATGACCCCCGGCGAGCTGGACAAGATGCACGCCGAGGCGGTGAAGCGCGGCGCGGACCCCGACGAGCTGGACCGTCTCCGCCAGGAAGCCATACAGGAGTGCGGCAGCGTCGAGGAGATGGTGCGGTGGGCTGGTTGGTTTGCGAGGCTTGACCACTACTACCGGGACCTGCGGGGCGAGATCTTCCGCGACCGCTTCCGTCTCTGATCTTCCTTCCGGGCATGCTCACACTCCTGCGTTACCAGGAGGCCCGGGAGGACAGCGACGCCCCCGCACCTGGAGGAGGTGCCGGGGGCGTCGCCATGTTCAGGCGCCTACCTCGGCCGCCAGATACAGCTGTGCTCCGCCTCGGTGAAGTACCGCGACAAGCCGACCGGCTCAACCGGCTCCAACCGAGCGTTCAGCAGGTCTCCGCCCCCCAGACCGAGACGACCCTCCACAGGCAGGAGCTCGCGCACCTCGCGCATCACCCGGGCCTGCACGGCGAGGTCGAGGTGACGCCACACGTTGCGGAGCAACGCCACATCACACGCGGGCACCGCATCGACGCCGAGCTCCCGCACGGAGAAGATGACACGCTCACGGATATGCGGAGCGACCACGTACCCGCCGTGCACGGGCCGGAAGTGCTTGGCGACCTGGACCCGGGACAGCCGGCCCTCACGAAGATTGGTGTCGATGTTCGCCCGGTCATACCGGCCGCGTTCGGCGACCTTCAGAAGATCGGCGTCCAGATCGCTGGCCAGGACCTGCCCGCCGATGCCGTGATCGTGCAGGAGGATCGCCGCGGAGTAAGCCTCCTCGCCCGTCCCGCACGCCCCCGACCACACAATGACCGGCCGGTCAAAACCGGTGAGCGTCGAAGCCAGGAACGGCCAGACCGCAGGAAGCCGGAACCACTCGGTGACGATCTGCCTCACGCCTCGACCTCCTTGACAGACAGGTACCCCTCGAACAGCAGATGCCGGTGCACGACTTCCACACTCTCAAGCCCGGCCCGGTGCAGCATGGCCACGTTCTGAGCCGACGTCAGCGGAGTCAGGACCCCTCGGAGACTGCGCGCCTTGCCGATGACCTCGGCGGGGCTGTGGCCACCGTTCAGCTTGTGCTCGGCGTACACCTGGCCGGCGAGATCCTGCATGCGCGCGGACTCGGCAAGGGTCTTCTCGAACACCACCAGGGCGCCACCGGGACGCACCGCGGCGCCGAGCCGAGCCACCAGGGCCGCGCGCTGCTCAACCGGCGTGAACTGGAGCGTGTAGTACGCCACGACCAAATCAGCCGGGGCAAAGTCGTAGCCGGCCGCATCCGCATCGACCACCTCGGCCCCCGACACGTCGGCCAGGCGTAGCCGGGCAACCGCGGTCATGTCCGGCTCAACGTCCAGCCCGACCACCTCGGCAGCCGGGTGCCGTGCGGCCAGACGCGCGGTGAGAGCGCCGGTCGAGCATCCGACGTCGTAGACGCGGCCACCGGGGCGAACGAAGAAGTCCGACAGGCTGACGATCAGGTCATGGCCGAGGGTGTAGGCCGGGATGGACCGGGCCGCGTGCTCGTCGAAGTGATGGGCCGCGGCCCCGGAAAATCTCCATCCTCCGGGACGCGCGGCGATGCCATCTCCTACAGGGAGGGGAGCTGCCATGGGTCAGGCGTCCCGCCGGATCGTCGCCCGCAGATCCACCGGCGTGCTGGACACGCCCTCGTACCAATCGCCCTTGTCGGTGATCTCCTGGTCGATGTAGCACTTCAGGAACGAGCGCGGGTACGGCGACATGATCCGGAAGACGGTCGCGCCCACGAACTTCCCGGCCACCAACGGCCGGTACACCTTCGAACCGATCGTGACGCTCCCGGCGCTGATCTCGCGGGAGAACCCCTCCGGGCCGGCCTGCTCACCATGGGTCGCAGCGATGCCCGCAGACCCGATCATCCGATACCACCGGGTAACACGGTCGTTGTGGTCCGCCATCGCCCCGCACAAGCCCCTCAGAGCCGTCTCGAAGACGTCCAGCGCGGCGACCACGTTCTCAGCCCCGTCGAGATCCGCGGCGGCCTCCTGGCGGATCTGGGCGCGGATGGACTCCCACTCGGCGTGCTTGCGCTTCTCCCGCACCGCCTCGGTACGGCGCTCGGCAGCGGAGACGCGCATCTGGGCGAGGTCGACGGCCGCACGCAACTCGACCAGCCGGGCCGGGGTCACCTCGGCCGCCTTCACCGCCAGACCAGCCGACGGGCTCTCACCGCGCGCCACCTGCTCGGCCTCCTGGAGCGCGCGCTCAGCCTGCTCGGCGTCGGCCAGGGCGTCACCGAGAATCGCGTCCACCTCGGCCTCGCTCATGGCCAGATCCGGGTCTGTCTTCGTCTTCGTCATGGGTGTGGTCCTGTTCATCGACGGAAGGTGGGGTTGAGGCGGGAAGCCTGAGCGCGCTCCTGTGCCTGCCGCTCGGCCGCGGTCCGCAGGCCAGGGAGGGTGAACATCTCGTCAGGGCGCCGGGCCGCCTGGAACGCCTGGAACGCCCACGCCCGGCCGGGCCCGCGGCCCTCGATCTCCTCACGCAAAGCCCGCATCTCCGCCAGCACCTCCGTCTTGCCGGCCGCCTGAGCCCACGCGTCGATCAGCTTCACCTGCCCGACATCGGCCGCCGCGGTGAGCACGGCGCGTAGGGCGGGCTCGTCGCCGAACCGCAGGGCATCGGCGAGCATCTGGCCGCGCTGCTCCGGGGAAGCGGTACGGGCCTCACTGAGGGCGGCACGGAACGCGGTGGTCATCACCGCGGCATCAGCCGGGGTGGCGTCGGCGGGAACCCCGGGACCGTTGGGGATCTGCCCCTGCAAGTAGGCCAGGCGGGCGGTACGCCGCTCCTGCAAGTCCCCGGCGAGCTTCTCCAACTCGGCGCCGTGCTGCTCGTGGGCGGCAACGACAGCCTCGGCCTTGGCCAGATCCGACAGGTTGAAGTCGTTGCGGATCGCGTCCAGGCGGGCCCCGTAGGACTCCTGAAGGGTCTGCGCGGCGGTGATGGCGGGATCATGCTGGGCCGGGCCCATCGGCGCGGGAGGCTGCTTCATCGGCTGGAAGGAGGAGACCAGCGGGGCGGGGGTAGCTCCGCCGGGAAGCCACCCGGGCGGGGTGACAGGCGCCGGCGCGGGCGAGGGTGTGGGCTCGTCGGGCACAGGGGTTACCTCCGTGTTCTGGCCACCTCCAAAGCGGTGGCGTCGTCAGCTCTCCACAAGCCCCGGGCCACCGGCTGAACATGCCTGTCCCGGGCGATGTTGCGGGCTTGCCGCGGGGTCACGCCGAGACGGGCAGCCAACTGGTCGGTGGTGATCAGCGCCTGCTCTGACGAGGATGCGCTGATTTCCGCGACCGGTAGCGAGGGCCTTCCGCGACCGGAAGCGATGGTGTGCAGCTGCCCGGCCGCGCGCAGCACTTCCAGGGCGGTGACGATCTCGGGGAGGATGTGCCCTCCGTCGGCCTGGTGCTTGGCGAGGTAGGCGCGCAGGACCCGCCAGATGGGATCACAGACGGACCCGGGCAGGTACGCGCCGGTGGCGATGAGCGCCGGGCCCGGCTCATCAGGAGCGCTCACAGGGCGTCTTCCTCCGGCTCGTCGCCGGTGCCGAACCGCTTCTTGACCGCGTCACTCCAGATGTCCCACTCCCGAAGCGTCCGCGGCTTCCCCCGGCCCTGGGCAAGTCGCCGGCCCCGCTCGGCCTTCTGTAGCTCGCGAAGGAGACGCCGCATCTTCGTGATGTCGGGCTTGCCGTCCGTCGTCACGTCGTACCGGTCAGGATTCTTGAAGGTGTCGCTCAAGGTGGGTTCTCTCCAACGGGTGGTATGGCCAGGCGAGCGTGGCGGCGAGGTCGTGGGCGCGGCGAGACAGGCGCTCACACTCGGCGCTGAGCGCTTCGGCGCGGTCGAGTTGGGCTTCCAGCCGGTCGAGCTGGGCTCGGGTGAGGTTGCCGGCCGGGGGGATGGGGAAGGCGCGGGCCCCGGCGAGGGCGAGCTGTCGCGCGGCGACACGGGCTCGACCAGCCTCCCGCCCGACCTCATCCCGGAGCGCCTTCACCTCACGGCGAGCCTTGCCGAACCGGCGGGCACGTCTCCGGAGACCCTGCGGGGTGTCGGGGCGTAGGGAGTCGGCGGCCGCGGCCTGGAGCAGCTCGGCGACCGGGCCCGGGTTCTCATGGTCGAGTCCGTAGGCGAGCGCAGCCAACACCCCGGGCCGGGGCCGGCGCTCCCCGGCCTCCAGTCGGGTGATGGTCGACCGGGCCACCGTCGAGCGGACGGCGAGGGCCCGGGTGGACAGGCGGCGTTCGGCACGCAGGGAGCGAAGCAGGGCGCCGAGCGTGGCGGCCAGGCGCTCCCGCTCCGCGTCGTCCGGCTGGGAACGTTCGAACCGTACGGACGCAGGATGGTCGCCTGACGCGGGCGCATGCGCGATCGCGCGCGGGGGGAGTGACCGGGCGAAGCTGCGGACGTCCGTCATCTGGTCGCCTGACGCGCCCGCGCACACGATCGCGCGTGGGGCAGGAGTGACCGGTCATTCGCGCGCGTGTACGCGCTTCTTGTGGGTTGACGCATCGGGGCGGGCGGGGTCGTCATGCGGCGGGCCGGTCGAGTTGCCGGCAGGGCGTGCACAGGGCGAAGTGGACTTGTACGGGGGGGAGGGAGCGGGCGTGTCCGCTGGGCAGGGTGAGGATGACGGCGGGGAGCTGCCAGCCGAGGGTGTTGGTGGTGACCATCGTGCGCCTGCACCGGTCGCACTTCCGGTCTTCGCGGGTGTTCTTGATGCGCTGGTATGCGCGGTCGGCGCAGGGGGCGCAGCGGATCTTTCCGGCTGCCCAGGGAACCCAGAACGCGGGTTGGGGGGCGGTGGAGGACAGGTGGGTGCAGAAGCCGGTGGTGCCGCGGGTGAGGCCGGTGTGGAGTCGTTCGAGGATGTGTGTGCTGATGGGTCCGGGTTCGCTGTGGCCGAGGGTGCCGTTGAGGCGGTGGGCGAGGTGGGCGAGGGAGCGGAGGGAGTGGTTGACGGCGGCGCCGGCCTGGTCGAGTAGGGCGGTGGTGGCGGTGTTCATGCTGCGCTCTCCTTCTGGCAGTCGCTGCAGAGCTTGCTTGTGGCGTGTGGGCCGTTGACGAGCCACGGTCTGCGACATCGGGCGCAGTGACCCATGTTGCGGGGGTCGAGGGTGACGAGGGTGACGCTCGATGACGCCCCATCTCCATTTGCGTGCTCGTCCGCATGACGTGCCCCCTGCCCCCCTTCGCTTTTTCTCGCCTCAACAGAGGGAGGGGGTACGAGAGCGTCACCCTCGTCACCCCAACCGGACATTTCTCCATCCGTCGCAGGCCAGCGAGTTGGCATCGGGGTGACGAGGGGGGTGACGCTCTCCCTGTCTGGGGTGACGCTCTCGCCCTCTGGGGTGACGCTCTCGGGGGTGGGGTCGTCACCCTTGATCGTCAGCGAGATGAGCCGCTTCCCCTTGATCTTCTTGCGCTCGACCTCGATGCCGATCTTGCGAAGAGCGGGTGTCGAGCGCGTCAGGTAGCCAGAGAAGGTGCCGGCGGTCTTTGGCCACCACTTCGGCCGGGGGGCGAACGTGCGAGCCTCGATGAGGCCAAGCAGCTGCGCGGGGGTGTCGGTCCAGGTGCCGTGCTCCCTGGCGATGTCGCGTACGGCGGAGGCGATGGGGTCGTCGTCGATCAGGTCGGCGGCGATCTGGTCGCGCGCGTCCAAGTAGCTTCTCAGCGTGCTGG
This sequence comes from Streptosporangium sp. NPDC049248, assembly GCF_040678965.1. Lineage (NCBI taxonomy): Bacteria > Bacillati > Actinomycetota > Actinomycetes > Streptosporangiales > Streptosporangiaceae > Streptosporangium > Streptosporangium sp. NPDC049248. Next base: position 15,798 of record NZ_JBFAQY010000033.1, read on the forward strand.
TTCCCCGCACGGAGTCGAGGGCGGCCAGGATCTCGGCGAAGTCCGCCATCCGGGGGCGCGCGGTGAGATTCCGGCGGGCCTCGGGGAGTGCGGCGAGCATCTGCGCGGTGAGGTCGAGCAGCGCGCCGAGGATCTTCGGGTGAGCCGCGGCGTACGCCTCGGTGAGTTCGCGGTCTGTTCGACGACGCTCTTCAGGGATGGGGTGAAGCTCGATGGAGAGCAGCCGGTCGGCCAGGTCCCCACGGAGTGAGCCGGTGTCGATGCTCGTGAGCAGCAGGACGCGGCGGAAGTGCAGCACGGAGAGGTCGCTGTTGGTGTAGAGGCGGCGAGAGACCAGGGCCTCCCCGGTTACGGCGCGGCACATGGCGTCCGACAGCCACGGCTGGATTGTGGAGAGGTTGTCGATGCCGACGACCCAGGACGCGGAGGCGGCCACTCCCCAGTTCTGCTCATCGCGCGGCATGGCCCGCATGGGCGCGGCCGAGGGGTCGATCAGGTTGACGAGCATCTTGCCCGTGGTGGTCTTGGCCGTACCCTGCTCGCCAATGAGTAGTCCCACGGGGTGGGGGATGTCGGGCACGTATGCCGCGACGAGCCAGCCGAGCAGGAGGGGCCAATACTCGTCTGCGACGTTGATCAGCGAGCGCAGCATTTCGACGTTTCCACCTCGTACGGGGGTGGGGAGTTCGCCGGTGACCTCGGTGCGCCGGAACAGCGGGCCCGAGGTCGGGTAGGTGATCTCCCATCCTGCGGGGGTGATGTGGACGATGGCGCCGTCGTCGTGTCCGAGGTCGAGCAGGATCCCACCGGCACCGTCTGGCGCGGTGCGTAGGTGAAGTTCTACGGCGGCCTGTGCCTGTGCCTGTCCTTCGATGGCGAGCATCGCGTCGGCGAGTGCGCTGTTGGAAGCGGCGCGCCTGGAGGTTTCCCGGTAGGCCGCGGCGAGCTCGGCGCGCAACGAGTGCTGTCCGCCTCGCAGCAGGCGGGCGAGGTAGGGCCCGTCCTTGGCCACGGCGAACGGCTCGCCCGCCTTGGATCGCCCGAGGATGTAGCGCTCGGCACCGAGGTCGAGCAGGACGTCGGCCTGTGACGGGCCCTTGCCGGAGCCAGGGCGTTCGGTGGCTCGCTCGATCCTGCGGGCGAAGCTGTGGAGCTGCTCGATGGTGCCGCCGGCCGCGATGAAGTCGTCGAGGCCGATTTTCGCCCCGTTTTCGCCGTCGGGCAGGTAGACCAGTTGGACGCGGGCGCCGCGGTATTGCAGCCATGCGCCGAACCGGTCGAGGGCCTGGGCGACGGAGTCTTTCTCCATGACGTCGGAGTCGAAGGCCACGAAGATGTCGCGGCCGTTGATCGCGATGTCCTCCCACGCGGGCAGGGTGACCTTGCCGGGGGTGCCCTTCCAGTTCCAGACGCCCAGGAGCGCGATGCAGCACAGGCCGGCGGTGACCGCTGCGTCGGCTTTACGGGATCCCTCGGTGATCCACAGCGGGACGCTGGGGTCTCCCATCTGGTGGCGAATCGTGGTGGGGATGTCCACCGCCATCCTGACGCCGACGGGCATTTCGTACTTCCGCGACTTGCCCTTGTCGTCCACGTGGGGGTTGTCGGGGCGGTACTGGTACATCTTGACGAGGCCGTCGGCGCCGCGGATCGGGATGAGCAGGCCGGGGATGCGCTGGCCGACCTTGGCGAAGTTGAGAGCGTCGAGTCGGGCCTTGGTGTCCACGGAGACGTAGCCGCGGGCCTTGGCCACCTCGACACTGATGGCGGAGTCGATGAGGAGCTTGGCGTGCTGGGGGAAGATGCTGCCGCCGTACTTGGGCGGGTTGGTCACGCGAGCCGCCGAGCCGCCTGCGGGTCTTCATCGCGCTGTGCGTCGAGCCAGGAGTCAACCTCGCTCTTCCACGCGACCAGCCTGCGACCTTGACGCCAGAGCGGCGGCGCGGCTGGCCCGCCTACGTGTCGCAGGTATCGGAGGGTGGCCTCGGTGCGCCGGACGTAGTCGGCGACCTCGGGGAGCAGCATGAGCCGGTCGTTCGCAGGGCGAGCGCTGGGGGTGCGCCGGGGCGCGTGTGTAGTCTTCATTCGACCTGTCCTGAGCTGGTAATTCGGCAAACGGATGGGGTTCACGGCCCGGCAGGGGGATGTTTGGCGACGATCCCTGTCGGGCCGCTTCGCGCCAGATGCGGCTTTGTAGATTGCGATCTTCGGATCATTATTTAGTACGACCGATACTCCACGCAACTGCCAGCGTTTACAAGCATCTACAAACCGTTATATCTTGCGGTCGTGGAAGACCAGCCGAACCCGCACGCGATGTGGGAATACAACTTCATCCAGCAGATGAAGCGTCTCCGAGAAGCGCGGAAGATGACCCAGACCGACCTCGCGCGTCAGCTCAAGGCATACGGGCTCCCCTTCCACCAGCCGACCGTTCAGCGAATCGAGACGGGCGAGCGCCCGGTACGTCTGAACGAGGCACACCTGATCGCCAAGGTGCTGGGAGTCGACGTCGACTCGATGGCTACCGCGGCATCTCCTTCTGACCGCGAGATCCGCTACGCCGTAGACCGGCTGCGATCCAGCTCCGAGCTACGGTCCGACGAGGTGAACGAGGTGCTGGGTGAGTGGGTAGAGGACGTGGAGTCTTTCGCCCTGGCGCTCATGGAGCGGATTCCGGCCTCCGCCCAGAGTGCGGAGGATCTGGATCCAGTGACCCGCTGGGGGATGGCGTGGGCCTTCAAAGTGCTGGAGGCCTGGCACGCGTTCCTCACTCTGTGGGAAGGGCTGGAGGGGATAGGTGGTGAATCGCTCCCGAGCTACCTCAAGGACGCCCCGGAACTCCAACTGCCCGATCCGGATGTCATGTCTACCTTGCAGAGCTGGCAAGACCGGTTCGCTGAGGGAATGAGCGACGAGGTGCAGGCCAGCGGGCGCGTCCTGTATGCCCGGTTCCCCGGCGAGGGCGATACCGCCGGCCACGAGGACTCGGAGGGCTGATGGCTCACATCGATGATCGCTGGATGCGCCGGAAGCGTGGCCCCGATGGGAAGTTCGTCGTCGGTCCGACGGGCAAGCCGGTCATGGAGCGGGATCCGGCTCGGTACGGCAAGGGCAAGCGGTGGCGCGTCCGCTACCTCGATCCGGACGGCGAGGAGCGCAACAAGTCCTTCGTGAAGAAGGCCGACGCGGACAACTTCAAGAAGGAGGTCGAGGCCGACGTCTTGCGGGGCACGTACATCGCCCCCGACGCGGGCAAGGTCACCTTCAGGAAGCTTGCCGAGGACATCATCGAGAGCCGGACGCTTGCCCCCGGCACCGGGGGCAAGATGCGCGAGCGGCTGGCCAAACACGTGTACCCGGTGATCGGGAAGAAGGAGATCGGTCTCCTGGCGCGGCGCCCCAGCATGATCCAGCAGCTCGTGAAGAGCATGGAGAAGTCGGGGCTCGCTCCGAGCTATATCGAGGTCATCATGGCCCACGTCGGCCTCGTGTTCTCGGTGGCGATCGGCGATGAGCTGATCACCAAGAACCCTGTCAAAGCCACCGCGGTCGTTCTGCCGACAGTAGTAAAGAAAAAGATCAAACCGTGGAGCATGGAACAGGTGTGGGCGGCAGCCGATGCCCTGCCGCGGCAGTTCCAGGCGACGGTCTCGGTAGGCGCCGGGATCGGCTTGCGGCAGGGTGAGATCTTCGGGCTGTCTCCGGATGACATCGACTGGCTGCGGGGCGTGGTTGAGGTCCGCCGTCAGGTCAAGGTGATCAAGGGGAAGCTGGTCTTTGCGCTCCCCAAGGGCGACAAGACGCGCGAGGTCCCCCTGGCCGAGCTGGTCAAGGTGGATCTCGCGGAGCACATGAGGGAGTTCCCGCCCATCGAGGTGACCCTCCCGTGGGCCGACCTCGACGGCGACCCGGAGACGGTCAAGCTGTTCTTCAGCATGCCGGGCAACACCTATGGCGGGGCGATCTTCCGGGATCGGTTCAACGAACGCTGGCACACGGCGATCGAGACCGCCGGCATCGTGCCGAAGCTCGGGCCGGGCGAGAAGCGCGGCCAGCGATTCCGTGAGCACGGAATGCACGCTCTAAGGCACTATTTCGTCAGCCTGCTGCTCGCCGAGGGCGAAGCGATCACGGCCGTCTCCGAGTGGGCTGGCCACCACAGCGCGAAGTTCACGCTGGACGTGTACGGGCACCTGATGCCGTCCTCGGAGCAGCGGATGCGCAAGACCATCGACGGGGCCCTTCGACGACCCACGAACGAAGATCGTCTTGAAGATCACGGCCCAGGCACGGCCCAGGGGGTGACGGAATGAGCGTTTTCCCAGCTCTTAGCCCCCACCCTTGGAGAAGTGCTGGTAGTCCTTGATACCTGACCAGTAACCGCCCCATTCCCAGCCTTTCGCCTGGAAGGCCTTGACCACCCGGTCGCCCGGGTTGATCACACCGGGGGCCTGCACCGGGCGCTTGGCGAACTTGCGGGCGTTGCTGTGCGCCACCGAGCCGTTCGACGAAACGTACGGGTTCTCGCGCGGATTGATGTCGATGGCCCGGCCGTAGGCGTGCTTGGACCAGCTGCTCGATCCCGTCGCCGGGCGGCAGTTGAAGGCCGAGGTGTTGTTGGCGTCGATCGAGTCGAAGTCGTCGCCCTTGTAGACGTCGACGAGCTCCATCTTGTTGATCGGCCAGCGCCAGTCGTACAGGCGCCGGAAGATCGAGACGATGTCGTCGACCGCGCTCTTGTTCACCACCAGTTCGCCGGTGTGCGGCTTGTCGTCGAAGCCCCAGTAGGTCATCGTGATCAGCCGCAGGTCGCCGAGCGGGACCGGGCAGCCCGGCCGCCAGGAGTATTCGAGCAGCTGACGGGTGACAGGGGAGATCTTCGCGGAGAACTTCGGCGGGCCTGTCGGGGTCGGTGTCGCGGTACCGGGTTCCGGTGTCGTCGTCGGTGTCGTCGTCGGGGTCGCCGTCGCGGCGGCCGGCTCCGATGCCGCCGAGGTCGGCCGCGCGGACGACGTGGGCTGGACCGGCACGGACCGGGAGCCGGCCGTGCCGCAGGAGGCGGCCGCCAGACAGCCGACGGTCATCGCGAGCGCCGCCCGGGTACGGGCCGTGAATTTAGATCTTGCCACGTGCCGCCTCCCATCAAAACGGACAAAAGGGACAACAGTTCATTGTAATTGATCAATTACCCAAGGTGGCGGGCGATCGCGGCGGTGATTCACTCATTGGTGATCATGGAATCCGTCGGTCGGGGGTGCCGTTGACCGTGGCCACCGGCTCCCGGTATCGCGCGAGTCGTGCTCGGTGTGGTCCCGTGGCACCGACTCCGGGGTGCGCTCCTGTGCGTCGACGATGAGCGCGAGGATCCGGGCCACGCCGTCGCGCACCCCGGCCGACGCCCTCTCCGTGATCAGGATGTCGGCCTCGTGCCAGGCGGTCGGATCGAGTTCGCCGGCCCTCTCCCGGAACTCGCCGCCCATCTCGCGCAGGGAGGCGCGGAAGTCGTCGTAGAGACGGTAGCCACTCCGGGTGCGGCCGCGTTCGGGAAGCACCCCGATGTCGGAGTGGGAGCGGATCGTTTTCACCGGCGGACCGGAGAGTCTGGCGAGCTGTCCGATCGTGTAGCTCATGCGGTCATTATTCCGTTGAGTCTCCAGTAACTGGAGATTTTAGGTTGCCGGACATGTCGAAGAAGAAGGTCAGCAGGACCGCCAAGCTCCAACTCCCGGCCGGTGAGGCCGGCCCCGCCGCCGTGGGCAAGGACCTCGGCCCGCTGGGACTGAACCTCATGGAGTTCTGTCGCCGGTACAACGCCGCCACGCAGGACCGGCGGGGATTCGTGGTCCCCGTCGTCGTCACCGTGTTCGAGGACCGCTCGTTCGAACTGGCGATCAAGGTGCCCACCACGGCCTCGCTGATCCGCCGGACGATCGGTCTGGACGGAGGCAGCCCCCGCCCGGGGCATCAGGCGGCGGGCACGATCACCCGCGCGCAACTGCGGGAGGTCGCCAGGAGCAAGATGCCCGATCTCAACACCGCGGACCTGGACCAGGCCGAGAAGATCGTCGCCGGCACCGCGCGTTCGATGGGGCTGACCGTCCGGGACTGAACGCTCATGGCCGACGAGACGACCCGCCGGCCGTTCTTTGAGGCCGGAGTGGCTCCGGGGCCTGTCCGTGGCGCGGCTTACGCCCCGATCTGTAGCTGCTTGGCACGCGAACCCGGGTTCCTTGGGAAGGCTTTTCATCGAAACGTATCGCGCCTGTGTTCGAACCCGCGCTACAGTCATGGGCACGGGATCGAACACGGGTTCGGGCTGACGTCCTCCCAGGTGAAGGGGTGTGCCATGGCGATGCTCGCGACACACGCTCCGTTTCCTCGGGTGCCGGTGGAGCGCGGTGCGACACGCCGTAGCTCTTTCTACGGAAATCTAAGCCGACCGCTATATCCCGTCATAAAGTCCGAGAGCGTGGACCCCGTGCGCAATCCCTACGCTCCAGGTGCCGGACAGCGCCCCCCAGAGCTCGCCGGCCGCGACCGTGAGCTACAGCAGTTCGAGATCGTCCTTGAGCGGGTGGCCCGCGGGCGCCCCGAGCGCAGCATGGTGGTCACCGGGCTGCGCGGCGTCGGTAAGACCGTCCTGCTCAACACCTTCAAATCGATGGCCATGCAGCGGCTGTGGGGCACCGGGAAGATCGAGGCCAGGCCCGACCAGTCGATCCGGCGTCCGGTGGCCGCCGCCCTGCACATGGCGGTCCGCGAGCTGGCCCCCAGGCACCGGGCACCCGAGCGCATCGAGGAGTTCCTCGGCGTGCTCAAGGCGTTCGCGATGCGCGACCCGTCCGCGGCCAAGGGCACCTCGCACTGGTCGCCCGCGATCGACGTGCCCGCGGGGCGGGGACGCGCCGATTCCGGGGATCTGGAGATCGACCTCACCGAGTTGTTCGTCGACGCCGCCGGGGTCGCCACCGATCTGGGTGTCGGCATCGCGTTGTTCATCGACGAGATGCAGGATGTGCAGGCCCCCGACGTCTCGGCGCTCTGCGCGGCCTGTCACGAGCTCTCCCAGAGCGGCGGCCCGTTGATCGTGGTGGGTGCGGGGCTGCCGCACCTTCCCAGCGTGCTGTCGGCCAGCAAGAGCTACTCTGAGCGACTCTTCCGCTATGCCAGGATCGACCGTCTCGACCGCGACGCGGCCGACCTGGCGCTCATCGCCCCGGCGGAGAGCGAGGGCGTGGAGTTCACCCAGGACGCCCTGGACGCCCTCTACGTGGCGGCGGACGGCTATCCCTACTTCGTCCAGGCGTACGGCAAGGTCGCCTGGGACCTGGCGCTGCGCAGCCCGATCACCGCCGACGACATCAGGGTCTCCGCGCCGGAGGCCGAGGAGGAGCTCGCGGTCGGCTTCTTCGGCAGCCGCTACGAGCGGGCCACCCCGGCCGAGCGCGACTATATGCACGCCATGGCCGCCATCGGTGACGAGCCCGTCGCCACCGCCGAGGTGGCCGAAGGGCTCGGCCGTAAACCGTCGAGCCTCTCTCCGGCCCGAGACAGCCTCATCAAGAAAGGCCTGATCTACAGTGCGGAGCGAGGGCTGATCGCGTTCACCGTGCCGCACTTCGGAAAGTTTCTGCGATCCCAACCGGTCTGAGCGAACAATTGTTCGATATACTATGGGGGAGCTCCTAGCTCTCTATATGGCTCTCTAGTGGGGAAGCTAGAGAGCCATATAGAGCCCAATCCTGTGTCTCGGGAAGCGCTGTCTGACCGCGGACAGGGCCTAAAGGAATCTAGGGTTCTCTAGCATCAGGCCGATACCGGCAGAGATTCCGGAAGAGACGTGGTCTCCACCGGACGCCCGTCGGAGCCGACCATGGCAACCCGCACCGCCGGATGGCGCCCGCTCAGATAGACCGCGAAGACCACGTCGACGGGGTCGCCCGCGTGGCTCTGTCCCGGGTAGACGAAGAACCGCCAGCACAGCTCCCGCCAACTGTCGACCGGCTCCGTGCTCGTCAGCCGGCCGGTGTGCGAGCGCCAGACCGTGCTCGACCGCAGTCGGCCGAGCGCGGTGGCCGGGTCGAAGCGGCGCTGCTCACAGGGGGCCCGGTAGCGGAGCCTGGCGACCGCCTCCTCGATCTCCGGCGAGAGCGCGGCGAGCACCAGCAGTCCGGCGATCACGGAGGGCAGGTGCGTCCACGTCATACCGGCGATCGCCTCCCAGCCGGAGATCTCCGGAGTCAGCAGCAGCCCCGCGGACATGGCCGTCAGCACCATGGTGCGGCCCAGCGATCGCCGTCCCACCGGTACCGCACTGACCTCGCCGAAGCATCCGCATCCCACGTCCGGGCGCCGGCGCCGCAGTTCCCACAGGACATAGGTGGACACCGCGAAGAACGCGACGACCGCCCACCGGAAGAACGGCCGGCCACTCACCAGCAGGCCGCACGCCAGGAACAGCTCGCCGAACGCGCAGACCAGCATCATGTGCTTACGCCAGCGTTCGGGCACCAGCACGGCAGGCCCCAGCCTGCTCAGCATGCCGGGTTCGGCCTCGCGCACGACGGTCCAGACCTTCGCGACCGTACCTGCGGCCAGCAGCAGGAGCAGGACCGGCAGTTGTCCGGCGGCGATCGTCGTCAGCATCCGTGTCACCCCATTCCAAGTCTGGCGTTGAAGCATCCGGCGGTCAGGTCTCCACCGAGCTCCACGAAGGAACTCGGTGACAGCTCAAGAATCCGGCCGCGAGGGGAGGTGCCGCACTCCAGGCACCGGTCGCAGAACCGGCCGGCCAGACAGCCGCACGCCACGATCGGCAGGACCGAGGTTCGCCCGGCGCACACGTTGCGTACGTTGAGCATCGAACCCAGCGACAGGTACGGCAGCCCGGTGCAGGACACTCCGGTGTCGTCGCACGCGGCATCGGACCGCTCCAACATGGGATAGGCCACCCCCTGCTCCCCGCAGTCGAAGGTGTCCGACCAGGTGGCCGTGCCCGAGATCCGCGACTGCGTGCCGCTGTAGCCTGGCGGAGGCGTCGGCACGGCCTTCCACCGGTAGGGCGGCTGCGAGGTCGCGGGCAGTCGAGCCTGTGCCACGCCGTCCTCGCGGACCCCGATGGCGTCGAACAGGTAGCCGGGTTCGAACTGCGGATGCCTGACCCGCAGGCGTCCCGAGGCGCGGTAGGGGATGACGATCGTACGCCGCCCGCGGTGCGGCCCGCAGTACAGCTCCACGGAGTGGTCCTTGCCCTTCGCGTCGATCGACTGGATCACACCGGTGATCCTGGTGATGTCCGCCCAGATCCGATCCACGACCCGGCCGGCCCGCAGCGCTCTGATGATCACGTTGGAGCCCACGGGAAGGTCTGCCGGAGGGACGGCCTCGCCACGCCAGGCGGTCGCCCACGGTGCGATGACGAGCCGCTCCTCGTGGCCGTCCGGAGTGTCGATGACGATCAGGTGTGGGCTGACGTCGAGGATCGCACCGCTGACCGAGTGGAAGGACTCACCCTCGACGGGGAGGGGGCCAGGCTCCTGCGCCGCCCGGCCGAGCGCGGCTGCCGCCAGTGCGCGGCGGCGATCGGCGCTGAGATAGGGCATCGTCGCTCCCCAGGTTCTGCGAGGTGTCGCAGTCAGCGTCACACGCTTCGCGGAGTCTCGCTGTCCGCTCCACCAATAATCACGGCAGGTGTCCAACCAGGTACTACAGTTCCCCTCCTTGGTAGAACGCATTGGTGTCCACTCGATGACAAACCGCTATCTAGTATCTCTTGCGTGCTCCGTCGCCCATCGAAGCCGATCTTTACCGTTGATGGGATGAAACATAGATTTCGGTTCAGCCGCAGTATGGGTTCGGGCTGCGATTCTGGCCACCATACGCACCTGGAGCACAGGCTGGTGATCACGGTGGCCGGCGGGACCGATGAGGAGTTCCGCGAGTATGTCGTTGCTCGCGGCCCGGCGTTACTGCGTGCCGCCTACCAGCTCACCGGGAATCCGAGCGACGCCGAGGACCTGCTGCAGGTGGCACTGGTCAAGACCTACCTCGCCTGGGACCGTATCCAGGACCACGCCGCCCTGGACCGCTATGTGCGCCGGACGATGGTCAACATCAACATCTCCTGGTGGCGGCGGCGCAAGCTGGAGGAGTATCCGTCCGAGGAACTTCCCGAACCGATGCTCGCGGGCGGCCCCCACCTGCCCGAGCGGGTCGAGCAGGCCCTCGACCGGCTGCCCACCCGGATGCGGACCGCCGTCGTCCTGCGTTACTACGAGGACATGACCGAATCGGAGATCGCCAAGACCCTGGGCATCAGCGTCGGGACCGTCAAGAGCACGGTCTCCCGGGGAATGGCCAAGCTCCGCGGCGACCTCACGCTCTCCGACCCACGGGAGTTGGAGCATCGGGTTTAGCGCCTGTCCCCTGGATCTTTCGCCCATCGCGATCAGGTGGGGCCTCGCTACAGTGAGATCCGCGGGACAACGCCCGAACCGGTCCGCCCGAACGTCGACCGGAGCCCTCCCGGCCAGGTGAGAGTCGGAACCCCACGGTTCTAGCCATGGGAAGACGGGACGGACTCGGTTTCCGCTCCCGCGGTGGCACACGGCCGTACGGCGTCGCGAATGATTCTGAGAGTGTCGAGGAAGATGCTGAGCTGCTCGGAGGAGAGCAGGCCGGTGAACCAGGTGTCGATGTCGATCAGGTGCCGGGGGAGGATGCCGCTGAGCCGGTCGGCGCCGGCCTCGGTGAGGACCGCGTAGGAGGCCCGCCTGTCGGTGGCGCACGCCTGCCTCATGGCCAGCCCCTCGCGCTCCAGCCGGTCGACGACCCGGGTCATCCCGCTGGTGGACAGGCTCGTCTGCGCCGCCAGGTCGCTCATCCGCAGCCGCCGTCCCGGCGAGCGCGCCAACCTGATCAACGTCTCAAAGTCGATCTCTGAGAGCCCCGCGGTCGCAAAGGACTCATGTGTCTTGGCTGAGATGCCGGTGTAGACCTCTGCCAGGAGGCCCATCGCCGTCAGCCGGGAGTCGTCAAAGGGGATCACGTTCACACTCTATCCGAAGGTAGTTGACGAGAGGAATATTCCTCGTGTAGAAATCTGTTGCTGCAATCATCTACTCAGCAACCTTCTCATCGGGAGCACAGCATGACCACTCGGACCTGGGAGAACCTTCAGATCCCCGCCGCCGGAACCTTCGCTCTGGACGTCGCCCACACCCGGATCGGCTTCGTCGTCAAGCACATGATGGTGAGCAAGGTCCGCGGCCACTTCGGCGACTTCTCCGGCACCGTCACCATCGCCGAGAACCCCCTGGACTCCTCCGCGGAGCTCTCGATCAAGACCGCGAGCATCGACACCGGTGTCGCGGACCGCGATGGCCACCTGCGCAGCGACGACTTCCTGTCCGCCGAGAAGTTCCCCACGATCACCTTCCGCAGCACCCGTGTCGCCGGCCACTCCGGCGACGAGTTCACTCTCGTCGGCGACCTCACCGTCCGCGACGTCACCAAGCCGGTCGAGCTCACCGTCGAGTACGGTGGCGCCGGCACCAACCCGTGGGGCCAGGACGTCTGGGGCTTCTCGATCACGACCGAGATCGACCGCGAGGAGTTCGGCCTGACCTGGAACCAGGCGCTGGAGACCGGTGGCGTCCTGGTCGGCAAGAAGATCAAGATTGAGATCGAGGGCGAGGCCAACCCGGCCGCCTGATCTCCGACACCACTCGGGACCCCTCCCGCCCCTTCGGGCGGCGAGGGGTCTCAGCATGTCCGCTTGTTGAGATGTAGCGTCTCGCAAATCGGGAATCCACAGGATTCCCGTCGAGCCCAGCTGGGGACTCCCTGGTTTGTCCACAGGGGTGGTGAAAGTTATCCACCGCCTGTGGACAACTCTCGCCCAACCCTTGCCCGTGATGTGATCACCAACCGCTTTGCCGCCTCGCCGGATGGCCGGTACTCTGTCCTGAGCCGAACGGTTACCAGGAGGCTTCGCCTAGTCAGGTCTATGGCGCCGCACTGCTAATGCGGTTTGGGTTTACCGCCCATCCGGGGTTCAAATCCCCGAGCCTCCGCAGATCAGAGGCCCTCTCCCGAGACACAGGGAGGGGGCCTTTTTGATCTCTAAAGGTGTCGTGGTTGCAGTCCTGGTTGCAACGCTCAGGATTTTCCCCAGAGCGCGGAGGCGGCCGTTCCCCGGCATCGCGCATCAACGGTGTGGACACGTGTGCGTACCTCTCGGTCGTGGTCACCCTCGTATGGCCCAGGACCTCCTGAACGACGCGGATGTTCACACCCTGCTCGACTCAGGCGAGATGTCCGCCCTACGGGGGAAGCTCAGCCAGCCCATCTCGATCGTCCTGGTCGACTCCAGCGGCACCGAAGGACTGCTCGCGAACTGGGTACAGGGCGTCGAGGTCCACCCGGTCACCCCTCTCCCGGCCCAAGTAGTCCTGACACGGCAGGGATGGGTCACCCCCGACCCTGTCCCCTGCCAGTGCTCGGAAGCTGGGTGTCACTCGCCCCACCTGCTAAACGCCCTCCGTACACCCCGGGTCTTCGGTGGAGGAACTCCAATTCCGCAATGAGCAGGTATACGCAGGTGGATGATTTCGTCCATTGGATCAACTGTGGGATTCTCTCCAGCATGACTGAGCCTACAGAGACCCCGCCTCCCTACATTCCTGGCCCTAGATCCGACGACGATGTCGTATCTGTTCGCATGCTGGGGTCTATTGCGTTGGTTGGCGGCGCCGCTCTGTCCTTCGGCATTCTGCTCTTCGACGGTAGGTTCCCGTCATGGCCATGGCTCGTGGGCTTATGGTTCACCGCGCTGATCGGTCTTGGATTACGCCTGGAGGCGGCGATTCGCGAGCAGAAGCGACGTCGTTAAGTTCGCCGCTGTCGCTCTTGATCTCTGCGCTGATGCCCGACGTCGGGCGGATCGTTGGTTTCGTAGACACAGAGTCGCTCTGAGCGGCAGAGCGACAAGGCTCGTACGACAACAGTGGTCACCTTGGCGGCGGTTGGGCCATTAGCGGGCCTTAACCAAGGTGGCGAGAGGTCAACCACGGCCACTCATGATCGGCCGAATACCCAGCTCAACCATTCCTCAAGGCGTGATCGACGCACTTCCCAAGCTGACAGCCCGCTCATGGCTTCACCCTGTTACGCGACCATTGGGTGATGAGAGCACACATGGGCGCCTTCCGATGGCCAGACCTCGAACTCGGGCGGAGCATCGACGACCCTGCCCATGCCTGCGAGCTGCTGGAGGTGTACGTCGGCCCGCAGGGAGAGCCGGGCGAGGAACGGTTCCAGCTCACCGTCTGCACCCCATCGGCCCTCGCCGATCAGCTGCAACGTCATTCTTTTCTCATCGGCCGCCATTGGCTCTTCGTGCCCGAGTTGCATCCCGCCGAGGTGACCACGTGGCTGAGCGACCGGATAGCGGTGCTGGAGGCTCCGACGTGGAGCGAACTTGCGGAGAAGATCGGCCGGATTGGAGCGTGGGAGTTCGAAGACTACGACGGTTGAAGCCTCCGGGCCGGTTGCAGTTCACCGCCGTCCCAAGGCGCTCCGTCGCCGATCGTGCAGCGTCGCTACGATCCGCGGGTGCGCCGGCGCACTATGAGGATCAGTCCCATCTGGATGAGGAGTAAAACCAGTGCGACGACTCCCGATGCGGCGGCCAACTCTTCCTCTGAAAGCCCGCCGACGCATTCCGTTATGTTGCCACCCTCATATAAAAGGGTGCAGGTAGGGCTAAGAACCATGAGAGCTATGAACCAGTTGGCGAGCAGAAGGGGAACCGAACCCAGGACAAAGAGCAGCGTGATGTGGTTCACCATCCCGCTCGTCGGGTTCGCCTTCGCTGAAATAGGTGCTGGACGCCCGCCTACATCGGAATCATGACTCACTTCGAACATGTAAGCAGAGGCAAGTGATCATGACAAGGGCGGCACGATGCATCTCCAGTCAGGCGGTTTCGTTCTCCTCTGTGTACATCACCGGCTCCCGAGCTGTCCGGCTGGGAGGATGAAAAGGGCTCCGTGGACTTCCACTACCGGCGGCTTCGGGTATACCCAGGTCACACCCTAATTGACCAGGCAAATTCCCTATGGCTGCGCGCCTGCGGTATCCGTCACGCCGACCGCTAGCTGCGCGGCCCAATCGACGATTTTGTCGCCCTTGGCGATGCCGTCGCGGCCGACGTCCTCGACGTAAGTGTGACGGGTACCGAGGTAGGCGAAGGTGTGAGGGTCGAGGATGAGGACCATCTCAGAGCCGCCGAACTCCGACCCGGGTTCCCACGCGATGCCCAGCCCTCGGCGATCCGTCACGTCCAGGACGTCCTGAAGGACTCGTGTCCCAGGCACTTTTGCCAGCGCCCGATAAGCCGCGGGCCGCAGATCTGACGGGAGGACGGGGTTGGCCAGCAATCCGGCGAGGTATCCGGCGACCCTCTCATCGGAGTCCGCAGCGGGAAGGTTCCGCAGGTAGACGAGTAGTTCGTCGGGGTCGGTCGGGAGCGTCCGGAGTTCGGTGTAGCGGATCGGCACGATGTGGTACTCGCCCGGCTTGGGCGGGGGAATCACCGCGCGCTTGCCGTGTTCGATCCTCAGCCCTGCGTGGCTGCCGTTGACGGATTCCCACCGTTCGTTGGTATAGGGATGCGAGGTGCTGCCGGGTGCCCCGGACCACCGCGCCTCCTTGACGTAGACGAACTGGTCGTCGCGTGGGGTGGGATCGGGCTTGGTCTCTGCCGCCTCGGCTGCTCGATCGAGTATGGCGGCGGCTGCGACGGCGGACGGTTGGTTCGGCGTCTCCCCCGTTACGTTCACAGCGATCAGTGCGACGGCCATGCTAAGGGCGAGTGCGCCGGTGACCGCGATCCGCGGCCAACGGAGAGGCGTCCTGGTTGTGCTCGTGCGTGTGGCGGCGAGTAGCCGGCCGCGGCCCACGGCCAGCGCGTGCGGTGAGGCGGGCGCCACTTCGGCGCACATCCGTTCGAGTTCGGTCAGTTCGTCCATTGGTTGCCTTCCTTCTGTGCGGGATCAGTGGGGTTCACTCCGCCCAGCGCTTCACGCATCTTCTTTCGAGCGCGATGCAGCCGGGAATGTACGGTCCCTATGGCGACGCCGAGTGCCGCTGCCACCTGCTCTTGATCGAGGCCGCCCGCCGCGACCAGCAGCAGCACGTCGCGCTGCCCCGCGTTGAGGCGAGCCAGGGCGTCAGCCAGTTGCCGCCGGATGCTCTGCGCGCCGACCCGATCGGTCACCTCCTCGGCGATCGACTCGATAGCGGGGTCGACTCCGGTGCGCGCGATGGCACGAAAGAACCGCACCTCCGCGCGCCGGTGCTTACCGATCAGATTGGTGGCCATGCCATACAGCCAGGGGCGGGCGTCGTCGCGGGTCAGGTCGTATCGGTCCCGGCGGCGGAACGCCGCGAGGAAGGTCTCGGCCGTGATGTCGTCTGCCGTTTCCCGCCCTAGCCGGCGCGTGACGTATCGATGTATCTCCTCCGCGTGCCTGTCATACAGGTCGGCGAACCGGTCGGGCTCATGACGGGACCGCTCGATGATGGTCGCGTCACAGATCCGCTCGACCTCCGCGCTCCATCCCGTCGTCATCTCCGGCTCTGTTCACTCATGCGCAATTCCTCGAAGCTCGGGTTAGCAAGGTGGGACATCATCTGCTCTCACCCGTTCACCCGGATCGGCTTCCCGCCCAGACAATCGGCGTTTCGCGCTCTCGCCATAAGAAGGAGGTGTCGGATCACCGGTTGCGATCCCCGTTGCGGTTCAGGATCGTTCAAGGCCGTGCAGGATGGACCACACACGCCCTCTGACCTGCGTTGAACTGTCCGGAACTCCTCAAGATCGATCGTGGCGCGTTCAGCCTCGCGGAATATGCGCGGGATGATCTTCTGTGGCCAGAGTTGGAAAGGATGCTCCTTCCCTGTCTCGTTCGACCTCGTCCCGCTTGGCCTGGACGTCGGCCCGGAACTCGATCGGCCACCCGCCTTCGAGATTCGAACGGGAACGCGCTCAAAGGAGGCCGCTGGTGTTCTCCCCCGGCCGGGGGAGGTGCTTCCCCCGCTGTGGGGAATGACGTTTGACGTGCGGCTTCTACTCTCGTGGTCATGGTTACCTCTGATCGCCGGCGACGCTGGCCGGCGTACGCGGTGGCGGTGCTGTTCCTTGGTTACGCCGTGGGGAAGGCCGCTTTTGCTCTGCAGGCCCGGCTCGGGTTCCCGGGCGGCCCTCCGGTGTCGGCTGCCGAGACTGGAAGCTATTTCTTGGAGGCGGCCACCGCACAGTGGCTCGCAACCGCGTCCGGCGTGTTGGGCGCGTGCGTCGCCCTCGCCACGGTCACGGCGCTGGGGCATCGGGTGCCGAGAACGTTGATGCTGCTCGTACTGGTCGGAATGTTGTTGGCCGTTGGCGGCGGTGCGGGGATCATGATCGTGGACGGGTTCGTCGGCATCGGTGTGGGCTGGCAGTGGTACCACGGAGTCCTTGGCATCCTCGTGATCGGGCTGTTCCTGGAGATGACCCGGTCCTACGCGGCGGCGACGAGACATGTCGCGGGCTGACCGGGCGCGGATGGGCGCGTACGGGGCCGCGGTGTGCGCCGCGGCGTACGGATCGATGAAACTCGCTCAGGCACTGGGGGCCAACGCACTGGCCGACAAGGACCCGCTGCCCCCACACCTGCGCGAACAGTTGCTCGCACGTGATCCCTTGTTCGTGGCAAGCCACTGGTTGCTGGCCGGTGCCGCAGTGGTCGGTGTCATCGTCGCGCTGGCCACCGTGAGGCCCTGGGGCGCGAGAGTACCGCGCCGGTTGCTGCTCGCGATCACCGGGACGCTCGGAGTCTTCATGATCGTCCGGTCGATCGGCGTGCTTGGGTTCGGCTTCGTCGGCGACGTGCTGCTGTTGACCGGAGTTCGCCCACCCCCGGTCGAGCACGCCTCGCTGGCGCGCGACCTGGCACGTTGGGATCTGCTGCTGTGGTCGCCGTTCTTTCTTCTCTGGGGGGTGTGCTGGGCGACGGCCGGATGGCGGCTGGGCAGAGCGAGTGGGGTCGCGCCCGCTGGACTCGCCCGCCGTGCGGTGTCCGCGGTTGAGGATGATTGAAGGCATGCTGTCACCCCTTGTCGGCCGCGCCACCTATCTGCGGTGGGCCTGTCTCGTCCTCGGCGGAGCGCTGCTGATGCCGTACGTGATGGTGGGTTCCATGATCGGTGGCCTGACCGGGTTGTCGGCCGCGTCAGGCGACTCGCTCCAGCCGCTGGTCTTCCTGGCGGTGCTGCCGCTGGTGGCACTGACCGGGCTGGTGCTGCCGGTCCGGGCGCTGGAGGTGACGGCGGCGCGTAGCCTGCTGGGCGCCGAGATCGACCCACTGCCCGCCGGGTGGGCGTCCGGGAGGCGGAGCTGGGGTGAGCGGCGGCGCACCGCCACCTGGTTCACCCTGCACCTGGGGGTCGGCGGGGTGATGGCGGGACTGACGCTGACGACGGTCCCGTTCGTGGTCGTGGCGATTCTGCTGCCGGTCACCGGTGCCCCGTTCGATCTGTGGATCATGTCCACCTTGCGGGCGGTCTGGTGGGGCGGCCCGCTGCTGGGCGTCGCCCTCCTGGTCGCGCTCGTCTACCTGACCGCCGGGGTGGGCGCGCTGCTGGCCCGGTCGGCGCCGAAGCTGCTAGGTCCCTCACCCGCCCAGCGGCTGGCGCTGCTGGAGGAGCGGGTCCGCCGCCAGGCGGTCCGCAACGGCCTGGCCCGTGAACTGCACGACTCGATCGGGCACGCGCTGAGTGTGGTGACCGTGCAGGCCGGGGCGGCCGCCCGGGTCCTGGACCGCGACCCCGTGGCGGTCCGGGCCGCGCTGGGGGCGATCGAGGAATCGGCGCGCGCGGCGTTGGAGGAGCTGGACCAGGTGCTGGGGGTGTTGCGCGAGCAGGAAGACGGGTCGTCCACGGCCCCAGCGCGGACGCTCGCCGACCTGAGCGGCCTGGTACACGGGACCGGCGCCGCCGCTGAGATCACCGGCGACCTGGCCACCGTGCCCACCGAGGTCTCCCGGGAGGTCTACCGGATCGCCCAGGAGTCGCTCACCAACGCCCTGCGCCACGGGACCGGTCCGGTACGGCTGGCGCTGGCCGTGCACGACGACCATCTGGAGCTCGACGTGTGCAACCCGGCGGGACGGGCGCCTGGCAGGAGTGGGCGCGGCATCGGTGGCATGCGCGAGCGGGTCACGCTGCTGGGCGGCGACTTCGACGCCGGTCCCGCAGGTGGAGAGTGGCACGTGTCGCTACGGCTGCCACTACGTCCCTGAATGGTGGTGGATAGTGTCGGGCGCATGCCGATTCGTGTGGTCATCGCCGATGACGAGGATCTGATCCGGACCGGTCTGCGGATCATCGTCGACACCGAACCCGACCTGGAGGTGGTGGGCGAGGCGGCAGATGGAGCGGCAGTGGTGCCGGTGGTTCGGGCGACGCGGCCCGACGTGGTGCTGATGGATGTGCGGATGCCCGCGGTGGACGGCATTCAGGCCACCCGGTTGCTGCTGGCGCTGCCTCAGCCGCCCAAGGTCATCGTGGTGACCACCTTCAACGACGACGACTACATATATGACGCGTTGCGCGCGGGGGCCAGCGGCTTCCTGCTCAAGCGCAGCCGGCCCGACGACCTGGCCCAGGCCGTCCGAATCGTCGCCGCCGGGGAATCGCTGCTGTTCCCGGCCGCGATCCGCGCGCTCGCCGCGAACCGTCAGAGCCGGTACGCCGCCACCCGTGCCGTCCCCGGGCTCGGGAAGCTGACCGCGCGTGAGGCCGACGTGCTGCGGCTGATGGCCTGCGGCCGATCCAACACCGAGATCGCCGCCGAGCTGGTCATCGGGGCTGAGACGGTGAAGACCCACGTCGGTAACGTCCTGACCAAGCTGGGGGCGCGCGATCGCACCCAGGCCGTCATCACGGCCTACGAGTCCGGTTTCGTCTCCCCCGGCTGAGCTGAGACCACGATGAGGTCGTAGGGTGATCATGAGGGGAACGGTCAGGGGCACCTCGTTCGAGGTGTTCGAGCGCGTCGCCGACGTTCTGGACATGCCCGACCCCGCCAGGCTGATTCCTGGCCTCACACCGCGACGGCTCCCTACAGCACCACCATCTGATGAAGCGGTGCCACCATCAGGTACGGGTCTGTTGACCCGGCACCTGGCCGGTTCGACTGTTCCGTGCCAGCGGGAACGGCCCCGTTC
This sequence comes from Streptosporangium sp. NPDC049248, assembly GCF_040678965.1. NCBI lineage: Bacteria > Bacillati > Actinomycetota > Actinomycetes > Streptosporangiales > Streptosporangiaceae > Streptosporangium > Streptosporangium sp. NPDC049248. Next base: position 35,072 of record NZ_JBFAQY010000033.1, read on the forward strand.
GGTGGTCGACCGTCGACGGCTGCAGTGTCGCATTCTGGCAGCGACAGCCGGCGGCAAACGCGACGAAGCCGACATTCGACGGAGACTCATCCCGATAGGGATCCGGTCTCTCTCCGTAGCGCCATCCTTCGGAGTCGGCCGGCAGCTCTGCCTCACGCGCGAAGGCAGAGCGGCGGACACGGAGTGACCTGGGAGTGTGGTGCCACCCAGGTCCGACCACATCGCGCACCTCATGGAAGGGACGCCATGGTAGCGCTACCAAATTGTGGTGCGACCTCCCTTCGACATCCCGGCATCTCGGGTGGTGATGGCGGTGAGTAAATACAGCGGGACCGGATGTCGTCAAGAGGCAGGGGTGCTCCGTGCCCGGCGTCGCCGAGAAGGCGCCGCTGCCTGTGAGTCCCAGCCCCAGGTCCGTAACTTGCGGATCTGAGCTGAAATTTTCAAGCTGCAGCAGCCGGTTAATTTCTCCTATTTACTCGGCGCATATGTCTCGCCGTAGCTACCTTGGGCTCATGGTGAGGGCATCGCTACTCGGGTAATGTGGCCGAAAATTTCGTTCAAGCATTGACATGTTTCGGCTGGGTTTCCACAATGAGTCTCCGAAGCGGTCGGTCCTGCCTGATGTGGTGATCGAGTGAGGGCCGCCGGTCATGACGCCATCGTGGTGTGCGCCCCGGTTCGGGTGCGGCGTCGTTCGCCGGGTTCCCGTGTATCCCTTTTTCCGTGATTTCAGTATGGAGTCAGGCATGGGTATGAAGGCTTCACCCTCATCCGCGCGCCGAGGTTTCGGTGCCCTCAGCAGGGTCATCGGCGCCGGCGTCGTGAGCGTCGTAGGTGCGGCGCTGTTGGTGTCGGTTCCCGCGGATGCGGCCGCCAGCACGCTGGCCGCCGCCGCGCAGCAGAGCGGTCGCTACTTCGGCGCCGCGATCGCCGCGGGCAAGCTCGGCGACTCGCAGTACACCACGATCGCGAACCGTGAGTTCGACATGATCACGGCCGAGAACGAGATGAAGATCAACGCCACGGAACCCAACCAGAACCAGTTCAACTTCAGCAGTGGCGACCGCATCTACAACTGGGCGGTGCAGAACGGCAAGCGGGTACGCGGGCACACGCTGGCCTGGCACTCCCAGCAGCCGGGCTGGATGGAGGCCATGTCGGGCAACAGCCTGCGCCAGGCGATGATCAACCACATCAACGGCGTAATGAACCACTACAAGGGCAAGATCTACGCCTGGGACGTGGTGAACGAGGCCTTCGCCGACGGCAACTCCGGTGGCCGGCGTGACTCCAACCTGCAGCGAACCGGGAACGACTGGATCGAGGTGGCCTTCCGCACCGCACGGGCCGCCGACCCGTCCGCGAAGCTCTGCTACAACGACTACAACATCGACAACTGGAGCTGGGCGAAGACGCAGGGCGTCTACAACATGGTCCGCGACTTCAAGCAGCGCGGTGTGCCGATCGACTGCGTCGGCCTGCAGTCGCACTTCAACGGCAACAGCCCGTACAACAGCAACTACCGCACGACCATCCAGAGCTTCGCGGCGCTGGGAGTCGACGTGCAGATCACCGAGTTGGACATCCAGGGCGGTTCGGCCACCACCTACGCCAACGTGGTCAACGACTGTCTGGCCGTGCCGCGCTGCACCGGCATCACGGTGTGGGGGGTCCGGGACAGCGACTCCTGGCTGGGCGCGAACACCAGTCCGCTGCTCTTCGACGGCAACGGCAACAAGAAGGCCGCCTACACCTCCGTGCTGAACGCGCTCAACGCCGCGAGCCCGAACCCCACGCCGACGGTGACCCCGACGGTCACGCCCCCGCCGGGTGACGGGGGACAGATCCGGGGTGTGGCATCCGGCCGTTGTGTGGACGTGCCGAACTCCACGACCACCGACGGCACCCAGCTCCAGTTGTGGGACTGCCACTCGGGCTCCAACCAGCAGTGGACCTACACCTCCGCCCAGGAGTTCCGCGTTCTCGGCAACAAGTGCCTGGACGCCGCGGGCACCGGTAACGGTGCCAAGGTGCAGATCTACTCCTGCTGGGGCGGCGACAACCAGAAGTGGCGCATCAACTCGGACAACTCCATCGTGAACGTCCAGTCGGGTCTGTGCCTCGACGCCGCCAACTCCGGCACCGGCAACGGGACTCTGCTCCAGACCTACTCCTGCTGGGGCGGCAACAACCAGAAGTGGACCCGGAGCGGATCGTGAGACGGCACCTGTAGGTGCCGACCGGGATCGGGACGGCGATCACCGCGGCGATCACCGCGGTGATCGCCGTCCTGGTCGGGCTCCTGGCTCAAACGTCCACAGCGAGATAGGCGGCGGCGCGGCGTGTCGCCGCACGGTCCGCCCGCCATCCGGGCGTGTGGTGTGGGCGCCGATCCCGAACGGTGGCGGGGATCGGCCCGCCCGCCGTACCGCCGCCCAGGGGCGAGAGCCTTCGCCTGGCAGGCCCAACCTCTTCGAGGCCCTTCGGGTGCTTCGCACCGCGTCGGCCCGCTCGCTCTCTCAGGTCTGGAATCCCGTCCGGCCCGTGACTCCGCCGACGGTTGATAGTTGTCAGGGGCACCCTGACGACTTAAGGTGTCAGGGATGCCCTGACACCTTAGGAGTGCGCTGTGACAACGCCTGACACCCTGACCGAACTCGCTCGGTGTTCCTTCTGCGGCAAGCCGACCACCGAGGTCGACAAGCTGGTCGCCGGCCCCGGCGTGTACATCTGCAACGAGTGCGTGGCCCTGTCCGCGTCGATCATCGACGGGAGTCCCGAAAATCCCGCAGGATCGCGCGTGCCCATGTGGGAGTCGCTGACCGACGAGGAGATGCTGAGCCACATTCCACGCGTCGCCGCGCACATCGACCAGGCCGAGGCTGACCTGCGCTCGTGGGCACAGGAACTACGCCGGCGCGGCGTCACCTGGGCCAGGCTCGGGGAGGCTCTCGGAATCACCCGCCAGTCCGCGTGGGAGCGGTTCTCCGGCGAGGAGTGACGCGATCTGGGGCAGCCCACCTGCGTCTGGGGATCATTCGTACGGCATGATTCCCGTACCCGTACCCGTACCCGTACCCGTGGCAAGGGCAGGGGCAGCCCTTAGGCATCGCCTCAGAGGGCGGTTCACGTCCGGGGGCGCGCGTCCTGCGTCAAGGAGGGGTAGCGCCTGGTGACGGTCACCCGCGTGTGGCCGAGGAGGGCGGTTCGACGGCAGACGGGACGAGCAGGCGGCTGTGCCGCGCGCCACGGAGCCGTCGTGCGGGGTGTTACGCGGATCTTATGGCCGGGCTGAGAGCGTCCGGCCATGTCCGAGAACGGAACCGTTCCACCGGGGAGGCCCTGGCCGATCCTCCTGCCGGGTCAGGCCGCGGTCTTCGGGCTGGCCGTCTTCCTGCTGGACCGCGCCGCGAGCGGGGTGGTCGCGGAGAGGGCCGCAGTCACCGTGCGGGTCACCGAGGATGCGCGGGCCGAGCTTGTGCGGTACGGGGAGAGCGTCGTGGTGGGCGGGGCCACGAGCTTCCTCCTGATCGCGACGATCCTCCTGGTGCCCGTGGCCGTTCTGCTGCGGTGCGGTTCGCGCCGCGCCGCAGCCGCCGGCCTGGTCACCATGGGGCTGCTCACGCCGCCGTACCTGGCCGGCCTGGCCGTCGTGGCCTTCACCACCGATCCGGTATCGGGCATCCAGGCCGGCTTCATGTCATCGCAGACCGCCGATCTCCTGAGATCGTGGCTGCCCGGCTGGTACGCCCCGGCTCGCACGGCCCTGCCGGGTGCGGCGGTCATGGCCTGGCTGACGAGCGTGTTCCTGCTCAGCCGGTCGGCGGCTGTGCGGTGGCGGGCCGTACCGGCCCCCAGGGCGGTGCCCTTGCTGCTGGGGCATCTGCCGCTGATCGGGGTGCTCGTCACGGTGTTCGGTTCCGTCGCGATCGGCCAGACGGAGCGGCTCGCCCACCAGGAGGCGCGGGCCGCCGCGGGCGAGTACGCGGGCGCGGGACTGTTCTACCTGGAGCATGCCACCGGGACCGTCTGGCGGTATGCCGTGCTCCTCGCCGTCGCGGGAGCCCTCGCACTGATGCTGGCCGCCGTCGTCCACCGCACCGGAATCCGCGCGCCGCTGCTGGTGGTGCACGGGATGGCGGGCGTCCCCCTGCTGCTCCTGCTACTGGTCGTGTCGTTCGCCACCCCCTTCGCGGTGAGCGGGGCCGCCGATGAACCCGTTCCTCCGGTTCTCGGTTCCGGACCGGAGTGGTACTTCCCCGCTCTCCTGACCCAGACGTTCCTCGGGGCCTTCGCCTATGTCACGGCCACGGTGCTGCTGATCAGGGGCGACCGGGCCGCGCAGGGGTGATTCGGGAGAGGGCCTTGTCAGACGGCTCCACCGAAGAAGTCGGCCAGTGCGGGGGCCAGCACGTCGTCGGACACACCGTGCCACTCGCCCTTGAGGGTCAGGTGGCGGCCCCGGGGAAGGGCCGTCGCCGCGTCCGCGGCCCAGCCACGCAGGCGGTCGTCGCTGGACTCGCTGTTGACGACCAAGGCAGGCACGGTGACGGACCGGAGGCTGTCGTGGGAGAGGGCCGTGGTTATCCGGCTGTCGTAGGCGAGCGTGTGCGCGATGCCCTCCAGCAGCGGGAAAAAGGGGGCCCGGCGCATCTCCGCGGTTATCTCGGCGGGGACACCGATGCCGGTATGGAAGTGCTCGACCGCATCGGCCCGGCGACCTGCGGCGACGAGCTCGTCGATCTCGGCTGCGAGGTCGTCCTCCCGCGGCTGGTCGAGGACGATCGGTGGTTCGAGGAGCGAGAGCATCGAGATCGGCAGCCCGGCTGCCGCGCCGAGCAGGGCCAGGACCGCGCCGGAGGAGAACCCGTGGACGAACGCCGATCCTCCGCCCGCCTCGATCACGGTCGCGAGGTCCTCCACCTCCCGTTCCACCGCGTACGGCGGGGTGTCACCACTCTCGCCGCGTCCGCGCCTGTCGTAGGTCACGACGGTGAACCTGTCGGCAAGGCGTTCAGCGAGGGAGCTCATGGGACCGAACCCGCGGAACCCGCCTGCCGCGTCGACCAGTACGAGCGTCGGCCCTGTTCCCGCCTGCTCGAATCCGATCCGCGTGCCGTCGCGTGACGTCACCGTGGCCATGGGCGATCCCCTCGTTCGGCGATCTCCGACGCTACAGAGCGCCACCGACAAATCCGCGGACCGGATGCTCATTCCTGGGTCGAATGCTCCGAACGTGACAGCATTGTGGTTCGTGAATCGGTCCGGGTGCGGAGGCTCCGCGCCAGGGTGGGGATCATCACCGCCGCAGGGACGAGGTGTAGCCCGAGGAGGGCGGTGGCGGTGGCGGTGTCCGCCCCGGAGAGGAGGGGCGGGACCAGCGAGATCGCGGTCAGCGACACTGCCGTCCACGCGAATCGCTCGGCGGGGCGAGCGCTCCAACGAAGAAGAGCGACGGCAATGACGACGCCCACGACCGAGAAGAAGCCGGTCACCACGGCGAAACCGGGCAACGGGATCGTCTCGCCACCATCGGGGACCTCGAAGTCGATGCCGACGGCCTGGGCAAGCGCGGCGGCGAGGGTGGTGGTCACCATCGCCGCGAGCGAGGCAACGAAGCCGGTGCCGGCGAGCCCGCGGAGCCGACGGGTGTGGCTGGTCCGGCCCGATGCCGGGCCTGCGACGACCCCGGTGTCATTCCTACTGTTCATGTCATCCTCCATCATTCGGTGACCGGTGTGGGGGCGTGTGACGGTCCTGGCCCTGGGGGTGACGATGCGCACCCTCGCCGTGCGACGGCCGGGGTTCCGCAGGGCGCGGACGCCGGTGCCCCGGAGCCAGAACCCGGCGTCGCGTTCGAGGACCGGCCCGGGCTCGCCGTCGCGCAGCTCCAGCTGCACCCGGCCGCGGGTGACGACGCCGAACGCGTCGCACCACTCGGCCGCGACCACCGCGACCCGCGCGCCACCTCGCAGCGCGAGCGTCCGCACCGGGACTACTCCGTGCCGTCCGCCGGCAGGCGCTCCGGCAGCCCGAGCCGCGGGAACCGGTCGTCGTGGAACGTGACGATCTCGGTGATCGCCCCGTCGGTGACGCGCAGGACGTCGATCGTCAGCGGCAGATAGGCGCCCTCCTGCTTCCGCCAGAGGTAGAAGGCGACGGCGGGCTGCCGGTTCACGGAGGTGAGGACGGCGCGCAGGTGCTTCATGCCCTCGAAGCCGCTCTCGACCCATTCGTTCACCACCGTGTCGCGGCCGACGTACAGGCCCGGCGTGGGCGGCATCGAGCAGCGGACGTCGTCCCGCAGCAGTGCGGCGAGTCCGTCGACGTCCGTGGCCACGCTGGCGTCGGCATAGCGGCGCACCAGCTCGCGCGTCCCGGAGTCCTCCTCGCCGCCGGTCCAGTCCTGCCGCTCGGCGGGCAGGTGCTCCCGCATGCCGGCGCGGGCCCGCTGCAGCGCGCTGTTCACGGAGTTGACGGAGTCCCCGAGGAGCTCCGCGACGTCCTTCGCCGGCCAGCCGAGCACGTCCCGCAGGATCAGCACGGCCCGCGGGCGCGGCGCGAGGTGCTGGACTGCGACCAGATACGCCAGCTCGATCGTCTCCCGCGCGACGGCGACGGTCTCCGGCTCGTCCGCGCCGTTCGCGGGCAGCTCGTCGAGCAGCCGGTCCGGGTAGGGCTGCAGCCACAGCACCTCGCCGCCGGTCGCAGGCTCCGGGCGGCACTTGGCGAGCAGGTCCAGGCAGGCGTTGGTGGCGATCCGGTACAGCCAGGCCCGGAACGTCGACCGCCCCTCGAAGGTCTCCCGTCGCCGCCAGGCACGGAGGAACGTCTCCTGCACGGTGTCCTCGGCGTCCTCGAACGACCCGAGCATCCGATAGCAGTGCACGTGCAGCTCCCGCCGGTGCCGCTCCGCCAGCCCCGAGAACGCCGGCTCGTCGACCTCGCCCAGACCGCCCCCGCCCAGCTCCTCCAGCCGCGTGTTCGCACTCATCACGTCATCCTTCCGCCTCGTCGTGTCCCGTCGTAGGTGTGACGGGTACAGGCGCGACAACTCATCACCAGGGTCGGTCGGCATGGCTGATCCGGTGGCGGAGCACGACGCGCGGTACGGCGAGGGGGGCGCGACCGCCTGGCGCGTGCCGGGGTCGCCTGGCTCACGACGGCGCGGCGGGCACTGACGTACGGGCACGGCACGAGGTCCACCGAAAAGGATGGGCTTGATCTTGGAGTCGAGACCCGGCCCACCTGGGGAGATGCGCGCCCGAAGGGATTCGCGCCCGGGCGCTGTCGCGTTACCGGATCGGCGGAGAGGCCAGGCCCGCCGGCTACCAGTCAGATCGCTTCGGCGAGCTTGGTGAACGCCGAGGCGACCCGCGGTGCGGGACGGGCGTCGACGCCGAGGTCGTGGTGGGCGCGGCGCAGATTCTGGACGAAGGCGTGGCCGGCGATCACGGCTTCGCGGTCCGGTCAGTTCGTGGGCCGCGCATCGGTCTCAGCCGGCGCCTCAGGCGACCGTGATCAGCTTCGATCGGGTTGTTCGCGTACTGAGCCTTTTCATCCGGCCGGCGTTCACCTCCGTGAGGAGGGCGCTGGGTGGGTCGCCGCGCACGAGTGACATCGAGCGCGGCAACCCACCCTTTGAATCGCTGTCACCTGGCTCGGGCACCACACGGGTCCCAGGAGCTCGTGCCCCTGCTGAGCAGGGGCACGACCTCTGGCCGGTGAACGCCGTGGAAGCATGCCGCCTCTTCGCCGCGGGCTACACGCACCCGATGGCTCCGTACGAGCTGACGAGGCCCATGGCACCGGTGGTGCAGACAGATCCGGCGAGGCCGATGGGAGCGGCGGAGTAGACATGTCCGCTCAGGTCGGTGGGCACGGCGGAGTAGACATGTCCACTGAGACCGGCGGGTGTGATGGCGCAGACGGGTTGGAGAGCGACCATGGCGCCGGTCAGGCCGACGCATCCGCTGGACGGGGGCGTGGCGAGCCCTGCCAGGGGTGCCGCACCTGCCGGGCCTGTCGCGCCCCTGGGTCCTGCCGGGCCCGGAGGTCCTGCGGGGCCTCTAGGTCCTGCTGGTCCCGGGAGTCCTACCGGCCCTGACAGGGGCGTCGCACCCGCGGGTCCCGCCGGGCCCGTGGCGCCCCTGGGTCCTGCGGGACCCGTCGCACCTCTCGGCCCTCCCGGTCCCGCCGGTCCTCCTGGTCCCATAGGTCCTGTTAGACCCATCGGTCCCGCCGGTCCTCCTGGTCCCATCGGCCCTGCCGGTCCTCCCGGTCCCATCGGTCCTGTGGGCCCTGCCGGTCCGGCCGGCCCTCCTGGTCCTGCCGGTCCTGCCGGTCCCATCGGCCCCGCGGGCCCTGGAGGTCCTGCGGGTCCTGGAGGTCCTGCAGGTCCTGGGGGCCCCGCGGGACCTGGAGGTCCTGCGGGTCCGGGAGGCCCTGCGGGCCCTGCCGGTCCTTCGGACGCGTTGGTGGAACTGGTAGCAGTGGGGCGCCCGGTAGGCCTGCCGGGGGTGGTCAGATCGATCACCCTGGGTTCGTCGCGCTCGTCGTCGCGCTCGTCGTCCTGGTCGCGATCTCTGTCGAAGGCGGGCTTGACGCCCCGGTCGCAATCGTCCCGGTCACCGCCGCCACCCCCACCCCAGCCTCGATCCCCCCAGCCGCGACCGCCAGGGCACCCGCAGCGACGGCCCCTGCGGCATCCGCAGGAGCGGCACGGGCGAAGAATGGGCTTCTCACCGTTGTGCACGGAATGTTGAAGACGGGCTTTGCCCCCGTTGCCTCCGTTACCTCCGTTGTCGCCGTGAGGTGCGAACAGAATGCTTGCGTTGTCGGCGGTGGCGCTCGCCGGCACCTGGTTCGACGACATCACGAGGATGCCTGCCATCGCCGCGACGGCCAAAGCGCCGGCACGCTTGCCGGAATGGGCTGGCGCCCACTTGCTCCTACGAGGAAGCACGTTATTTCCCCATATCTTTACTAATTTCGAAAATACCCTTATCCGTCGTGCAGCCACGGAAGTGACGACGGAACAGGAGATACCCGGGGCTTATGGGGATAACGCTCCGGCATAGTTGAGGAAGAGCAAATAAGCGGTACTGTGCAGAAAAACCTATACCTCATCTACGGTTTAGTCAGATTTAGGATGATTATTCGGTCGTAGTGTTTTATAGGAACTCTTGTGATGTCCGACGAATGGGGAAAGGTGATGAGATTGGAGGCGGAAGGGTGGGACGGCTCAATACCGATGATCAACTATATATATTCCTGGAAAACGTGTTTTCTCATGGTTCGGCGGTATAGCCATATGTAACTTCGCGCTTTAAACAACAGCGTGTGTCGTACCGGTGTGAACCGGTACGACACACATGTCTTTCCTGCTCCTGTTGTGGGTGACCGCTCCTGCTCGTCATGCCGTGCCGTCATCGGACGGGTTCCACTCGGTGGCGTACCACCTGTCGCGGTCAGGTGACAGGGATTACTTGTCGCGGATGATGATCTCCGGGAATGACGGGTCGTTCTGAAGATCCCTCATCATTCTTTCCGAGCGCGTGAGACGCTCGCGCCCGGGTCCCGCGTTCTCGTTGAAGTCGTTCCCGCCCCGGCGTCCGCGGTAACGGTCGTAGGGGCGGTCCTGGTGGCGGTGCGGCCTGCCCCGCCATCTGTCCGAGGGCCTCTCCTCGCGGTACTGCCGGCGGGAGGGGTTGGGGTAGGGGGAGAGACGGCCGTCGAGAGTGCTGTCGGCATTCAGCTGTGAGATCGAGCCGAGCGCCTGGACCTGCCCGATGGCGGCGTTGGCCGGTGCCTGGTTCGACGTCATGAGGATGCCGGAGACTGCCGCGATGGCGAGGACGCCCACCCGCCTGCCGGAGATCGGCCCCGGTGTCCGTCTGCTCTTTCGAGGAAGCACGTTATTTCCCCATCTCGTTTCTGGTTCCGAAAACATCTGATATCCCTCACTACCTCATAAGCGGCAGCAGCTAGGAGATACCCCTCGGACCGTGAGATAGCTCATTGAAACGGTTGAGGCAGAGCAAATAAATGGCGCCCTGAAGGCCGATGGGAGTTTATCTATTGTTATTTACGGTTTTGTCGTAGTTGTTCGTACGTTATGAGAGGCGGGTTGTGAGGAATTCCAGGCGGATTCCCCGGAGGGCGGTCCCGAGATGAGGTCAGGCGCCGCCGGTCACCGAGATGACCTGCCCGGTGATGCCGGTGTTGGCGGCCGATCCGAGGTAGACGACCGCGTTGGCGACCTCGGCGGCCTCAAGCAGGCGGCCGATGGGGGCCCGCTCGCTGTACAGGTGGCCGACCGCCTTGGCCATCGCCTCGTTCCGTGCGGTCCTGGTGAAGCCCGGCAGGACGACGTTGGACAGGATGTCGCCGTCGCGGCCGAGGCTGAAGGCGACCGACCGGCTGAAACCGTGCAATGCCGCCTTGGCGGCCCCGTAGTACTCGCCACCGGACATGCCGTCGACCGCGATGCTGGACGAGATGTGCACGAGCCTGCCGAAGTGTCGCTCGCGCATGAGCGGAGCGACCAGCCTGGTCAGCCGGACCGCGCCCTCGGTGTTGCGTCGCAGCACCTCCGTCCACTCCGCGTCGGCGATGTCCTCGAAGGTGCTGCCCGGCCCCGGCGGGCGCCCGCCCCACCGCACGGCGTTGTTGACCAGCACGTCGATCCGGCCAGTCCATTCCAGGGCGGTGGCCACCAGGGTGGCGGCCGAGCCGGGGTCGCCCAACTCGTACGGGGCCACCAGGGAGCGTTCGCCGATCTCCTTGGCCACCGCCTCGGCGTCGTCGCGCGAACCGTTGTAGGTGAGCACCACATGAGCTCCCTCCGCCGCGTAGCCGCGGGCGATCTCCCTGCCGATGCCACCCGAGGCACCGGTCACCACCACGGTGCGGCCGTTCAGTCCCAAATCCATGCGAACTCCTTAATGGATTAACTAAATGAACAAGGTCCTACCAGGGATTTCGGTCATACTTGATCACTTCAGGAGTTCGACGGCCCTGCGCTGGGCCGGCGTCAGGCCGGAGAGCCAGGCGGTCTCGGCGGCACGCCAGATCTCGGTGACCGGACTCTCCAGTGCCCTGCCCGCCTCGGTCAGCCAGATCCGCTGGATCCGGGCGTCCGGGTCGTCGCGCCGCCGTACCACCAGGCCCTGTCTCTCCATGCCGTGCAGCACCTGCGTGACGTTGGCCGCGGAGACCTTCGCCTGGCCGGCGAGGGCGCTCTGTGACAGACCGTCCTCGCGCCAGAGCAGAGCCAGGTAGAGCTCCTGGCCCAGACGCAGTCCCAGCTCCTCCAGACCCGCTGCGATCTGGCGCTTGTGCGAGCCGAGCCGCACGAGCATCGCGTACATGGTGCTGTCCAGCAGGGAGTAGCCGTCCTCCATGCCGTGAAAGATAGTTAATGGGTTAATTAGTGTCAACGGCGGGCCCTCCCCTGATCGGAAGGGAGGGCCCACGGGCTGTTACCGGTAGACGCGGGGGTCGGCCAGGAGCGGGTGCGACAGGCGCACGGTGATGAACTCGTTGTCGTCGGGCCGGCCCGGGGTGCGGCCGGCGGAGAACGGGAAGTTGTTGTCGTCGAGCACGCCCAGGGTCCGGTCGTCGAGGATCACCACGTCCTCGATGGTCTGGAACGGGAACCTGAAGGTCTCCCCGAACCCACCCAGGCCGTGCGGGTTGGCCAGGTCGAGCAGGTCGGCGACGAGGGTCTTGCGCAGGTCCGCGTGACGGATGTCCACCAGGTAGATGCGCTTGGTCCTGGCCGCGTCCCCCTCAAGGTTGTCGCGCTCGATGACGAGGAACCGGTGCCGGTCGACCGCGATCATGTCGCCGATCGCATTGTCGGGGCTCTCCAGCCTGTAGGTCCAGCGCTTGCCGGTGTAGGCCCGCTTCCGCAGGTCGAACTCGTTCATCCGCAGCGTCCCGGCCTCGTCACCGGTCACGGTGCCCTCCAGCAGCGGGTACAGCGTGCGGCCGTCGACCGAGCGGGCCATGCCCTCGAAGCCCTTGCTCCGTCCCAGGTTGGGTTGCTCGCCGCCCAGGGACGGGTTCTCCGGGGCCTTCACGCCGGGCAGCGGGATCGGTGCCTCAAGCAGCTTGCCGGTGGCGGAGAAGTGCAGCAGGAACGGGCCGAACTCGTCCCCGATCCAGTAGGTGCCGTCGGAGGTCCGTACGATCGACTCCACGTCGAAGTCCGCGCCGGTCAGCTTCCGGTCCGCCCGGGTCAGCGCCCAGCCGACGTGACCGTCGGGGTCGCTCAGGTCGAATCCGCCGAGTACCGCGACCTTGCCGCGCTTGAAGTCGGGCTTCACCCGGTGCACCCGCAGCAGGAAGTCCGCACTGTTGGCCTTGCCGCCGTAGCCGTTGTCCGACAGCACGTCGAAGGTGCCGTCCTGCCGCCGCACGATGCCGCTGAAGCCCTGCACCGGCTGTCCGGAGAACGGCGGGGTCACCCCGTTGACCGGGGTCGTGCCGAGCTGCGCCCCCGACGGCTCGCTGCCGGGTACGAAGGTCAGCGCGGGCAGGGAGGCGAACCCGGTCAGGGTGGCACGCCCGAACTCGGAGCGGCCGGACCTGTCGGAACCGGGCTGTCCGGGGTCGGCCACCGCCGGTGCGGACACCGCCAGTGCCAGTACGGCCGCGCCGATGGTGATCGTCATACGTCGTCTCATGGCGGGCACGCTAGGGAACCAGGATGAACGGCCGATGTTGTGCCGCGGGCCGTACAGCGAAAACAGTTGATGTGCTTGGAGCTTCTCGCCGCCCCCTCAGCGGAATAAAGTTCCAGACATGAGGATTTTTGCCAACATCACCGAGCTCAAGACCGCCGTCGGGGAGCATCTCGGCTACACCGAGTGGCGTGAGATCACCCAGGAACAGGTCAACCTGTTCGCCGACGCGACCGGTGACCACCAGTGGATCCACGTGGACGTGGCGAAGGCGGAGCAGGGGCCGTTCGGCGGCACCATCGCCCACGGGTACCTGAGCCTGGCGCTGCTGCCCTCGTTCATGATGGAGCTGTTCCAGGTGGGCGGCCTGGCCATGGGCATCAACTACGGGCTCAACAAGGTCCGTTTCCCCTCGCCGATCCCGGTCGGCGCGCGGGTCCGTGCCGGTGCCGAACTCGTCGACCTCAAGGGCACCCCCTCGGGCTACCTGTCGAACATGCGGTTGACCGTGGAGGTCGAGGGCAAGCCCAGGCCCGCCTGCGTCGCGGAGACCCTCTCGCTGTACGTCCCGGCGGAGAACTCCTGAGTCACCTCTCCGTGGAGAGCTCCTGAGCCAGGATCGCGGCCTGGACGCGACTGCGGAGACCCAGCTTGTTCAGCAACCTGCTGACGTGGGTCTTCGTCGTCGCCTCCGCCATGTCCAGCTCCACGGAGATCTCCGTGTTCGACAGGCCCCGGCCGATGCAGGCCAGCACCTCGCGCTCACGCGGGGTGAGGCCGCCGATCTCGTACGGCCTGCGCGCGGGGACCGACGCGCCGAAGGCTGAGATCAGCCGCCGGGTGACCGAGGGGGCGATGAGCCCGTCGCCCCTGGCCACCACCCGCACCGCGTCCACCAGGGCGTCGGCGTCGGTGTTCTTCAACAGGAACCCGGCGGCTCCGGCCCGCAGCGCCCCGAAGACGTACTCGTCGATATCGAAGGTGGTCAGGATCAGCACGTCGGCGATCCCGCTCAGCGCGCGCGTCGCGGAGATCCCGTCGAGCTTCGGCATCCGGATGTCCATCAGCACCACGTCCGGACGGAGCTCGGAGGCCATCGCGACGGCCTGCTCGCCGTTGGCGGCCTGGCCGACGACCTCGATGTCGTCGTGACCGTCGAGAATGAGGACGATCCCGGCGCGGACCGCCGCGTGATCGTCGGCGACGAGGACCCGGATGGTCACGTGCTCTCCAGAGTGGGCAACTCGGCGCGGACACGCCAGCCGTCATCATGCGGTCCGGCCTCGAAGACGCCGCCGACGAGGTTCGTGCGCTCCCGCATGCCGATGATCCCCGCGCCCGCGCCGGGCAGCCCCCGCCCCGCTTCGCCCACCGGGTTGTCCACGGTCAGCGTGACCAGTCCCGGCAGATAGCCGATCACCACGTCGGCGGCCTTGCCGCCATGCTTGAGCACGTTGGTCAGCGACTCCTGGACGATCCGGTAACCGGCCAGATCGACCGGGGCGGGCAGCTCCCTGGCATCGCCGTCCACCCGCATCCGCACGTCAAGCCCCGCCTCCCGGGCCCGCTCCGCCAGTTCTTCCGCCTCGGCCACCCGGCGCCGGATCGCCTCCGGCTCCTCGCCGTCCTGCCGGAGCAGCCCGATCATGGCGCGCATCTCGTCCATGCCCTCGACGCTGTTCTCCCTGATGGACTCCAGCACCTTCCGTACGGTCTGCGCGTCCAGATCCCGGCGGGAGAGGACGGCGGTGGACTGGATGGCGATCGCGCTGAAGTGGTTCGCGATCATGTCGTGCAACTCCCGTGCCATCCGGGCCCGCTCGGCCTGCACCGCGGCCGCCCGGTCCAGCTCCGCCAGCCGCGCCACCTGCTCGGCCCGCGCCCGTTCGGAGGCCGCCTGGTCCTCCAGCTGTCTTATGATCATCGCGGTGAGGACGGGGGTCACCCCGACCAGGCCCGTCTGGACGAGGAAGACGGTGGCGGCGGCCCACTGCCTGAACAGGACCCCGGCGACCACGCCCGCGACAACGGCGATCACCGAGGTGATGCCGAGCATCCACCTGCCCAGCTCGCGGGGACCGTACCTGACCCCCGAGTAGAGGTTGTCGGTGACGATCAGGAGCGTGCCCAGCGACGGGCCCATGGCGAAGTCGCCGACGAAGGCCACCCCTCCCAGCCCGAGCGCCAGCAGCGGCCTGCTCCGCCGTACCGCGACCCCCGCACACGAGATCGCCAGCGGCCCGGCGAACAGCGGGGCGGCGGCCCATCGGTGCTGGTAGGCGCCCGCGGCGAGCAGCAGCAGGCCGACAACGAAACACGCCACGGCCCACAGCGCGTCTCGTCTCATGCCTCTCATCTCACCACCCCGATACGGCTCACCGGAACGGTGCAGGGAGGACCGACGGTACATAGAAGGATGTACACCGGTTCATCAGTCCCGACGATGTCCCGGGCCGACCGATCCGCGACCGTGGACTCATGATTCTGGCCATCATCGTCGGCTGCGAGATCGGATTCTGGATCCTGCTGGGGCTGGGTCTCGCCTCACGTTACCTGTGGGGCATGCGCCGGCTCAGCACTGCGCTGCTGCTGGCGGTCCCGCTGCTCGACGTGGTCCTTCTCATCGCCTCCGTCGTCGACATGCGCGGCGGTGCCCAGGCGGACTGGCACCATGGGCTGGCCGCCGCCTACCTCGCCTACTCGGTCGTCTTCGGCCACCGCACGATCACCTGGGCCGACGCGAAGTTCGCCCACCACTTCGCCGACGGCCCCGAGCCGTGGCGGCCCCCACCCGGCGGCATGGCCAGAGCCCGCTACGAGTGGGGAATCTGGCTTCGGATCGTCCTCGCGTACGGCATCGCCTGCGCTCTGCTGTTCGGCCTGATCCTCATCATCGGCGACCCGTCACGGACCACGGCGTTGAACGCTTTCATGGTCGGTGCGCTCAAGATCCCTCTGATCGCTGTGCTCTGGCCGCTGAGCTACACGTTGTTCCCGAAGAAGGTCGGCGTCGCCGACGATCCCAGCAGCTGACCCCGCACATCGGTCGTGGTGTCACCGGCGATTCCAGCGGGTTTGAAGATCGCTCCCCGGAAAGGATGTCACCAGCGATCCCAGTGGGTGACCTCCTCCATCGGCACCCGCCGCGCAGGCTTGAAATCGGTGCCGATGGTGTAGGCCAACGGGACGAACGCCACCTGCATCACCTTCCCGTACGGGATGCCGAGCACCTGGGCGGCCTCCCGCTCCAGTCGGAGCGGCCCCAGCCAGGCCGTGCCCAGCGACCTGGCCCGCGCGGCCAGCATGAAGCTCCAGACGGCCGGCAAGATCGAGCCGAACGTGTTGGCCTGCTCGTGCACGCTCGTCCCCTCGGTCCGCCCGGCGATGCACGGGATGAGGAACGCAGGCACCTGGTGGATGTGCCGGTACAGGTGATCCGCTCCCTCCCAGACCCGCTCCATCGAGCCCGGGAACGCGTACGCCCGCCGCGCGTCCTCCTCCGGCATCGGCGTCCCGGGCAGACGCATCCCCTCCCGCCACAGCGTCGCGATCCTCTCTCGCTGCTCCCGCTCGGTGACCACGACGAAGTGCCAGCGCTGGCGGTTGCGCCCGGTCGGAGCCTGTACGGCGAGCTTGAGGCACTCCTCGATGAGCTCGCGAGGGACGGGCCGGGTGAGATCCAGTCGCCTGCGTACGGCCCGGGTGGTGGAGAGCACGTCGTCGGGAGTCATCTGGCCGCCAAAGGTTTCGATGATGGTCGAATTGTCATATCCGATTGTGCCGACGAATTTTGATGTTTGTCAAAGTCTCGAATTCCTTGGCTAGGATCGACCCATGAGAGCCCTTCACCATCCGGACGTCTCCTCCGTCACCCTCCCCACCATGCTGAACGCTCTCGCCGACGAGGTCCGACTCTCGGTCGTTCGCCAGCTCGCCGAGGCCGGAGGCGTGGTCTGCGGCCAGTTCGACGTCCCGGTGAGCATGTCGACCCTCTCCCACCATCTGAAGGTCCTTCGTGAGGCCGGGCTCCTCCGCGTCACCCCCGAAGGCAGCTTCCGCCGCCACGAACTTCGCCTCGCCGAGATGGAGATCCGATTTCCCGGTGTCCTCTCCTCGATCCTCCGGTCCGCCTGACCTTCTGATCCAGGGCCTGTCGCGCCGCCCGACCTCGGCGCGGAGCCTCGATCGCGAAACCGGTTCGAGGCACCCCACAAAACCCGCTATGCTTGCTTACGCAGCGAGCGGCCGTAGCTCAATGGATAGAGCATCTGACTACGGATCAGAAGGTTGGGGTTTCGAGTACCTCCGGCCGCACAGTGCGAATGCCCAGGTCATCACCACGATGACCTGGGCTTTTTCGTGTCTGCGATCAGTTCTGATGTCCGGCTGTGTCCGGTCGTCACCGAGCGGCGGTGGTTGATCCTTCCCAATGCGTTCCCACGCTCCAGGCGTCCAGACGTCGAAATGAGGGAGTGATCACTGACAGTTTGTTTGTCTGGACAAGTCAGCCGGGGTGGCCATGTCCAACGCCTGGTGCGGCCGGACCGCGTGTAGTCGGCCACACACGCATCCAGCAGTGCCTGGGCGGCCTGCAGGCTGGCGAAGCCCTCATGGGAGAGGAACTCCTCTCGCACGGTCTTATGCCAGCGCTCGATCTTCCCGGTCGTGGTCGGTGACCGCGGCTTGGTGTTACGCACCGTGACACCGTTCTCCCGGCAGATCCGCTCGAACAGCACCTCGATCGGGCGTGGCTTGGTGAACCGGCCGGTGAACTGCTTGCCGTTGTCGGTCAGCACCTCCTCCGGCACGCCGAAGTGCGCATCGCGGTGGCGAACGCCTGGCACACCGCCCGCCCCGACGCTTCAAGGGCCGCGCGGACGGACTGAAACCGCGTTGACAGCGACACCGGCGGGGATGCCTACTTACTGCCCATCGGCGCCGTCGCGTCGGCCCGGCGTCAGCCGCCACGGCCGGCCGTCGGGCGATCGGCGACAGTGAAAGGATAAAGGATCGTGGTGGACCCGGGCAGGGACGCGCTGACCTGGAAAGAGTTCGGCGAGGAACACCTCGCGGCACTGGCTGAACTGGCCGAGGCGTGCCTGGCCGTCGACGGTGGCCTCCCGCTGTTCACTAGCTCTCCGCTGCTGCGAGCCCGGCTGCTCCAGTCCCGTACCCTCGGCGCCTGGCATGAGGGCGGCCTGGTCGCGGCCGTGAGCGTCGGCACCGCCGGGCAGCCGGCTACCAGCACCGGCCTGGTGAATCCGGCCTGGCGGGGGCGGGGCGTCGGTAGCCGGCTGCTGAGCTGGGCAGACGAGCAGGCCGGCGACGCCGGTCTGCTGCTGACCACCGAGTCGTGGAATCCTGGCGCGGACGCCCTGTTTACGGCGCGCGGCTTCGAGCGGACCTTCGTCGAGTGGGTGCTGCGCCACGACCTCACCGCCCTCCCGGAGGTCGCCCATCCCGACGGCGTGACCACCGAGCCGGTGACACTCGATTCCGAGCTGTTCGCGACCTATCGGGCGTCTTTCGCGGGCCGGCCCGGCTTCGTCGAGCCGGTGGCCGAGGAATGGCTGGATGAGCTGCGGGAGGACGATGGGTACCGGCCGGACCTGTCCCTGATCGCGCGTGGTCCCGACGGCACGGCGGTCGGCTTCTTCAACATCATCGACAACTGGATCGACCAGGTGGGCGTGGTCCCCGCCTGGCGGGGCCGGCGGGTCGGAGCCCACCTGGTGGCAAGGGCGCTGCGGTCGCTGGCCGCCGACGGCGCCCGGGAGGCGTGGCTCTGCGTCAACGACAACAACCCGGCCGCCTCCCTGTACCAGCGGCTCGGCTTCCACGACGCCGGCCGCCGCGCCCGCTACCTGCGCCGCCGCGCGTGACCGCCGCTACTTCAAGGCGGCCCGCCCTCCGAGGGGAGCGGGCCGCTTCGTCGTCTGGGCGAGCCGCCGAAAGAATCAGCGGCGCTGGGAGCCTCTGAAAGCGCCTGAGCGGCCAGCGAATGGAAGACATCGCTCCGGGGCGGGACCGACGGGCGGTCATCGCGGCCGGGTCCTGGCAGTGACCCGCTGATCAGGTACCGGCCGAGACTGGCCGGACTGTACAAGGACCCGAAGTAAGGATTGATATGCAGCGGCTTGCACTCTTCGACCTGGACAACACCCTCATCGACCTTGACGGGGCATTCCGGCGCTAGGCAAGGGAGTTCGCCAACGAACACCGGCTCAGCGGGGAGGCGATCGGCTGGCTACTCGAACTCGACCAGGCCGGTTATCCACATCGTGAGGTGTTCTTCGCCAAGGTCCGCGACCGCTTCATGCTGTCGGAGCCGGTCGAAGTGCTGTGGAGCCGCTACCGGAGGCGGATGCCGCACCTCGTGCACTGTCGGCCCGAGGTGCTGGGCGGCCTGGCCCGGCTGCGGGCGTCAGGATGGCGCATCGCGGTCGTCACGAATGGGACGGCCGACAATCAGCTTGGGAATATCCAGCAGACAGGGTTGGCCGAGGCCGTAGACGCCTACGCGCTCTCTGACATCGAGGGCGTCCGCAAGCCCAAGGTTGGACTGGTCGAGATCGCTGCCAAGCGGTGTGGCATGAGCGTTGTCGACGGCAGATGGGTGATCGGTCGCCAGATACCGCCTCTGAGCAGGCGTTTGTGTCAGTGGTGGACGGCTGTGGACGTCCTTGACCTTGCTACGGATCAGCCTGGTACGCCCACCAGGGTTCGTCGTGAACTGTCTGAGGCCGTGACGATCGCCGACTCCGATGCTCACCGTGCGTGGCCGGGGCGATCGACTGTCGCGGACCGACTTCGTTGGTCCTTGCCACCGGATGAGGGGGCTGGTCGAGTGCGTCCTCAGGAGGAGTTCGTCAGAACCCGGGAAGCCGAGGCGGAGGCGTTGGGCGTTGGCTGATCATGGGGTGGAGGAGGTCTCATGCGAAGAATGATCGCGTACCTATCCCTGGTGCTGCTCCTGTCCTCCTGCGGTGGGGTCTCTCAGGTCTTACGCGGTGGGTTCCATGGCGCCTCGGCTGACGAGTTCGAGGATCGTGCCCGGGAGGTGGCGGAGCGCTGGCAGGGCTCGGCCGACGACCGCGCCTGGCGCAAAGGGTTCGTCGCACTGGAGGTGCTGAACCCACAAGGATGGGCTCACGTGGGCCGGATCCCGGCCTGGGTGAACAGAAGCTCGCACAACGGCGCCTGGCGGTTGGTCGCCAAACTGCCCGAGGACTCCCCGGACCGTGCTGACGTGCGATGGCCGGACGGTGAGGTCTCGCAGGTGCCGCTCATCACAGTGGCGAGCGCGTACGCGGAGTTCAGCAGACCGGCCGACCTCATCGAAGAGGAGTGCCCGGCCGGGGGCTGTCGCCCGCTCCGGGTGACCGGCGCCAGACTGGGCAAGGTCCCGCTGGAGACCAGCCGTGGCACGATCCAGGTGCCTGCCTGGGTGTTCACCGTCGAGGGAGTCGAGCAGAAGAAGGTCCATGTGGCGGTCGACCCCTCAGCCGTCACCGCCCGTCCCGAGCGGGTGCGGGGGGACGTCGAAGAGGTGATGGCGTTCGACCTTGTCGCCGGCAAGCCGAACGAACTGCTTCTCCGGTACGGCTACGGCGCCTGCGACACCATTCACGGGGCACGCGCTTACGAGACCAACCGGCTGGTGGTGGTCGACGTGGACGAGAGAGGATCCGACTCTGTTGAGGTGTGCCCGGCCATCCTCAAGACAGCTACGATCACCGTCACGTTGGCGCGACCACTCGGCGACCGCCTCGTGCTCGACTCCGGCACCGGGCTACCGGTGCTGCGGGAACTGAGCAGGCGCTGACGGCCCGGCGACCGCATGCGGCGCTGCAGAGATGCGCGGGCTACAGCAGCGCCGTACAGCAACATCGCCTTACACGATCACACGTCACCGGCCCGTATCCACCGCCTGACCAGGCCGGGACGCCGCTGACGAGGCATCCGCCCTTCCCTACGGATCAGAAGGTCGGGGTTTCGAGTACCTCCGGCCGCACACATGCAAGAAGGCCCCTGAACAGGCATTACGCCATCAGGGGCCTTCGTCGTTCCGTGATCGTTTGACCTTCTTGCCAACAGGGTGGTTCCCGGTTGGCTCCCATCACCCTTCGAGTGTCGTCACCATGAGGTGTTGGAGTACGCCACCGGCCAGGATGGCGACTGCACCGGCTAGCCACATCGGCGCATGATCTTTCCCTCTGGACAGCAGCAGGGTTCCCCGATCGTGTGGTCTCTGCACACCCACTTGAACGATATGAACGACCAGTGCGAGCAACACCGACAACACGGTGTAGGCGTCGGGGCTCACCCTGGTATCCCAGATCATGACGACATTCACCATCAGTCCGAGAAGACCGGCGCCGGCAATGAGTACTCTGCCCCTACATCGAGGCGAGTGGCGTTCATCAGCGCGATGACGGTGACGGCGGCAACCCCGCTGAGGACGGCCACGTATCCCTGCGACTGAAGCCGCCACGGCCGCAGGCGTTCAGCCACCACCGGTGGTTGAGACGGCACATCCGTGGACAGCACAGGAACAACCTCCAAGATCTGATCTTGGAATTCTTATCCCATTCGGCCTGGCTCCGCCAGATGCCAACAGACGACGGACACGTTAGACCCGTTGGGCGAAATGCCGTCACGGGCCTACTGGGTCGCGCTTGGGGTTCTTCGACTTTGAGGGGTAGGTGCGTGTATGACGCGGGTTCGGCTGGCCGATCTAGCGGCCGTACGGCGGCGGGTAGTAACCGGGCGCATGCTGGACGGGGATGGTGCGGGTGACCTGCCACCCGATGAAGGTGACCGGGATGGCGACGATGAGCCACAGGCCGAGGGTGAGGGCGGCCACCCACCAGTGGATGAAGAACCACAGGCAGGCGTGGACGATGAACGTGATCGGGTTGAAGCCGCGTTCGCGCACGGTCGTCATCTGGACAGGCCCGTATCCGTAGGGCTGTGGCTGCTGTCCGTAGGGGCCTGGTGGCGGATAGGTCATGGCTTCTCCCGTTACGCGGTGGTGCGTGTGTGACGCCCGAGTTTGCTCTTCGGGTTACTGCCGGCCGGATATGGTCATCTGATCGGCGTGAGCCGTGTCTATTCGAGAGGCGGACGAGTGGAGTTCGCGGCGACTCCCTGGGGCAGGGCTCCCTGGTCGTCATCGCCCCAACTGGGCGATGCCGGCTCTGACCTGTAACGCACCAGGTCAGGGGATCACGTACCTACCTCTTCCAGACTTATGTCAGCTTATGTAGCTGACTGTCCGGAATCTGCAGGGCACCTCAGGGGTTCGAGTCCTCTTGGCCGCGCCCAGCTCAAGGGCCACTTCCGATCACCAGAGGTGGCCTTTCTGATCTCCGTACAGCTCACAACGGATCAGCCGCGCTGCTCGGCGCGGCTGATGGGAGGCTCCGGGCGGGCTTGGGCCAGCCGGCTACCTCGCGACGCGGAATCGCAGGTGCGTCACGTGTGGTGACTCGATCAACCTATTTCGTTCCAGCTCGATGTGATGGGTGCCTAGGTGGTCGAACAGCCGGGTGCCTGAACCGAGCAGCACGGGCACCAGTTGAATCTGAATCTCGTCCACGAGTCCGGCCCTCACGAACTGCTGTGCGGTATTTGCCCCACCCATGATGAGGACGTTCTTGTCGCGCGCTGCCACTCGGGCCTGCCGAAGCGCGCTCTCGATGCCGTCAGTGACGAAGGTGAACGCTGCGCTTTTCATGACCAACTGTTCGCGGGCTTGATGGGTGAGCACGAAGCAGGGCACGGGGAACGGGGTGTCCCCCCACAACTCCACTCCCACGTCAAACGTGCGTCTGCCCACCACAACGGCTCCGGTCGATGCGAAAAGCTCCTGTGCGACCCGGGTGTCCACTCCGTTCGGTGATGTGCCGCCAGCGGCTACAGCCCGATCCGAACCGCTGTTGAACAGCCACTCGTGGAGCCGCTCGCCGCCTTCGCCCATGGGGTGCTCGACGGTCACATCGGGTCCGGCGCTGAAGCCGTCCACTGACACACTCATGTTCAGCATGACGTTTTCCATGAGGTTCTCCTTTTCGCTCGTTTCTTGCGGTGTCAACAGGGGCGCGGCTGAAGCGACCGTCAAGCGATGTCGTCTTTCGACGCGGCCCTATGGTCGAGCCACGCGGGGGCCAGCGCGGTGAACAGCACGATGGCGGTGATGGCGAATCCCACGGGGTAGCCCATCGGCACGGTCAGGAGGCCGAACGCGACTGCCCCGACGCCCATCCCGCCGTCGTAGGCGAGGTTCCACAGCGCGCTTACCCGACCAAAGTCGGACTCGGGGACGCGCTCGAACATCAGTGCCAGCGTCACGTTCTGGGCCAGGCCGAACCCAAGCCCGAACAGCCCCATGCCGACCATCACCGCGACCGGGCTGCCCACCCAGACGAGCACGGCCGTGCCAACGGTGGCCGTGAGCACTGCGGGGACGAGTAAGCGGGCAGCGCCATGACGGTCGCCGTACCAGCCCGCGCCCCAGCGTGCGAGCGGAGCAGCGCAGGACTGCACGAGCAGAGCCCCCGTGGCCACCTGATGTGACTCGGCCGGTACGGCCATGGGGAGGAAGGTCAGCAGGGCGCCGGCCGCCAGTGTCACGGTGGCGAAGATGACCGTCGGCCTGGCGAGCCCACGGATACGAAAGGCGCCGAGAACGCTGCCGTGCTCGATTCGAGCCGACCGGGCCGGCAGGCCGGGTACGGCGGCCAGCCCGAGCAACGACAGCGCCGCCCCGGTGATGAACACCGGCCCGTACCCGACGTTCCCGACCAGCCACAGACCCAACGGCAGGCACGCGATGGACGGGACCCCGACGGCTACGCCGTACAACCCCAGCCCCTCGCCGCGGCGATCGGTCGGCACGAGTTCGGTGACGAGGGCCGCGCCGGCCACAACGACAATGCCGAGCCCTGCGCCACGCACTAAGCAGACACCCAGCACCAACGGCAGTGAGGAGGATGCCACCAGTACCAACGCAGGCGCCCCGAGCAGAAGCAGGCCCGCGGTCATCACGGCGCGGTACCCGTACCTGCGCAGCAGGCCCGGCACTGCGAACTCCATCAGCACGGTCCCCAGCATCAGTGCGCCGGTGGACATGCCCGCGCCCACGCCGCCCACCCCGGCCGTGGCCACATACAGGGGGACGACCGACATCAGCAGATAGAAGCTCCCGGAAGAACACACCGACATGATCAGCAACAGAACCATCGGACGGGTCAGGATCGGTTGCCGATCCACGCCATCCCCGAGACGAATCTCGACCCTGCCCACCGAAGCCTTCCTACCGGCGGTGACTTCCTGATGATCCATGAGCCGACCGTAGGACGGGATCCGGTTCAGCAGTAAGGTCCAGTTTCATGCTGATCGACTGGACCGGTTCCGGACCACAGCTCCTTTTGCAGGTCGACCGAAACCGACCTGAACCCCTGCGCGACCAACTCGAACGCGCATTGCGGGAGGCCATCCGCGCCGGTCGGCTCGCTGCCGGAGAGCGACTCCCCTCATCCCGTGCCCTCTCCCGCGACCTCGGTATCTCTCGCGGCCTGGTGACCGAGTGCTATGCGCAACTGCAGGCAGAGGGCTATCTGGTCAGCCGCGGCGGCTCGGCCACCCGGGTCGCCGCCACCGCGCGTCCGTACACGGCCGCGCTTCCGCCGTCCACAGCCATCGAGCCTGCCAGAATCGACTTCCGACCCGGCGTACCCGACCTGTCGAGCTTCCCGCGCGAGTACTGGAGCGGCGCCCTTCGCCGTGCCTGCCGCGACGCGCCCAGCGACCTGCTCGGCTGCCCCGACCCGCACGGCGATCCGACACTGCGCGACGTGCTCGCCGCCTATCTACGGCGAGTCCGCGGCGCCGGCACCGACCCCGGTCACACCGTCATCTGCGCGGGCTACGCACAAGGACTCCAGCTCGTCCTGCGGTCCCTGGCGGGACAGGGCATACGCGTCGTGGCCTTCGAGGACCCCGGCGACCCCGACCACCGCACCATCGCCGCGATGCTGGGCCTCGACGTCATCGCCGTCCCGGTCGACGAGCGCGGCATCGACACCGACGCACTCGCTGCCACTGATGCACGCGCCGTCGTGCTCACACCCGCCCACCAATCGCCCACCGGCGTCGTGCTCGCCCCTGACAGGCGACAAGCCCTGATCAACTGGGCCACGGCACGGACCGCGACGATCATCGAGGACGACTACGACGCCGAGTTCCGCTACGACCGCGAACCCGTCGGCGCGCTACAGGGCCTCGCCCCAGACCGGGTCGCGCTCCTCGGCTCCGTCAGCAAATCACTCGCGCCGGCTTTGCGACTCGGCTGGATTCTCAGCCCGCCTCACCTGACTCCCGATGTCGCCCGCTACAAGCAGCTCGCCGACCGCGGCTCACCGGTCATCGACCAACTCGCGCTCGCCGACCTGCTGAAGTCCGGCCGCTACGATCGTCACCTGCGCCATATGCGGCAGCGCTACGCCGCCCGCCGCACCGCCCTCCTCGAAGCGATCCAACGACACGCACCCGGCATCGAACTGCGCGGGCTGGCCGCCGGGTTCCATACCGTCGCCCAGTTACCAAGCGGTGCCGACGAGCGTGCCATAGTCGCGGCCGCACGCCGTCGGTCCGTCGGACTGTACGGAATGAGCACCTACCGCATGGACCAGCACCCACAGCCCCCACAGCTCGTACTCGGATTCGGCAACCTGACCACAGCCGCCATCTCCGACGGCATCGAGACCATCGCCGACCTGCTACAGTCACGCCGAGTGAGCCAGAGACCCGACTGAGCCCCTCGACGACCGGGCAGGTGTGGGCCTACACCCGCGTCTCGACCCGTGACCAGAATTCCCAGCTCCAGCTCGCCTGGGCGGATTCAACTGGTCGTCGCAACACCTCGATCGCGTTCGGTCGACGTTGTGAGCAGGCTGGCGTGCGCCCCTCGACCGGCCGGACCGGCACGTGCTTCGATAATGCCACCACCGAGAGCTTTTTCGCCTCGCTGGAGTGCGAGCTGATCGACCGATGGACCTTCCGTACCGGGTCAGAAGCCGAGCGTGCTGTATTCGCCTACATCGAGGGGTTCTGCAACCCGCGCCGTCGTCTGTCCGGAAAGGTTAGATGAACATGCGCGGGTCCCGGCTCATCGGTCCGCGCGGCGAGGAGCCGGGACCTCGGAAGGATCATCTAAAGGTCAGTGGCGAGTCCAAACGGACCAACCGCTTCCCCATGGGCTGTAGGCGGGGTCTACCGAAGTGAAGTACGACGGGCCGCCATCATAAATCAGCCCTTTGTGAATGCCGTATGCGTTCCTGTTCCAGAACCAGGGGCCGCCGCTGTCGCCGCCCTCGGTGATGCTGTGCTCGACGACCCACTCCCCGGCCGAACCTGTGTGGTATTCGAGTACCTCCGGCCGCACACAGCTTGACCAGGGAGTTCCTTGATTTTAAGGGACTCCCTGGGGCGTTTCTAGGGGCCGACTGTAGCAACGCCCATTTGTTCACTGAGGGTTCGTCCTCGTTCGTGGTCGTCTCGTCGCCGGGTAGATAGAGACGCCTTGAACGAGGTCACACACAAGGTCCTGGACGTCGTCCCGTCCTGAGGTGGGGCTGGACCGGCTTGGCGTCACGTTGGACGCGACGCTGAGCGCCCTCGGTGGCCTAGCGGCTGCCGGTTACGTCGCACGTGGGGAGAAGGGCCGCGCCCGGCTTCAGCCTCGTACCGCAAAGGGGACGCTGTGCCCCCCGATCCGATCGATTTCTCAGGTGCAGACGCCTTCATCGAGCCGTCAGAAACGACGGCACCCACTGCACCACCTGGTCAGTGACCGTACGGCCCGGCTTCGGCCGGGTCAGCTCCAGTCGGTCAGCAGTCGCTGGAACTGCTCGTTCGCCTCCACCGGGTCGAAGTCCGGCATGGCCTCGCGCATGAGATCGTGCGTCTGGCGCTGGGCGTCTGCGCATGCTGCCCGCACCGCCACGAGCGTCTGCTCGGCCAGCTCCTGGCTGCCTAATCGCGTCACGCGGGGGCCGTAGGTGACGCCGAGGACCCAGCCGTTCACGTCCACGGTCGCCTTGACCTGGCCTGCCGCCGTCTCGCCCGCCCCCACGATCTGGTCGAGGTCCGCCTGCGCCGTCTCCAGCCAGGCCAGTACCTGCTCACTCTGGCGCGCCACCTCGTCGATGTGCCGGTCCGTGATGTCGGCGGGGTCGAACTGCTGACCGTACACGCTTGCCTCCGAGCCTATTGAAGAAGATCGCGGGCGGCCTGCTCGACCCGCCCGCGTACGAAGGCCTCGTCGAGCGGCTGGGGCAGTGCGGCGGCGCTTTCCGCCGCGTCCGCGATCTCCTGCGCCTTGCGCGCCGCGTCCTCCTGCGCCGCCCGGAGCACGGCGGCGACCTCATGGCCGAGCGCCGATTCTCCGAGCCGCATCGCCTGCGGGTCTATGTACAACCGGGTCAGCCCGCCCTCGCCGTCGGCGGCCGCCTCGACCAGACCGTTCTTGCTCTTCGCCAGACCTTCCACCTGTCGAATCACGGACTGCGCAGCCTGTAGTTCGCGTATGACCCGCTGACCTTGGGCGAAGTATTCGAGCAGGTATTCGTCGTCGTTATCGGGAGTGGGGGGCCGCACGTCGGACCTCCGGTTATCAGGAGAGCGGACGGCCGCCAGTCTAGATACATGCGACCGTGATTTCGACATGGAGATTCAGGGCTCATGAACGACAAATAACACGAAGATCATGACATGTGACGATATGGTGCTTAGGCATGACGGGACTTGAGATCGTCTTAGGGGCTGCGGCGCAGGAAGCCTCCCGTATTAGGACCCATGGAGAGGACTACAACGCCGCGCTCGAGCCGCTCAGAGTTCGCGGCGACGGGGTGTCCTCGTTCGGAGATGACGGTCTGTTCGGCATGTTCACCAGCATGTACGCCGAGTGCCGCGAGGTGTCGATGGCCGCGCTCGACGAACTGTCCACGGCGATCGTCGATACAGGCGACGGCCTGCACACCGTGGTCAAGAACACGCGTGATGGCGAGGCCGCGAGCATCGAGAACATCGGTCGCACATGGCTGTAGTGCTTCCCCCGGTGGCGGCCGGGATGATGCAGATGCTCGGTCCTTGGCCGAACATGAACGAGGACGACATCAGGGCCGAGGGCAACGCCGTGCGGGTCGCCCGGTCTGGTATGGCCCCTGCGGCGAGCGCTACCGATTCGGCGGTCCGCACCACGCAGCAGGTCTACCGCGGCGAGTCCGCCACCAGCATGGAGAACTACTGGAACAGGACCGGTGCGCAGGGCGGCCACATCGCTCAGGCGAACGCGGCGATGAAGCTGATGCCGGTGGCCCTGGATGGCAGCGCTGCGGTGGTGTCGGCTGTGAAGGTGGCGGCGGGCACGCAGGCGGTGTTCACCGCGGTCGGTGTGGCCAAGGCGCTGGCGTTCGGCGGGGCGGTCGGGGTGACCGTCGCGACGGCTCGGGTGCTGGCGTCGCGTCAGGCAGTCAGGAAGATCCTTCGTGAGGGCGGCGAGGGCACCGGCAAAGTGATCGCTCCCATCATGCGCCGTCGGGTCACCGAACCGATGCGCCGCATCCTGGACGACCTGCGACGCCCAGGAGGTCCCGGACCACGCCTGGCCACGGCCGGCCCGCGCAGTGGAGTCCCCGTGCGGTCGTCCGGTCTGCGGAGTCCGTCCGGACCTCGGTCCGTCAAGGACGGCATCACCAAGATGAGCCGCAGGAATGACAGAGGCAATGGGCGCGGCGGGGGCAGGGGTGGCGGCAGGGGTGGCGGCAGGGACGACAGGGGTGGCAGGGACTTCTTCTCTCGAAACTCGAACCAGGGCTCAGCCCATGACGGAAGAATTCACGGCGATCCGCCCACCAGTGCCAGGGGCATGACGAAAGCGGAGGCGGACCGCACCGAGAAGATGTTGGAGGATAGCATCAAGGCGAGGAGGGCGGAGGAAGAGAGAAAAGGCTACGAGGTCGGGCACGCGGAGCGGATCAGAAGGGAAGAGAAGGCTCTCGAAGCCTTCAGGGCAAGCAGGCGGCAGGAGTGAGACGTCCAGCTCGTCCAGCGGGGGCACGTACAAAGGGAGCTCACAAACCGGCGCCGACCACTACCCCGCTGCTGCCGAGTGGCAGGAGCGTCAGAAGAACAGGAAGTGGTGAAGCCGATGCAGACGCAAGCAGGCGAGGATCTGATCGAGCGCATCCTTGCGCATCCGGCCGACGGCGATCTCGTGGGCCTGGCGGCCAACGACCTGCTCAGCGAGCTGTACGCGGGATTCCCCGTCGAGAACCTCGCCAGACTTCTCCATAGCGGTGATGACCGGATCCTGCCGACGGCGACCTGGTTGCTGTCGGAACTCGTCGACCTCGCCGCGCCGCTGATCGACGAGGTCCCGGCTCTCCTCTCCAGCCCGATCCGTACTGTGCGATACGACGCGATAGCAGTGGTGCTGGAGAACGCCGACGAGCGGCACGGGCCCATCATCGCTCAGGTCATGAACCTGAGCCGAGACCCCGACAGCGCCGTCCGCTGGAAGGTCCTCGAGTTCTTGACCGAGGCCTCGGTCGAGCAGCTTGAGGCGGGGGCGGCATGCCTGCCGTCCGGTCAGGTCAAGGAACTGGCCGAGTGGTTGATCCTCCAGGACGACGAGGAGCCCGATCTGAACGGCATCGTCATCCGGCTCGAAGCAGGCGACCCGGTGACTCGGCTGTTCGCCGCGGCGGCCGCCGCGAGCCTGGCCGACAAGGAGAATACGAACCTCCTGGAGCACGCGGCCATGGTCGAGGAAGAGGAGATCCGCTCGTTCGCTCAGGAGCGGCTGAGCAAACTGCGCGAGAACGTAGCCGACCGGTGAATCGCCCCGGCTTTGACGGAGACCTTGATGTACCCGGCCGCACAGCAGCAAGAAGGCCCTTGAGCAGGGATTATCCGCTCAGGGGCCTTCTTCTTTTCTTAGTCGTTCGGGGCCCTTGCTAACAGGGTGTCTTCCACCGCTCTTGCGGTGCTTTCTCTCATGATGAAGCCGAACCGACCGGCCGTCCCGGTACGCACCCGGTCGCGAGAACCGCGGCATGGCGTTGATCACGGAACTGTCGGGGATGTCTGTTTGAGTCGCCCTAGGAACGAGCACTGAGCGGGCAGGGAGCGGGAATGCGGCGGTCGGAGCGTCTCTGGCACCTCGTCCGGTCCTACGGCATGGGTGAGTGGTTCATGGCCGCGTGGGTGGAGGGGCTGGAGGTGTGGGAGGCCGCCCGGCGCCTGGGGGTGTCGGTCGCGGATGTGGACGACACGGTCGAGTGCACCTGGGCGGACGTCCTGCGAGGGTGGCCTTCCGACGGCGATCCGGGGGTCGTCTGGGCCGGTCGGCTGACGGCGGACTGGACGCAGATCATCCAGGTGCGGGGCTTCGACTGCCACGGGGCTCTGCGGGAGCTCTCGTACGGCGGGCGGGCGCTGCTGGTGAGCTGGGACATCAACGGGCCGCGTGATCTCGAATACGCGGTCAACGGTCACTACGTGACGGACTTCAACGTCACCGTCCCCGGAAAGCGCTGGGGAAGTGATCCTCACGCGCTCGACTCCTACGCGCAGGGGTTGCATTTCGACCTGGACGACTCCGGTTGGGAGAGCGATCCCGAACTGCCGACGGGGTGGCTGGAGTACTGCGCGTGGGAGGAGACCCGCGCGGAGAGCGGACAGGACTACGGGGAGGAGGCCATCCCCGACGAGTGGGGGGACTTCATCGGGCTTGTCCACAACGGATACAGCCCGCCCATGGCGACCTGCCTCACGTCGGCCCTGGCGCTTGTCGGCAGGGTGACGGGCAGGGAGATCGACAGGGAGTGGATGGACGGTGCCCACACCCGCTACGTGATCCGCGATCAGCACAACGGCTGAGGACAGCGTCCCGCCTAGCGGAAAGCCCCTGGACAGGTACGCCGTCTCAGGGGTTTTTCAGCGTCTTGATCTGATGCGTTGGCCGTCGATGCTGCCGACGCTACAGCGCGTTACCGCTATTCGCCCATTACCTTGGCAAAGACGTCGGCGGACGAGGCTTCCGCCGCGACTACCTGATCGACGGCCGGTTGCACTACAACGTGGACGAGGTCCTGGATCCGAATGACTACGAGGGTGAAGATGACGAGGAGGACCTCGCCCCGGCCGCTGACCACGGCAAGACTCGGTAGATCAGGCGGTCAGGTGTCGTACAAGCCGTCCCAGGGTTCGTAGAAGCCGAGGTTGTCCGGGTAGAGCTCGGCGTGTTCGGTGCCTTCGAAGGTTTCGATGACGAGGCCGAACAGCACTCCGTCGACGTCGTGGCGGAAGGGGCGGATGGCGATGTCGCCGAAGCGGAGGCCGGGGAGGGTGTTGAGCCATTGCTTCAGCCGCTCCTGTGCTGCGTCGACGGCGGCCCGGTGATCGTCGTCGGTTCCGGTGCGCTCGATGCGGGAGTTGAGATGGTGGCCGGCGGCGTCGAAGGTGTGCAGGACGGCGTGCCAGCGTTTGTGCGCCTGCCAGTCGTCGGTGTGCGTGTAGCCCTCGGGGAAGGCGGCGACGACGGAGCCGAGGAACTGGCCGCCCTCCCAGTGGCCGATGGTGTCGGTGTGGTAGTCGGGTTCGTAGCCGATGGGGATGATCTCGGGGACTGCCATGTGCGGGAGAGTAGCGAGTGGGCCCGACAGGGCCTTTGCGCCGCGCGTGACCTTGCTAACGGAAGTGCTGACATCATCCTTGGACGCGAGTGGACGCCCACAGAAGACGATCAAGAGTGAGATGGCTCTGAGCAGGACTTGCTGACACCTGTGGACGTCTGTGGACAGTCTCGAACTGGCTACGGATCTCAAGGTCAGGGGTTCGAGTACCTCCGGCCGCACAGCAGGTCAAAGGCCCTCCGGGATCACCCCGGAGGGCCTTTCTCATTATCCGTACAGCAGCGAAATGCAGCCATGCCGTCTGATGCGACCGCCCTCCGAATGACAGGTTCCGCCCGGCCAAAGGGTCCCGGCCCGGTACGGAAGGGAAGGAGCGCTCTTCTCCGGCAGGGGAGGGGCACGACCAGCGGGGTCAGACTTCGGAGTCAGCGGGGGCGTCGAGCAGGCGGTCGCCCAGGTGTGCGCCGTAGAACTCGACCTGGCGGGCCATGATCTCGCGCATCGACGATGTGCGCGGCACACCGTAGACGGTGCCGGGGAAATCGAGGTCGCGCTGTACCTCCCATAATTCCTCGTGCCGGTCGGGGGAGAACAGCCGGGCCGGGTCGCCGACCGCGATCCAGCCGATCGGCACGACGGTCTCGGGGGCCAGCCGGGAGTTCACGTGCAGCACGCTGTTGATCCGCAGCTCCGACCGGGTGCCCGCGACCGCTCCGGGGACATCGAGGCACCGGTGGCGATGAAGACCTCGTCCTCGGCGACTGCCCCGTTGACGTGCGCATGCGGGCCGACCAGCACGGCGTCGCCCAGGATCGCCGGGTGCCCGGCGCGGCTGCGGACCAAGGCGTTCTCCATTACCACCACGTCGGCACCCACGCGCACCTCGCCGTTCTCGGCGGTGAGCACGGCGCCGTGCAGGATACGGGCGCGCTCGCCGAGGACGACCGCACCGCAGAGCACAGCCGAGGGGGCGACGTACGCCGACTCCGGAACCACCGGCCTCGCGCCACGATGTTCCAGCAACATTTCGCCAGCCTAGTCCGTTCCCTTTTACGGTGGTCGCCTGACCGCCGGGCGTGTTGTGTTTCCCGCCCCCTGCCGGACCACCGATCTGGACGACGTCCATCGCCTCCCAACGCGAGGTCGGTTCCGCCACCACGTCAACGAGGGGCGTCGCGGGGTCCGCATCGGCCGCCAGCCGACAAGCCGCTCAAAGGGATACAACCGAGGAACGCGCGAACGGTCGGCGACAAGATAACCATCGGCCTGCTTTGGCCGGGAGCCTGTACGGCCTCGAAGGTGGCCTGCTGCGCATGTGCCCGGCTGCCGTGGAATGTGGTGAGCGAGCCTTGCGCGACGATCTCCCCACACGGATACCGGCGAACCCATCGGCAATCCCGGTAAGGCCGCTTCATCGCATCACCTTTTCGGCGTACTCGCGGAAACTACGGGGCGGACGGCCGGTCGTACGCTCAACGGTGTCGGTGGTGCGGTCTTCCGCTCCCTCGGCGATGGCACGGTCCATGCCGGCCAGCATCGCGGCGAACCGTTCGGGGACGCCTGCGCCGGTCAGACGGTCGCACATCTGCTCGTAGGTGAGCGGCCGATGGGAGACGGCCCTGCCGGTGATCTGGGTGATGATGCCCGCGACGTCGTCGTAGCTCAAAGCCTGGGGCCCGGTGATGACCAGATCGGTATCGGGTACTGTCTCGTCGGTGAGGGCGCGTACGGCGACCGCCGCGATGTCGTCGGCGTCGATGAAGCCGACCCGGCCCGCACCCGTCGCGGTCAGGATGACGCCGTCGTCGCGGATGCTGTCCGCGTGCGGGTGGTGATCGGTGAAGTTCTGCATGAACCACGATGGCCGCAGTACCGCCCACTGGTCGAACAGGTCGGGGAGCAGGCCGTGCACCTGGCCGACCCCGGGTCCCCCCGCGGGTATGGCCGAGGAGCCGAGAAGCACCACGCGGTGTACACCGGTGGCACGGGCTCGCTTCAGGAAGGGCAGCATGACGGCGGCCGGGTCCGGGTCGCCGATGGGCGGAACGAGGTAGACCCGGTCCGTACCGTGCAGTGCGTCGTCGTAGGTGGTGGGCTCGTACCAGTCGAAACGGACGGCCTGGGCGCCGTCCTGTGCGGTGACGCGGCGACTGGCCGCTGTGGCCGGGTGACCGAGCGTGGTGAGCTGGGACACGACGCGGCTACCGGTGTTGCCCGTGGCTCCGGTGACCAGGATGGCGCGGCCGGTCATCTCATCTCCTCTTGTCGCGCGGCGGGGAAGAACTTCGCGTTGTCCAGGGGGCGCGCGCGGGCGCCAGTAACATATGGACCATGAGTCCGTTTAACGATATGGACTATCGGTCCGTTTTGCAAGTGGAGAGGCCATGACCCAGCGCAAAGAGCGCGCGGATGCCCTGCGCAACCGCGAGGCCGTCCTGGCCGCGGCCGACGATCTCTTCGTTCGTAGCCAGAGCCCCCGCAGCGTGTCCATGGACGAGATCGCGGCAGCGGCCGGGGTGGGCAAAGGCACCCTCTTCCGCCGCTTCGGCGACCGGACCGGCCTCATCCGTGCACTGGTCGAAGCGCGCATCCAGCCCGTGCGCCACGCCGTGGAGACGGGACCGGCGCCCCTCGGGCCCGCCGGCCCACCTCGCGAACGCGTTCTGGCCGTGCTCGATGCCGTGCTCCGCTTCAAGCTCGACAACCGCCACCTCTCCCTGGCCCTGGAAGAAGCCGGTAGCGGCAGCCCCTACCAGGCAGAGCACTACGCGTGGTGGCACCGCACGCTCCGGGACACACTGCGGAAGATCCCCGGCATTCCGGACGGAGACTTCACCGCACACGCTCTGCTCGCCGCCACCCGCGCCGACCTCGTCGAACACCTCGTCGGCCAGGACGGCATGACCGCCGAGCAGGTGAGGGCACGGCTGGCGGACTACGCGGCCAAAATCGTGGACCAACCCCGCGCGTGACCACAACACGACAGCGTCTTCACCGCCGATCAATCCCCCGATGGGCCGGACTGGCTGGAAAGGCGTTCGAGGAGGGCGAACCGCTGGGCGAACGCGGACATCTCCTCGCGTTGCCGGTCTGGTTCGGTGGCGGTGGCACTCACGACGATGCGGGTCACGCCTTGAGCGGCGAATTCCTCCACCTGATCGATGGTCATGTCGATCGGCCCCGATCGCGTGTACTCCAGCGTTTCCGGGTTGCGGCCGGCCTCGACGGCGGTCGACCGGGCGAGGTCCAGCTGGATGGCGCGTTCGTTCGGATCGAGCGCGCCGCCGGGGAAGTAGCCGTCGCCGCGTCGTCCGGCGCGGCGTGCGGCCGCCCGGCTCGATCCGCCGATATGGATCGGCAGGTGGGTGACCCCATAGGGCTTTGGGAACTGGCACAGGTCATCGAAGGTGAAGAACTCCCCAGCGAAGCTGACACCGTCTTCGCCGCCGGCCCAGAGCAGCCGCATCACGTCGATCGCCTCGTCGGCACGACGCCCACGGGTGCTGAAGTCGACCCCCACCGCCTGAGCCTCACCGGGCAGGGCGCCGAGCCCCACGGTCAGCAGCCGCATCCGCCCCTTGGACAGCACATCGATGGTCGCCAGACGCTTGGCCAGGACCACCGGATGATGGTAGGGCAGCAGCAGCACACCCGTTCCGAGCAGGATCCGTCGCGTAGCCGCGGCGACGAAGCTCAGGCAATCGAGCGGATCGAAGTACGGCAGCGACGGCGGGAGCTCAAAGCGCCCGACCATCGCACCGGGATACAGCGCGATGTGCTCGGGAACATACAGCGACTCGAAGCCGCAGTCCTCGGCATGCCGGGCGTAGGCCACGATCTTGTCGGGGTCGATGCCGTGATAGGGCGTGCTGTAGCTGACTGCGAACTTCATCGCCGTTCCTCCGGTTAGTCAGCCGATGTGATGGATGGGCAGTCGCCGGTACTGCGGTGGCACCGTGGCCTCGCCGTGCGCCGACGACCTTCCCCACCCGCTTGTCGCAGCCACGCTAGAACCTTGTCATTGGCGTCAAGGCAACTTGCGCCCGGTCACGACTGTGGGAGGCGGACGATCTGGCCGTACCGCGAAAGCTGAGGTCGATCCACCTGTGAACAAGTGCTCCACCACCGGTCACCCGAACCGGTAGAAAGGCGACGAGTAACCTGGTCAGGAAGGTGAGGGACCGTGATGACCGAAGACCATCGGGGCGCCGCGCTTTCCCCCTCGAAGCGGGTGGCCATGCGAGAACTGCTCGACGAGGACCGGCGGAAGACCACGGCCCGAATCGTCGGCGCCGACGGCCCCCGACGACGAGCACGACCCCGAGGGAACATCCGCCGCCTTAGAGCGGGCCCACATCCAGAAAGTAGGTTGAGCGGCCCTCGCAGGCCCTCCACTCCGAATGCGTGTCCCTTTGCCCGCCCGAAGCCCCTTAGTCGTGACGGCCTGGTGAGTCGGCTTCAGCGCGGGTCGGCGGCGAAGGCGAAGGCTGCGGCTCGGTCCCGCAGCAGGGCGGCGAGCCCGGGAGAGTCGATCACCTCGAAGGGCCATCGCACCCAGAGCAGCCCGCTGGCGAGGACCTCCAGACGTACGTCGGCGATGCGCCAGTATGTCGCTGCTTGACCGGTGGCGGTTGTCGTCGGGGCGAAGTCCGTGGCGAAGCCACCCATGTACGCCTGTACCTGTTCGATCGGGGCGTGGACTAGGATCGTCGCCGTATGTTTCCGAGGCGGGGCACCGAGCTGGCTGGTGACGAACGCGACCGGGTCGCCTCCGGGGACCTCCTGCGGCTTGAAGCGCACGCCCGTCGCCGATGCCCGCGTGATCCGATCGACGCGCAACACCCGCCAGCCGCGGTCGAGCTCGCGGCACACGAGGAACCACCGAGTCTGCCTGGGCACCAGGGCGGCAGGCTCGACGTGGCGCGAGGACTCTCGTGCGGTGTCGGCGCCCTCGGTGCTCATCACGCGCAGTTGGACCCGTTCCGCGTCCCGGCACGCCAGCGCTAGGACTGCCAGCACGTCGGCGTTCATCGGAGCCGGATACGCGCCGGCTACTGCATTCGGTGTGTCGCCGAGGGCGACCGAGGAGCGCAGCGCCCGCACCCGTCGGCGCACCGCCGGGGGCATCACCTGCTCCATTTTGGCCAGGGCGGTGAGCGCGACCTCGCCCCCGCCGGCAGCGCCGTTGGCGGCCGAGGAGGCGAGGGCGGCGGCCACGGCGAGCGCCTCGTCCGGGGTGAACACCAGTGGCGGCAGGTCGCTGCCCGTGGACAGCCGGTAGCCGCCGTCGGGGCCGCGACGTGCCTCGATGTGATAGCCGAGGCCCCGTAGCCGTTCCACGTCCCGCCGGAGTGTGCGGCCGTCGACGCCGAGGCGGTCGGCGAGTTCGCCGCCGCTCCAGGACCGGCGGGCCTGCAGCAGCTCCAGCAGGCGTAGCGCCCGCTCAATTGTGGTCTGTTCCGGCATACTCGCCAATGCTAGGAGAAATAGGGACAGAAAATGTCCTAAACCCCTCATAGGTTGGGCTCCAAGCCGGACGGACCGGCACCATTTTCCCTAATGTGAGCCATCTTGACCATCCTTGTTACCGGCGCGACCGGCGCTGTTGGTCGTCACCTCGTCACGACCCTGCTCGCCCGCGGCGCCGCTGTACGTGCGCTGACCCGCAAGCCCGATGACGCGGACCTGCCGGCCAGGGTCGAGGTCGTCGCCGGCGACCTGGCCGACGCCGCCACGCTCGGGCCGGAGGTGTTCGACGGTGTCGATCGCGCCTTCGTCTTCCCCGCCCAGGGCGTCGACGCGTTCGTCACCGCGGCGACCGCCCACGGCGTCCACCGCTTCACCGTGCTGTCCTCCCTCGCCGCCGCGAAGGAGTTCCAGCGTGACCATGGCTCGGCGAGCCAGCTCCACCACACCGCGGTCGAGGCCGCCGTGACCGACCGCACCGATGCCTGGACGATCCTGCGGCCCGGCACCTTCGCCAACAACCTGCTCTCCTGGGCCTGGCAGATCCGCTCCGGCGCACCGATCCGGGCGCCATACCTCGCATCGGCACAGGCCCCGATCCACGAGTACGACGTCGCCGAGGCCGCCGCCGAGACCCTGCTCTCCGACAATCATCTGGGTGAGGCGATCCCGCTCACCGGCCCGAAAGCCCTGACCCGCTCCGAGCAGGTGGCGATCATCGGTGAGACCCTAGGACTGGAAATCCCGCTAGTGGAGATCACACCCGAGGAGTTCCGCACCGAGACCGCACAGTTCATCCCCGAACCCGTGATGAAGATGCTGCTCGACTACTGGCACGACACCCTCACCGTCCCCGACGTCCCACGTCCCGTTACGGTAGTGACCGGGC
Source organism: Streptosporangium sp. NPDC049248 (assembly GCF_040678965.1). NCBI lineage: Bacteria > Bacillati > Actinomycetota > Actinomycetes > Streptosporangiales > Streptosporangiaceae > Streptosporangium > Streptosporangium sp. NPDC049248. Next base: position 72,820 of record NZ_JBFAQY010000033.1, read on the forward strand.
GGCCGGGCCGCCCTCTGGCAGAGTGGGCCGCCGACCACCGAGCCGACTTCGAGGCCACCTGACGGGTCCGGGCAGACGCGATGGCCGGGCAGGATCCGCCGAAACCGAATCCGCCCGGCCATCGTGAGCCGCCAGGACTGAGCCGACAGGGAGAGGGCGCGTGGACCGCGCCGCCGGCCAGGTGCTGTCGGCTGACATGCTCTGCTAGATCCGCGCCCTACGGATTAAGAAATAACCTCCGATCTCCCAAGCTCCTCTCCAGGTCATCGGGGTTTCACGGCCCGGCGCTCGGGTCGGTGCCATGAAGTGCGAAGTAGAGCCGAAGTCGGCATGCGGACGTGTCGAGGCACGCTTTCTCACGTTCCGTGCAAGAGCAGCAGATCAGGTTCGCGCCACCTTCACGCCGGACACCACCTGGCGGTCCCAGGCCCTGGGGGAAGCCTTGCCGCTGCCACCTGGCCAAACACTCAACGTCGCCATACCGCATCAGAACCCGGGAACGCCGGGGCCCTGTGGGAGGTAGGGGCTGAAATGGTCGGCGACGATCCCCGCGATCGCAGCGGCGTCGCGGGAACCGTCGACTTCGATCACGCGGATGCCGAGCTGGTGGGCGGTGCGGACGGCGTCCTCCGCGACGAGGCGATCCCGGGTGAGGCGGTTGGCCTGTGCGCGGGCCGGATCGCTGACGCGGTGCCCGAGCGAGGCGGCGCGCGGTAGTTCTTGGAGCTGGTGTTGGCGGAACTCCGGCGTGGGCACCATGACGACCATCCGGCGCGGTGAGTCGATGACGGGTGCGACGAGTTCGGGGCGGAGTCCCCAGCCTTCGGCGATGATCGGGTGGCCTGAGACGAGCGCGCGCAGGTCGTCCAAGGCCCACTCGAACCGGTCCGGGAAACCGGCCAGGGTCGCGGCGGCCATCTCTTCCGGGGTGGTGTGGACCCACATCTTGTCCGGGTCGGGCTCGGTGGCGGGCTCGCCGAGGTCGACGCGACGGGCGATCCGGCGATCGTTGTGACCGCGGGCGTCGTGGTAGTCGTAGTGATAGACGGTGATGCGGTACTGGACGGCCAAGAGCCGGGCCACGGTCGACTTTCCGGCCCATTGGCCACCGCCTATCCACAATGCGCGGTGCAACGTGCCGAAGGGATCCCAGACTTCGCTATCCGCAAGGGAGTTATGGCTGGTCATCTGGCATCCTCCTGTCTTGCCCCACTGACCAGCGCGGGTCGACGGTGCCGCCGTCGACGAGGGTCCACCCGGCGGTGCAGCCACCTGGGCCCGGGCCGACTCGCTGTTCTCGGTGGGTTGGGCGGTCTCGGCGGCCGTGCTGGTCACGCGTTCCGGAACGGGCTGATCGTTTTGAGGTGTGTCGACTCCGGATCCACCGTACCCACGGCTGAGAGAACGTCACGCCCGACGGGCAGGAGCGGCGAACCGGGTCGGGGTGGTCAGGGGCCGTACAGTCCGGACGTCATCGAGACGCGGGTGTGAGAACAGGCCGTGGTCCTGCGGTGGGACAGGAGCCGCCGGAGCTTGCGAACAAGCCGTTATCACCATCCTTGAAAGGAGGTGAAATCCGACGGCTCCTTGGTCTGACAATCTATCGGCGGGGCGTTGTTCACTGGTTTTCAGGGAACCACGTAAGGGCTGTAGTAGTACCCGCCGTTGGTGATGTCCTGCATTCGCACCCGGCACGACCCCTGGTTGCCGACCGCGAAGACGAAGCTTCTTACCTGACCCGGCGAGATGGAGAAGGCGCCGTTTGTCGTGTGGAACCTAGGTAACGATCACTGTTTGGTTGTGATTCGGACAACCTTTATGGTTCCAGGGTGCCGCTGAGGCGTCGATGAGGTGGTGAGGGAACGCGCGGTCGAGCGGCTGGGCCGGCTTGACAACCTCGCCGCCGCCGAGCGTCGGCGAACCATGGGCAAGCCCACATCGGCCTTGGCCGTCGGCGGGCATCACCGTTGGTACAGGCGGACGGGACCGGCCAAGGCCGTCGACGCCTACGCGTTATCGGAGATCGAAGGCATCCGTAAGCCCGACACCGGAGGGGGACGGGCGGCCGGCCTCCGTACGGTCTGGATCGACCGGGGGACGTGGCCGGATCACCGGCATGACGCGGATCATGCTGTCACTGACGTGCCTCAGGCGATGGAGATCATCGAATCGGAGCGGTGACCGGCCCAGTGTGATTGCTGACAACGGTCGTGGACGGCACGCAGGTTGGGCAGGCGTTGCTGCGGACGCGCCCCTGTCAAGCAGTCGCCTGACATAGGAGTGTCAGGCGAGTACCTCCGGTCGCACAGCAGGTCAAAGGTCCTGCGAGGTGATCCCGGCGGGCCGTTCTCGTGATCGCCGGAGCGCCTTAGGTGTTCCCGGCGTCCGGCGGAATGGGCATGTTCTGCATGCGGGCGTACTCCAACAGGTCGTCTTCGTCGATGACCTCGTCGGCGGACGGGGCGGTGATGACGAGATGGAATCCCCAGTCGGTGTAGCGCGTGTCGCTCCGCTTGACCAGCGGCTCCTTCCCACCTCCCGCGGTGTCGGTGGTGATCAGGCGCTTGGGCAGACCGTCACGGTCGGCCCAGAGTTGCCAGGAGACCTTCCCCTTGCTCTTCTTGTTGATGGGCCGCCCCGAGGTCCAGGCGGCAAGGGTGCTCTTGGAAACCCTGCTCAGCTCCTGGTAGCTCATGGTGCCCCGGTAGAGGAAACCGCCGGAGACGGGCTTGCTCACTGAGCGCTTCAGTACGGCCTTCATCATGGACGAGTCGTACATGTTGATCGGCTGCAGGCTGGCGGCCCGGGCCATGTCCCGGTTCATGCGTCCCCTGTGCTCGTTCGGGAGCCGGACCCACTTCTTGCCGTCCGGAACCGGTCCGGGATACCAGTTGGCGCTGTCGTACACGTCTTTACCGACGCGGATCACCCGGTAGGGGGCCGACTTCTTGGACGGGAGCCCCTTGCCTTTCGGCCAGGAAAGGTCCCACCAGGTGAAGTCCGCAGCCACTGGACCCGATGGGGCGAACTGGAGACGACCGCTGATCCGGGTTCCATTCCCGGAGACCGTCGACTTCTTGCCGAAGAAGTAGCGGGTGGTCTCGGAAATCCGAACGCCATGCTCATTTCGGAACTGCTGCTTGAGGGCGCGCGCCGGATCAGGAGCGCCTGCCTGCGCGGAGGCGGGACTCGTGACGGCCGACACGGATGCGATCAGTACGGCGACTGCTGGGGCAGCCCATCGTCTCATGAGGCATTCGTCCTTGTTTTGGGCTTTTGGGGCATTCAGCGGAAAAGTGAAGCTCAGCTCAGATGGTAACGGGTGCATTCCAGCGAGCGATGGTGCCGAGCACACCTGCTATGAAGCGGGAGCGACGCCTGAAACCCCGGCACCGCGCTCGATCTCCCGGTTGGAAGCGCTGACAGGACGGATGTCACAGATGGAGTCTCCCCGTTCTGCCGGCCAGCTCAGTGAACGATCAGTCAGGTAGCGGCGGCCGTCGTCGCGGATTTCCAGCCAGTCGCCACGGACCCAACCGCCTGCCGCCTGGGGCGAGAAGCCCTGCTTGCGGAACATCGATTGCTAAGCAATGAGTATGCTCTCGTCGGCCCAGAGGTGGATGGGGAAAGGTGTTCGAGGAGGGCGAACCGCTGGGCGAACGCGGACATCTCCTCGCGTTGCCGGTCTGGTTCGGTGGCGGTGGCACTCACGACGATGCGGGTCACGCCTTGAGCGGCGAATTCCTCCACCTGATCGACGGTCATGTCGATCGGCCCCGATCGCGTGTACTCCAGCGTTTCCGGGTTGCGGCCGGCCTCGACGGCGGTCGACCGGGCGAGGTCCAGCTGGATGGCGCGTTCGTTCGGATCGAGCGCGCCGCCGGGGAAGTAGCCGTCGCCGCGTCGTCCGGCGCGGCGTGCGGCCGCCCGGCTCGATCCGCCGATATGGATCGGCAGGTGGGTGACCCCATGTTCTCCGGTCGGTAGCCGATGCGATGGACGGGCAGTCGCCGGTACTGCGGTGGCACCGTGGCCTCACCATGCGCCGGCGACCTTTCCCGCCCGCTTGTCGCAGTCACGCTAGAACCTTGTCATCAGCGTCAAGGCAACTAGCGCCCGGTCACGACTGTGGGACGCAACCGCGCGATCACACGCCACCGGCCCGCATTCACTGTCCGACCAGGGCACGAGTCTGCCAATTTGGACTCCGCCGTTGACTCGTAATGAAGTGCTCTGGGGGTAGATGTCGCTCCGGGGCGTATGGGATCCGTGTCGTTGTGTTCCTACCGGGTCGGTGTGAAGGACGAGATGACCAGCCAGACGGTGGTGGCCGCGACCACGGTTGCGATGGCGAGATGCTTCGCCTGTCCGGGAATCGTGTTCTTCGATCGTTCGCGGATCATGTGTCGCGCCAGGCGGGTGGTTTCGGCCCAGGAGATCCGCTGCCGGGGGCTCCAGGCGGTCGACGCGACGAGGACGGCCGCGAGAAGCAGCGGCCACCGGACCGAATCGACGAGAGATGTCTGGAAGTCGTCGTCGTACCAGCGGACGTACGACACGACGTCGAGGAGCGGGAAGAGGAGGAGAACCGCCGCGGCCGTGGTGCCGGCCGGCCGTTCCCAGCGGGTGGAAGCCGCTGCCGCCAACGCGACGAGGACGACCGGCAGGCCGATCCTGTCAGCATCGCAGGACCACTGGGCGAGGTCGTCCCAGAACGACTCCGGAGCCTCGATGCGGGTGTAGACGACCATGAGGAACCTGTCGTACGTGACCGTGAAGCGGTGGAATGCCGCCGTCCACGCCGCGGCACCGACGGCGGCCGCCCACAGGACGATCCCGTGCCATCTCCGGGGCAGCGGTGACCGGGCCGTCAGGAACAGTGCCCCCGCGGCCACCGGGTAGCAGACGATCAAGGGCCAGGGCGGCACGGCCACCCGTTCCTGTCCGGTGCACGGGTCGGGACCCGGCAGGAGAAACGCGATGAGGAGCCCGAACGCGAGTACGGCGCCGAGCGCGGCGACCGCCGTGAGCGTGGCCCGACGTGACCCGCGCAGGAGGAGACCCGCCACGACGACCGGTAGCAGGAGAACTGCCCAGAACAGCAGCTCTCCCGGCACGTTCTCCAGCGCGTAAGGCCCCTCCGGCAGGTCGGAGCCCGTCGCGGAACAGAACCAGCCGACGCCCTGCCTGCCGACTCCGAAACTCGTCAGGATCACCGGCCCTGACACCGCCAGAACCGCACCACAGCGCAGCACCGCTGCCCTCGGGGATCGCACTTCTGAGTCGGGTTCCTGTGTCACGGCCCCCTCCTCCGGAAACGATCAACTCGGGCGAGGGTAGCGGATGACCGCTGACTGAGCGGGAGGCCGGCTTTCTTCGGCTATCCCGCCCCCTTGTAATCAGGCTCCCGGGATCGGTGCCGAACGCCCATGCCACCGCGTCGAAGCCCGGCAGGTTTGACCATGTCAGGCAGGTGGGGCCCTCGGCGAACCAGGCTGAGATGAGCGCACCGTAATGTCAAAGGTGGGCGTTATGCAGTGGGAACGGATGGACCGTCGAGAAGCTGCACCGCGAAAGCTTGAACGCCCTGGGACATCGTTTGACGGGCTGAGTATCACGCGATGGCATCCACGACGTTCCTGGAGAGATGTCCCCTCGCCGCCTCAGGAGCGTCAGGTCATCGCTGGGGGTGATTGCGTGACATTTCACGTGGTGCTGGAAATACAGATGTGATGGACCGCCCTGCCCGGTAACATCGCATGCAGTTCATCGGGCCTGGAGTTGGTGCGGGTGGAAGGACATCGGTTGTCTCTTGCAAAGATTCTCCGATTTCTATCCTGTGCCCGCGCCTTTTCCTGACCCAGTGGGCTGGTCAGGTCTGGTGTTGGCACGGGTCGAAGCTTGTCGGTTATCCACTGTTAATGGGGCGGTTGCGGGTTCGAGTCCCGCCGCAGGTTTCGGCCTGTGTAGCTCAATCGGCAGAGCACCAAAAATACCGGTGAGCGTCCCCATATCCGTGCCTTCACCCGATCTGATCGTTCGTCAGTCCTGTCGGCGGTGCGGGTCGAATCTCGATCGGTTATCGCCTTCCAAGCGGGTGACACAGGTTCGAATCCTGTCGGGCCGACCACGTCGGCCTGTCGTCTAGCGGCCCAAGACACCTAAACGCCGGTCGGAATCCCCATATCCGCACCACCGGCAGGGCTGACGAGCAGGGGAGCGGGTCGAAGAACGTCGGTTATCGGAACAATTTGTCGCGGGTTCGAATCCCGTCGCCGTGGTCTGGCTGCGGTGTAGCTCAGCCTGGTAGAGCGATTGTCAAACCCCGGCGCTCATCACCACATCCGCTCCCCTTTCGCATATCCGCTCACGGGCGGGTCGAACAAGAGGGAGAGCACCATGGCACGTGATCCGCTCGCGGGGATCTCCACGATCGCAACCCCGCAGACGCAGCGCATCCCCGGCCGCACCGACCAGGTCCTCAACAACGCCGGCGGCTACGTGTTCGCCAAGGACACCTGGAACCGGCTGGAGGACTTCCTGATCCTCGGCACCACGGGCGGCACGTACTACGTGGGCGAGGACAAGCTGACCGCGGACAACGCCGACGTCCTGTTCGCCGCGATCAGCGAGGACGGGCCGCGCGTCGTCGACCTCATCGTGGCCATCTCCACCGCCCGGCCGCCCCGGGCGCCGAAGCCCCGCCCGGCCGTCTTCGCTCTCGCCGCCGCGTTCGCCCGCGGCGACCTCGACACCCGCCAGGCCGTCAAGGCCGCGTTGCCGTTGGTGGTGCGGACCACGGATCATCTGGCGATGTTCGTCGGCTACCTGAAGAACCTCGGCGGCAAGGCGTCCCGTAACGGGTCCGGCCTGGTCGTGGGCCGCGCCCTGCGGACGGCGCTCGCGTCGTGGTTCCTGCGGGACGAGCCTGACAACGTGGCGTTCCGGGCGTGCAAGGCGATGCAGCGCAAGACGCCGCAGGGTGAGGCGCTCGCACTGCGGGACGTGCTGCGTATCGCCCATCCCAAGGCCGACACAGCACAGCACAAGGCGTTGTTCGGGTGGATCGCCGGCAACGTCACCGACGATCAGGCGCGCGAGGTACTGCCCGCGGTGGACCGGTTCCTCACCGCGAAGGCCGTCACGTCCGTGGACGAGGCGATCCGTGTGGTGGGCGAGCTGCGGGTGTCGTGGGAGTTCCTTCCGGACGCGATGCTGCGCGAGCCCGCGGTGTGGGAGACGCTGGTCGACACAGTCGGCATGACCGCGCTGATTCGCAACCTCGCCCGCATGACGCGGCTTGGCGCGCTCAAGCCGATGGGTGACGCCACCGGCCGAGCGGTCGCGCGCCTCACGAACAGGGAGGCGATCGTTAGGGCGCGGATCCACCCGATGGACGCCTGGCTGGCCATGCGCGTCTACGCGTCCGGCACCGCCCAGCCGAACCCGCGCGCCGAGGTGCAGACGTGGAAGCCCGTCCCGGCGATCCTCGACGCGTTGGAGGAGACCTATGAGTTGGCATTCGGCTCGGTTGAGCCGTCCGGTAAGCGGCTCCTGGTGGCAGTCGACTCCTCGGGGTCGATGAGCGGCGGCTGGGGCGGACGCCTCACGGTGGGCGGATCTCCGCTCGGCGCCCCCTACGAGGTGGGGTGCGCCATGGCGGTCATGCTGGCCCGTATCGAGAAGGGCAACGTCCACGTCATCGACGTCGACACATCCGTCCACGCCTCGAAGGTGACGCCCCGCACGAACCTGCGGGAGATCGCCTCCTGGCGGCCCTCGGGTGGCGGTACGAACCTCGCGCTGCCGTTCGATTGGGCACGGCAGGAGCAGTTGAACGTGGACGGCATCGTGGTCTTCACCGACAGCGAGACGTGGGCGGGTCGCTCTCACGCCTCCCAGTCGCTCACCGCGTACCGCAAGGCCGTCAACCGGCAGGCGTGTGTCGTGGTCGCCGCGATGACCGCCGCCGGCCACACGATCGGCGACCCGAACGACGCGGGTGTGCTGAACATAGGAGGCCTGGACGCGTCGCTGCCGATGGTCGTGAACGGTTTTATCCGGGGCTGATCAGAGGGCGCGCGAGGGGTGAAGGCATGTCCCTCGCGCGCTCGTCAGACAAAAAATCGATTTCCTGCAACGAAGGCCCCCGACCGCAGGTGTGGGGGGAGCCCAAGGGCGGTGGCACCCGAGTCCGCGTGAACGTGTTCGCACGGACCCCGGCGATCACTTCAAGGTCTTCTTGTACGCGGCGGCGGCTGCCTTGACGGCACTGGTGGCCGTCTGCGGATCGAACATGCTGTAGACCTTGATCTGTAGGTCTTCGCGTTCGGTGAACGGCCACTCCCCGCCGTTGTCGGGATCCCACCTGCGTAAGCTCTGATTCTCTTCGCACTTCAGGAGAAGCGTTTCACAGCCGCCTGCGACGACTTTCCAGTTGTGGAATCTCGCCCCGCATGCCGGGCGTTCTGTGAAAACCCAGTCGATGACATAGTTCCGAGGCCATTTTTCCGCTTTCCGTAGAGCGGCGAAATCCGTGTTGTGCTCGAAGAGCTGGTACTCCGAGTGGCTGGTGTTGAGTGTGATCTGCCGACCGTAGATGCCGACGTCCTGCCTGAACGACACACCGAGGCTGGGCGCCGTGATTATCAGGTCAGGGTAGTCGTTCGCCGAGTAACAGTCGACGACCTTGCCCTCGTCGTCCATGCCGCGCCGACGCGTCAGGTGGAAGGTCGCAACGTTCTGCCCAGGCGTGATATGCGGATTATTGGCACGGAATTGCGCCGCGACAGTCGTTCGGGGATCGATGCCGTACTGGTCGACCGGAATGGTTTCTTTAATCATGTACGCTCCCGCGCCGGGGTGGTGTCGTCGCACTCGAACGCTACGGCTCGGTTCGTATCCTGTCGAGGCTGGACTTTTCTCCACCGAGCGGCTAGACGGGAAGACGATCGTCGCTCGGCCTCCTCGGGTTATCTGCTTTTCGAAAACCGGATTCGCCGACCCGACGGAAAGAACAGATTCGAGCGGCTTGGCACTACCCCTGTCCCATGGTTCTGCGCTCGATGAAGGCGGCCACGCCGTCCAGGTACAGGCCCAGGCTGAACTCGAACTCCCCTTCGACCTCCTCGTCGTAGGGGACCTCGTTCTCGAAGACGCCGGCGGCGATCACCTTGCTCAGTGCGGGAAACCGCTGCGCGTCCACCACCCGCGCCAGTGCCATGCCGTACTGACGGCCGAAGGCCTGCGGGTTCTTCGCGTAACTCCTGGACAGGTCGATGCTCAGCCGGAGTTCGCCGTGCACTAAGGTCAGCAGGCCCATCACGACGCCGACCTTCTCCTCCTCGCTGAGGTCGGTGCCGCCCAACGCGCGCAACGCGCAGTCGAACCAGCGGATGCTGTTGGGCCCCAGCGGTGGCCCGCTGATCGGGATCTGCGCGGTCCACGGGTGCTGTCGTGTCACCTCCAGCAGGCCCCGTGCCCACAGCGTCAGCCCGGTCCGCCAGTCCACGTCGTCCGGCAGGTCCGGTGGCCCGTCCGGAACCGCGTCCGACATCAGCAGGAGAAGCTCGTCCTTGCTCTTCACGTAGCGGTACAGCGCCATCGTGGCGTTGCCGAGCTGGGCGGCGACTCTGGACATCGACACCGCGGCCAGCCCCTCCGCGTCCGCCACCTCGATCGCGGCCCGGGTGATGTCGGCGACCGTGAGGGACGGTTTGCGCCCACGCCGCACCGTCTCGCGCAACCCCCAGAGCAGGGTCATCTCGGCGGGCAGTTCGATCTCGTCGGTCATCCGGTCCCTCTCCTCGCGAACACGGAAACAGTCTAGGAACACCCCTTCCAGGCTCCGATGCGTATGAGTTACGCTTTTAGGCGTATCTCATACGCAATAACACCGTCACCCCCGAGGAGCGAGAGTGATCGTCGAGGCGACCGGCCTGCACAAGGCCTTTGGGCCCGCCAAGGTTCTGGACGGAGTGGACCTGCACGTCGCGGAGGGCACGGTCTTCGCGCTGCTGGGTCCGAATGGCGCGGGGAAGACCACCACCGTCCGCATCCTGACCACGCTGTCGCGGCCCGACCGCGGCAGCGTGCGGGTCGCCGGATACGACGTCGTGCGCGAAGCGACCAAGGTGCGCGGCGTCATCAGCCTGACCGGTCAGTCCGTCGCGCTGGACGACCAGCAGACCGGCTGGGAGAACCTGGTCATGATCGGCCGCCTGATGCACCTGGGCAGACCCGCCGCCAGTCGTCGTGCCACGGACCTCCTGGAGAGGTTCGACCTGGTGGACGCCATGAAAAGGCGGGTGAAGACCTACTCCGGCGGGATGCGCCGACGGCTGGACCTGGCGATGAGCCTGGTCTCGCAGCCGAGGGTGATCTTCCTGGACGAGCCGACCACCGGCCTCGACCCGTCCAGCCGGACGACGATGTGGGACGCCATCAAGGAGCTGGTCTCGTCGGGGACGACGATCGTCCTCACCACGCAGTACCTGGAGGAGGCGGACCGGCTGGCCGACCGGATCGTACTGATCAACGGCGGCAGGGTCGCCGCGTCCGGCACGGCCGACGCGCTGAAGTCCCAGGTGGGCGGGGAGCGACTCGATCTGCGGTTCGCGGCGGAGGCCGACCTGGCCCGTGCCGCCGCGCTGTTCGACGTGCCGCGCGGCACCGACCCGCTCGTGCTGGGGGTCCCGTCCGACGGCAGTGCGGAGCACCTGCACCGGGTGCTGGACGACCTGCGGATCGCGGGCGTGCCGGTGGCCAGGGTGTCATCGCACCGGCCGACGTTGGACGACGTCTTCCTGTCCCTGACCGCCACCGGTCGGACCTCGGTCCAGGTCTGACCTCTCGAAAGGATCGCGCCCATGACCACCATCGCCGTGCACGGCGGCGTCCGCAACGCCGTGAGCGACTCCATGACCATGATCGGCCGTAGCATCCGGCTCAGCCGCCGCAACGCCGACACGCTGGTCATGTCGATCGTCCTGCCGCTGCTGTTGATGTCGCTGTTCGTCTACGTCTTCGGCGGGGCCATCGACACCGGCACCCGGTACATCAACTACGTGGTGCCCGGCACCCTCCTGCTGTGCGTCGGCTACGGTGCCGCGTCCACCGCGATGTCCGTCGCGGACGACATGACCAGCGGCATGATCGACCGACTGCGCTCGTTGCCGATCCGCAGCTCCGCCGTCCTCACCGGTCACGTCGTCGCCAGCGTCGCCCGGAACCTGCTGTCCACCACCGTCGTCATCGGCGCGGCCGTCGCGATGGGCTTCCGTCCTGACGCGACGGTCACCGACTGGGTGCTGGCGGCCGGTCTGCTCCTGCTCTACGTGCTCGCGCTGTCCTGGCTGGCGGCCGGGCTCGGCGTGATCGCGAAGTCCGTGGAGTCGGCCAGCACGCTGAGCTTCCTCATGCTGTTCCTGCCCTACCTCAGCAGCGCGTTCGTGCCGACGGACACCATGCCGTCGTTCCTGCAGGCGGTGAGCGAGAACCAGCCGATCACCCCGGTGATCGAGACCGTCCGGGGGCTGCTGACCGGGACCCCGATCGGCGACACCGGCCAGATCGCACTCGCCTGGTGTGTCGGCCTGCTGACCTGCTCGTTCGCCTTCGCCGCCTGGCTGTTCCGCCGCCGTTCCCACGGCTGAGAAAGCGCCGCGCGCCGGCCATGCCGAAGTGACGCTCGCCTCGTCGCGGGTGAGCGGCCCGATCGCGATGTCCGACCTGCTCACCGGCGACCTCGTCATCAAGGACAACGTGGGCCAGGACATCCCGAACCGCTGAGCGCCTCGTGGCCGGGCCGGAGCATGGCTGCTTGTCCGCCCAGCGATCGGAGACGGGTCGCCGTATCGACCGTCGGTCGGAGCGGAGCCGCGACACGACATGGCGACACCTCCATCGTGCCGCGCCACGTGGACATATAAACTGGGCGGCGAATATGTCACACACTTGAGCAACCTGTCCGGATGCCGGTCCTCCGTAGCGGGGTCCGCCCTGTACCAACCCTGGCGTGAGGAGTCGGTGAATGCCGAGGGAAGGCGTAGGACCGGATTTCATCGAGGCACTGGCTCGGGGGCTGGAGGTCGTCACCGCCTTCCAGCCCCACCGGCCGGTGATGTCGCTGACCCAGGTGGCCACGGCGACCGGTCTGGCCCGGCCGACCACCCGGCGCATCCTGCTCACCCTCCAGGAGCTGGGCTACGTGCGTTCGTGCGAGGGCGGGTTCGCGCTGACCCCGAGGGTGCTGGATCTGGGCGTGGCCTACGTGCGCTCGATGGGGTTGTGGGACGTCGCCCGTCCGCATCTGGAAAGGCTCGTCGCCCGTACCGGCGAGTCGTGTTCGATCGCCCAGCTCGATGGCTCCGACATCGTCTACGTGGCCCGGGTCGCGGTGCCCAAGATCGTGGGCTTGGCCGTGCAGATCGGTACCCGGTTCCCGGCTCAGGCGACCTCGCTGGGCAAGGTCTGTCTGGCCGCACTGTCTCCCGAGGAGGTGGACCAGGTGCTGGCCGAGCCGTCCCGCTCCGGGATCGAACCGCGGCGGCGGCTCAGCCGCGAGGAGCTGGACGCCGAGCTGCGCGAGGTCCGCGCACGCGGCTGGGCGCTCACCGACGAACAGCTCGCACCCGGCATCCGTTCGGTCGCCACGCCGCTGCGTGACGGGTCCGGGCGCGTGATCGCCGGGATCAACGTCAACAGCCACGCCGCGGAGACCTCTCTGCAGCGGCTGCTGGAGGAGCACCTGCCGCCGCTGCTCCAGACCGCCGGTGAGATCAGCGCGGACTTCGCCCGGCTGGAGACGGTGCCTCAGGTGACCCGGACGACCGCGTCCTGACCGGCCGTACTCAGGGGATGAGGACGATCCGGCCGGTCGCGGTGCCCTCGTGCTGGCGCCGCCACGCCTCCCCGGCGGCTGACAGCGGCATGCTCTCGTGGGCGACGGACAGGTTGCCGAGCAGGGACTGTTCGGCGATCAGCGTGAGCGAGGCGGCGCGCCGCTCCGGGCTCAGCTCGTTGTTGGTGTAGCCGAGCAGGCGCAGTGATCTGCCACGGAGGGTGGCCGAGTCGATCGGACAGATCTCGCCCGCCGAACCGCCGAGGTTGACCAGCCTGCCGCCGGGGCGCAGGGTGTGTGCGGCGGCCGCGGCCGGTACGCCGAACAGCGGGTCGAGCACGAGGTCGACCGGCCCGTCGATGACGGCGGCGAAGCGCGCCGCCAGTTCGGCGACGTCTTCGGTGTCGAGCGCGACGACGGCGTCGGCGCCGGCCTGCTCGGCCCGGTCCCGGGCGGTGGCGGACCGCGCACCCGCGACGATCCTGCGGGCACCGGCGATGCGGGCGAGCTGGACGGCCGCCTGACCGACCACGCCACCGGCGCCGAGCACCAGCACCTGTTCCCCGGCGGCCAGTTCACCGCGCCAGGTCAGCGCCAGGTGCGCGGCGACGGCCGACAACCCCAGCGCGGCGATCGCCACCGGATCGACTCCGGCGGGAAGCCTGACCACGTCGTCCACCGGCACGCGGGCGACCTCGGCCATGCTCCCGTCCCCCGGTGCCATCCCCGCCGAGGTCGCGAACCACACCGGCTCGCCCTCGGCGGTCCCGACCCCCTGCACACCCGGCACGTACGGGGTCCGCGGCCTCCCGAAGTAGGACGTGCCGCTCGCGCACAGCAGGTCCAGCGGGGTGACGGGGGCGGCCATGACCTTGATCAGCGTTTCGCCCGGGACGGCCACGGGCGCGTCCCGCGTGGTCGGCACCGGTGGGCGGCCGGGTTCGTGGATCTCTGTCGCACGCATGGGCTCAGGTGGCGATGTCGGGATAGGGAAGCGCGAAGTGCGCCAGGCGTTCGGCGTACTCACGCTGGAAACCGAGCGGCTCGTCGTAGTCGCGTTCGAACATCGCGATGAAGAGGGTGAGGGTCAGGAACGGGTGCGCCCCGAGCTCGAACAGCTTCGGATAGTCGTGCTCGGCGAGCGCGGCGCGTTCGATGTCGTCGAAGCGCAACCAGGTGCTCGACTCGCCGTCGAAGCAGTTGAGGATGCGGTTGGCCTGCTCTCCCTCCCACCACTCCACGGTGCCCGAGGGGTCCTCGCGGTAGCGTTCGACGAGTTCGGGGTCGCGGTCGACGGTGTAGAGGAACTTGTTCAGCAGATACTTGCTCACTGGCCGGCTCCGTTCGGGTACCAGGTGAAGTAGGCCTCCATGGTGTGGAACAGGTCGTAGGTGTCGACGTAGTCGGCCTTTTTGCCCTCGCCCGCGACGCCCATCATCAGCATGAAGTCCATGAAGCCGTGGGTGGCGTTGCCCGGGGCGTGCAGGCTGTCCAGAGTCACCTCCGACAGGCAGCCCTCAAGGTCGCCGGAGGAGATCCACTCCACGGCGCGCCGGTCGAACTCCGGGTCGGGGCCGTGCGGGCCGAACTGCCGGGGCCCGCCCAGTTCCAGCGACAGGTGCCCGGTGCCGATGACCGCGACCCTCATGTCCTGCGGCCAGGACTCCACCAGCTCCCGGATCGTCTTCCCGAGCTGCACGAAGCGCTTGGGCCGCGGCAGCGGCGGGGCGAAGATGTTGGTGTAGACCGGCACGATCGGCAGGTCGTTCTGCGGGCGCAGCGTGATGATCGGGCAGGTGATCGAGTGGTCGATCCGCAGCTCGTTGGAGAACGCCAGGTCGAATCCCGCGTCCATGCCCTCGCGCAACAGGTAGGCCGACAGGTCCTCCTGACCCTTGAGCAGCATGCGCGGCAGCCCGAACTCGCGTTGCTCGTTGTGGAAGTTGGCGTCGTAGAACGGCGCCTTGCCGATGAGGAACTGCGGCATGTTGTCCAGCCACAGCTGGTGGAAGTGGTCCGAGCCCACCATCACCAGCACGTCGGGGCGCGCCCTGGTCAGGGTCTCGCGGAACGCCTCGACCTTGCGTACCCACTCGTCGGCGAACTCCGGACGGTCCGCACCCGTCGCGGTGCTCGCCCGGTAGTAGAACGGGTGGTGCGTGGACGCGACCACCGCGACCAGTTCGGCCATCGGATCTCCCTGTCAGGCAAGGTCAGAGGTGCTCTTCGGATGTGTACGGCACGGGCTCGACGGGCCGGTTGTTGAGGTCCACCGAGAGGAAGATGTCATTGCCGACCGGATTGCGTAGTTCCTCGGCGAGTTGCCCGATCAGCCCGGCGGTCCTGGCGAGCAGGGCGAACCCGCGCAGCAGCTCCAGTGGCAGGCCCAGGTCGGCCAGCGCGGCGCCGCACACCCCGGCCCCGTTCAGCGGCAGCGTCCGGCCCAGCACCTGCGGATGCGTCCGGCCGATCGCGGCGAACAACGACAGGTGCGGCCCGAACAGCCCCTCCTCGCCTGCGATCTCCATCAACCGGGGGGTGCGCGGGTCGCCCTCCTTGTGGACGTGGTGGCCCAGCCCGGGAACGAACCTGCTGGCCTCGCGTCGCGCCCGGACGGTCTTCAGGGCGAGGGCGTCCCAGCCGTCGTCGTCCTCCGGCAGGCCGCCGTCCACCGAGGTCAGCACGTCGTGCAGGAAGCGGCCGGTGTCCTCGGTGACCCCCAGGAACCTCGACCCGCCGCCCAGCAGGCCCGCCGCGAGCGCGCCCTGCACCGAGTCGGGCGCCGACAGGTAGGTCAGGCGGGTGACGATCGCGGTCGGGGTGAAGCCGTGATCGGCCAGTGCGGCCAGGACGGCCTCGAACACCCGCACCTCGCCGCGCCCGGGCCGCCGCTGGGTCGCCAGCCAGAACGCCAGCTCGCCGAACCCGACCTCGCCCATGACATCCGCCGCCAGGTCGTGGCCGAGCAGAGTGATCGTCCTGAGGCTGGCGGCGCCGAGCGCGGTCGGGTACTCGGGGCGGTCGATCCGCTCAGCCACGGTCATCCTCCTCCGTGAGCCATTCGCGCAGCTCGACGCCGTGCTCGTCCGGTTCCGGCGGCGGCAGCCGGTACCCGGCCGGGGTGCGCGAGAACCTGATCGGATGCCGCGTCGTCGGCACCGCCCGATCGCCCTCACCCACCTCCACGATCGGATCCAGCCCGAAGCGCTCGGCCATCGCGAACCCGCCGTCGACGGTGTTGATCGGACCGCTGGGCACACCGGCCTTCACCAGCAGCTCGAACCATTCGACCGCGCCCCGCTCGGCCAGTCGCCCGGTCAGGATCGGACGCAGCTCGTCACGGCGTTCGGTGCGGTCGGCGTTGTGCGCGAACCGCGGATCGTCGGCCACCTCCGGGATGCCCAGGACCTCGCACAGCCTGCGGAACTGTCCGTCGTTGGCGGCGGCGACGATCAGGTCGTTGTCGGCGGTCGGCAGCGGTTCGTACGGGAACACGCTCGGGTGCGCGTTGCCCATCCGGTAGGGCACCGTCCCGCCGGCCACGTAGGCGGAGCTGTGGTTGACCAGCCCGGTCAGCGCCGACGACAGCAGGTTCACCTCGACGTGCTGTCCCTGGCCGGTCGTGTCCCGATGGAGCAGCGCCGCGAGGATGCCGATCACGACGTGGTTGCCGGCCATCACGTCGAACACCGAGATCCCCGCGCGGTAGGGCGGCCCGTCCGGGTCACCGGTCAGGCTCATCAGGCCGGAGATGGCCTGCACCATCAGGTCGTACCCCGGTACGTCGCGTCCCTGCCCCGACCCGAAGCCGCTGATCGAGCCGTAGACCACGCCCGGGTTGGCCGCGCGGACGCTGTCGTAGTCGAGGCCGTACTTGGCCAGCCCGCCGGGCTTGAAGTTCTCCACCACCACGTCCGCCCTGCGGGCCAGCTCGCGGGCCAGCCCGGCGTCGGTCTCGTCGCGCAGGTCCAGCGTGATCGAACGTTTGCCGCGGTTGACGCCCAGGTAGTAGGTCGACACGTCGCCACGAACCGGCGGCGTCCACGACCGTGTCTCGTCGCCCCCCGGGCCCTCGACCTTCACCACCTGGGCGCCCAGGTCGGCCAGCAACATGGTGGCGTACGGCCCGGCCAGCACTCGGGAGAAGTCGGCGACCAGCACCCCCGACAGTGGCCCGTCGGCGATTTCCACTGATACCCAACTCCTTCGTCGGTCCGTCCAATGGACACATGTCCGACATAGAGATTCTGGCAAAGCTCCGGTGTTCGTCAAGGGCATTGCACGTGAAAAAGGACGATTGACAGCCACAGTGCGAGGCGCGACAGTACGAGGAAATATGTTGACCGGAGTACGGACATGCGTCCGGCAACCCGATCTGATCCGCGCGCGGTAAGGAGTTCTGGTGATGAGCGAACGGATTCGGTTCGAGCCCGGCCGGCCGACGGTGCTGCGCGGCGGCACGGTGCTGCCGATGGACGACGGGCGCCGGGTGCTCACCGACACCGACGTCCTGGTCGTCGGTGACCGGATCGCGGCCGTCGGGCCCGGGTTGCCCGTGCCGGACGGCACCGCCGAGATCGACGCGACCGACGGCATCGTGATGCCCGGAATGATCGACACCCACCGGCACATGTGGCAGACCGCGATGCGTGGTTACGGTGCCGACTGGACCCTGACGCAGTACTTCGTCTGGTACTACCTGGAACACGGCAGGCTCTTCCGGCCCGAGGACGTCCACGCCGGTAACGTGCTGGCCGCCATCGAGGCCATCGACGCCGGCGTCACGACCGTCGTCGACTGGTCACACGGTCTCCAGACGGTCGACCACGCCGACGCCGCCGTGGACGCGCTGCGGTCGGTGCCCGGCCGGTTCGTGCTGGCCTACGGCAACATCCAGCAGGCACCCGCCGAATGGAGCGCCGCACCGGAATTCCGCGACTTCGTCCGACGGCGGATCACCGGGGACGACATGCTCGGCTTCCAGCTCGCCTTCGACGTCACCGGCGACCCGTCCTTCCCCGAGAAGCCCGCTTTCGAGGTCGCCCGTGAGCTCGGCGTCGGGGTCACCACCCACGCCGGCGTGTGGGGGGCCACCGGCGACGACGGCATCCGGCTCATGCACGACCACGGTTTCATGACCGCCGAGACGGTGTACGTCCACGCCGCCTCGCTGTCCGCGGACTCCTACCACCGCATCGCGGCCACCGGCGGCTCCATCTCGGTCTCCACCGAGAGCGAGCAGAGCGCGGGCCAGGGCTATCCGCCCACCTGGGCCGTCCGGGCTCACGGCATCCCGGTGTCGCTGTCGATGGACACCAGCGTCTGGTGGAGCGGCGACCTCTTCTCCGCCATGCGCACCACGCTCGGCGCCGACCGCTCCCGCGAGCACATGGAGGCCCACGCCAAGGGCGACACCGTCACGCACTGCGGGCTGCGCGCCGAGCAGGTCGTCGACTGGGCCACCCGTGGCGGTGCGCGTGCCCTCGGCCGTGACGGCGAACTCGGCACCCTGGAGGCAGGCCGCAAGGCCGACGTCGTCCTCATCAAGAACGAGCGTTCACCGGTCTCGTTCCCGCTGCTCAATCCCTACGGCCATATCGCGTTCCAGGCCCAGCGGGGCGACGTGCACACCGTCCTGGTCAACGGCCGCGTCGTCAAGCACGAGCACCGCCTGCTCGGCGTCGACCTGGCCGCCGCCCGCCGACAGGTCGAGCAGACCGTCGAGTACCTGCGGACGACGATGGGAGAGGAGACGTGGCGGCAGGGGATGAATCCCGACGTCCCCGAGACCACCCTCCTCGACAACCCCTACACCTACACCGACTACCACAGCGACTCGACCCACGCCCGCCGGGAGTCCGAGTAGCGCCGGGGCCTCTGGAGATCGCGCGGGTCGCCCCTATCGCGATGTCGCGGGGTCGCCTTACCCGTTCGCCGTGCCGGGGCGGTCCAGCCCGGCGCCGAATTCGGCGATCGCCATGTCGAACCGCTGCCCCAACACGTCCGTGGGGGGTGTCCGGTCCGGGCCCGCGGCCGGTTCGAGCCACTGGTCGGTGACGACGCGCAGCGCCGCCAGGAGGGCGGCCGCGCACACCGCCGGGTAGACGGAGCCCGCCGCCCGGCCGTCGACCCGGCCGTCGACCCGGTCGGAGGCCGGGGGCGCCGCGGGCGGATCGCGGTGGAGACCGACGCGTTCGGCGATGGCCTCGGCCAGGGCCTTCTCCTGGGCGGCGAGCACGGCCATCTGCCGGGGTACCAGTGACGGCGCCTTGCGGATCAGCCGCAGTGCCTCGATGTGGTCACGGCTCAGCGTGTCGCTCCGGTCCATGATGACGAGCACCGCCTCGCGGAACGCCCGCAGGACCGATTCCGTCCGCGGCCGGTTCCGGAACTCGGTGACGAGCGCCTCCGCGGCGGCCGCGGTGGAGGCCATCACGGCTTCTTCCTTGCTGGAGAAGTAGTTGAAGAAGGTCCGCAGCGCGATGTCGGCCTCTTCGGCGATCTGCTCGACGGTGACGTTCTCGACTCCGTGGCGTACGGACAGGCGCAGTGCCGCCTGGCGTAGCGCGGCCCGGGTGGCCTGCTTCTTCCGTTCGCGGCGCCCGGTGACCGGCGCTGAGGCGTCGGCCTTGGCGGTGCGGGTGTTCACCGCGGCCGATGCGGGGTGGGACATCAGGACCAGGCCACCGGTAGCGAGTGCACTCCGAAGATGAGCATTTCGTTGCGCAGCGGCACCTTGTCGGCGGGTACGGCGAGGCGCAGGTCCGGCAGGCGGGTGAACAGCTCGCCGAGCCCGATCCGCATCTCGACGCGGGCCAGTTGCTGACCCAGGCACTGGTGGACGCCGTGTCCGAAGGCCAGATGCGGGGTGCGGGGGCGCTGAAGGTCGAGCCGGTCGGGTTCGGGCCAGTACCGAGGGTCCCGGTTGGTCTCGGGCGTCGCGATCACGACCGTGGCGCCGGCGGGGATGTCCACTTCGCCCAGGGTGACGGGCTCGGTCGTGACCCGGCTGACACCGAGCTGGATGATGGTCAGGAAGCGCAGCAGTTCCTCGACCGTGTTGTCGATCAAGGTGGGGTCGGCGCGCAGCGCGGCGAGCTGCTCGGGGTGCTCCAGCAGTGCGAACGTGCCCAGGCCCAGCATGTTGGCGGTGGTCTCGTGACCGGCGCCGAGCAGAACGAGGGCCATGTCGACGAGCTGGGCGTCGGTCAGCGGCGGGTCCGCGTCGTGGACGAGCCCGGAGAGCATGTCGTCGGTGGGCCTGGCGCGCTTGTCGGCCACCAGGCGCTGGATGAACGCGTAAAGCTCGGCGCCGGCCTGGGCTCGTTCCTCCTTGCCGGTACCGGTGTTCAACGCGATGGCGGTGCGTTCCTGGAACTCCGCCCGGTCGGCGTAATCGACGCCGAGCATCTCGCAGATGACCAGCGAGGGGAGCGGCAGTGCGAACGCCGGCACGAGGTCGGCCTCGGTGCCCGCCGCCTTCATCGCCTCGATGTGCTCGACGGCGATCTCGGTGATCCGCGCCTCCAGCGCCCGCATCCGCCGCACGGTGAACTGGCCCGTCAGCAGCCGCCGCAACCGGGTGTGCTCCGGCGGATCCATGAAGACGAAGAGCCCGTCTTCGCGGCTCTCGACGCTCGGCGGCGGTTCGTAGGTCTCCTTGGCCGCCATCTCGGCCACCTCGTGCGGTTGCAGCTGCGTGGCCTCGCGATGGCGGACCCGGTCGGCGCTGAAGCGCGCGTCGGCCAGCACGGTGCGGGCCTCGTCGAAGCCGGTCACCAGCCAGGCCTGCGCGCCGTTGAGCAGCCGCAGCGGCTGGACAGCGCCCTGACCGCGCCGTTGCCGCAGGCCGGGCGGCGGATCGAACGGGCAGCGCCCCCGCTCCACCATGTCCGCGGGCAGGACCCGGCGCATCGCCGTGGGGGCGGCGCCCGGCGACTCCTCCCTGGAGTTGGCATTGCTCATCAGCACGTCCTGTTCCCGGGCGGGCGATCGGCCGCCCGTGCGGTAGGGGCCGGCCCAGGCTACTGGAAAACATGCACGGTGCGCATTAATGCCTGTCATGCATACTCGTGGGTGGAAAGCGCGACGAGCTGGAGCGACCGCGGCCGGGCAGAGCGGAGAGCGCCGCCGGCCCATCCGCCGCGGGTACGGCACCGGTCGCCGACGGCCCCGGACAGGTCAAGGGCGTCTACTGTGCCGGCACCACCGGCGGGCCCTCGCTCGCCTGGACGAGGACGAATCCCTGGCCCTGGAAGGCGAGCTGCATGGCCTCGCCACTGCCACGGCCGATCAGCGCGCCGACCTTCATCGTTCGGTTGACGCCCACATGCAGGCCGGCACTCCAGCAGACCGCGGACTGGCCGTCGGCGAAGGTCGGCATCTGGGAGGTGTCGAGGAGCACCGGCGTGCCGTGCGCGGTGACCGCGACCCAGCCGGTGCCCTTGATCGTCATGTTGAACAGGCCGCCCGCGGCGATCCCCGCGCCCTGCACGCGCTGGATGTCCCAGGTGAGCTGGGGGTCGAAGGCCAGCAGGTTGCGGCCGTTGACGGTGAGGGCTTCGTTCTCCAGGTAGAACAGGTGGATGTCGTCGGCGTTGTCGGCCAGGAACAGCAGGCCCTGCCCTCTGACGCGCATCAACGGGGCGCCCTCGCCGGTCACCATCTTCTTGAACAGTTTCCCGACCCCGCCCGACCCCTCGTAGTCGAAGTCCATCTGGCCCTGGAAGGCGACCATCGACCCCTGCCTGGCGAGCACCTCGTGCGGTAGCCGGACGCGAAGCATCTTGGAGTTCTGCAGGGCGAAGTTGGCGGGAACCTGCTGAGAGTCCAGGTTCCCGAAGAGTGCGCTGCGCATGAGACTCCTTTTGATGAAGGTGGTCGACATGGGTAGTGACGAACGGGGACAGGATTCTGGTTCCTGGGAGCCCTGCGATGCTGGTGGTCGCGGGCGTCACGTCGCCCCGGGGGAGGTTCCTTCGTATCGGCTATGAGAGGGCGAACAATGCGCACCACGACGCTCGGTCCCGACGGTCCCGAGGTTGGCGTTCTGGGTCTGGGCTGCATGGGGATGAGTTTCAGCTACGACCTGGCGACCCCGCGGGACGAGGCCACGCTGATCTCGGTGATCCACCAGGCGCTCGATGCGGGCATGACGCTGCTCGACACCGCGGACGTGTACGGGCCGTTCACCAACGAGGAGCTGCTCGGCCGGGCGCTGGCGGGCGGGCATCGGGAGCGCGCGGTGCTGGCCACCAAGGTCGGCACACTCACCCGGGACTCCGAGGGCAACCCCGTTCAGGGCCTGGACGGCCGCCCGGAGCACGTCCGAAGGTCGATCGATGAGAGCCTGAGCCGGCTCGGCACCGATCATGTGGACCTCTACCAGCTGCACCGGGTGGATCCCGAGGTGCCGATCGAGGAGACCTGGGGAGCGCTGGCGGAGACCGTGGCAGCGGGCAAGGCGCGCCACATCGGCCTGTCCGAGGTGACGGTGGAGCAGATCGAGCGGGCACGGTCGGTGCACCCGGTGACCTCGGTGCAGTCCGAGCTGTCGTTGTGGACCCGGGACTGGATGACCGAGGTACTGCCCTACTGCACCGAGCAGGGCATCGCCTTCCTGCCCTACTCGCCCCTGGGCAAGGGCTTCCTCACCGGGCGGTTCTCCTCGTTCGACGACCTGCCCGTGGAGGATTTCCGGCGGAGACTACCGCGCTTCCAGCAGGAGGCGCTGCGCGCCAACCTGGACATCGCGGTCCGGGTGCGTCGGATCGCCGAGCGCGTCGGCGCCACCCCGGCCCAGGTGGCGCTCGCCTGGGTGATGGCCCAGGGGCAGTACGTCGTTCCCATCCCGGGGACCAAGACCCCGAAGTACCTCGCGGAGAACGCCGGAGCGGCGGAGGTCGAGCTGAGCCCGGCGGATCTGGCCGAACTCGATGCCCTGCCCGCGCCGCGGGGTGACCGCTACGGGGCAGCGGACCCGGCCCGTCAGCCGTCGTGGAAGGACTGGTCGGCCGCCTCTCGCGGGTGATCTCCACGCGGCCCTTCCCGTCACCTGGTCTTCCCCCGATCGATGCCATGGTCTCTCCTCGCCGCTGGAAGCCTGATCGTTCGCGGCTCGCTCCCCGGGCGGTCAGGTCGAGGCGGTCCGGGGTTCCCCGGTGCGGGTCCCTACCGGGCTCTCCATCGGGGCTGTGGAACAAGGTCCTTGTCCCCCGTGCGAGCTACCCGCGAATGTCCACCGCGCGGTGACGATTCCAAACCGTCGGATCCATAGCGTTCTCGACGTAGCCGCGGCGCTCCGGCCGCGGGATCTCACAAGGGAGTCGTCATGCGCCTGTTGAAGCAACTCGTGGCCGTCGCGGCGGTCGCCTTCGTCGGCAGCATGGGCGTGGGCGCGGTACAGGGGAACACCCTTCTCACCCTGATCCTCGGTGTCGCGACAGCCGTGCTCGCGGTGTTCGTGTACGCCCGGGTGGTGCGCTGGTCCGAGCGCCGCGAGCCGGTGGAGGTGGCCACGAAAGGTGCCGCCGCCGCCGTCGGCCGGGGGACGCTGATCGGCATCGGGATGTTCGTGGCCGTCATCGCGAACATCGCCGTCCTGGGCGGCTACCGGGTCGTCGGCCAGGGCTCGGTGTCGGGCGCGGTCGCGCTGTTCGGCTTCATGGCCGCGGCCGCCGTGACGGAGGAGCTGATCTTTCGTGGCATCCTGTTCCGGATCATCGAGGAACGTGCGGGTACCTGGCCGGCGCTGACCCTGACCAGCCTGCTGTTCGGCCTGTCGCACCTGTTCAACCCGAACGCCAGCCTGTGGGGTGCGATCGCCATCGCGATCGAGGCCGGTGCCATGCTCGCCGCCGCCTACGCCGCCACCCGCACCCTGTGGGTGCCGATCGGCCTGCACTTCGGCTGGAACTTCGCCGCGGCCGGCATCTTCAGCACCGAGGTCTCCGGCAACGGCGCCACGGAGGGGCTGCTGCACGGCGCGACGTCAGGTCCGGCCCTGCTCACCGGTGGCGGGTTCGGGCCGGAGGCGAGCCCGTACGCGGTGGCGTTCGGCGCGCTGCTGACCATCGTGTTCATGTGGCTGGCCCGTCGGCGCGGCAACCTGGTCCCTCGCCGGCGCGGTGCCCGGACCGACGCGACCGCTACGCTCTCCCAGTGATCGATCTCCGGCGGGTCCCAGACCTGTGGCGGCGGTGCGACGTCACGGTCCGGGATTCTCCGTTCGCGCTGCTGCTGGCCGTCGCGTCGCTCCTGCCGGCGTTCCACGGCAACGGGACTCAGGTCGGTGACCTGCCGGCCCGCCCCTTCGACGCGCTGGCCGTCGTAGTGATCGCTCTGGAGTGCCTCCCGCTCACCGTGCGCCGACGGTGGCCGGCCCTCTGTCTCGTCCTGGTGTCGCTCGGTTTCGCCCTCGACCAGCTCCGCGCCTACCACACGTTCGCCGGCACCGCGCTGGCCATCGCGCTCGTGAGCGCGGGCGCCTATCTGGAACGTCACCGGCGCGTCACCATGGTCCTCCTCTCCGCGGCGTACCTGCCGCTGGCGGTCGCGCTCGACCGGCTCGGCTCGACCGAGGGGCCGGAAGGCTTCGTGGTGTTCTACCTGCTGCTGGTCCTGGCATGGGGCATCGGGGCTTGGCTGCGCTCCACCTGGGCCGCCGAGGCCGAACGCCGCCGCCACGTCGCCGAGGCCACCCGTGCCGCCGAACGCACCCGCATCGCCCGCGAACTCCACGACGTCGTGACCCACCATGTGACGGCGATGGTCGTACAGGCCGAGGCGGCACGCTACCTGACCGCGGTACCCGATCGCCTCGACACGACCCTGAGCGCCGTCACCGACACCGGCCGGCGGGCCATCAGCGATCTGCGGCACCTGCTCGACCTGCTCAACCCCGACCACGACAGCGATGTCAGGACGCCGCCCGTCGGTGAACTCTCCACGCTCGTGGAGCAGACGCGCCAGGCCGGGCAGCCGGTGGAGTTCACCGAGGAGGGCAAGCCGGCGGAGTCGGCCGGCAGTGCCGAGTTCGTGGCCTACCGGGTCGTGCAGGAGTCCCTGACCAACGCCCTCAAATACGCCCATGGCAACCGCACCGTGGTCCGCGTGCGCTACGGCGAAAAGGAGATCACCGTGGAGGTCGGCACCGACGGCTCCGGCTCACAGAACGGCTCGCCCGGCGGGAGCGGGCGGGGCCTCGCCGGGCTCCGCGAGCGGGTCGACGCCCTGGGCGGCGAGTTCGACGCGGACCGGCGGGCGGACGGCGGCTTTGCCGTGCGGGCACGCATCCCTGCGGGAAGCCCGTCGTGAACGCGCCGGTTCGGGTGCTGATCTGCGACGACCAGGCGCTGATCCGCACCGGGTTCGCGACGATCATCGGCGCGCAGCCCGACCTCGAGGTGGTGGGCGAGTGCGGGGACGGTCGCGCCGCGGTCGACCTCGCCCGCCGGCTGAAACCGGACGTGGTGGTGATGGACGTACGGATGCCGGTGCTCGACGGCATCGAGGCGACCCGCCTGCTGGCCGGTGCCGGGGTGGCGCATCCCGTCAAGGTGCTCGTGGTGACGACGTTCAACCTGGACGAGTACGTGTACGAGGCGCTGCGCGCGGGGGCGAGCGGGTTCCTGCTCAAGGACGCCCCACCGGCGCAGCTCCTGAACGGCATCCGTACCGTCGCGGCAGGCGCCGCGCTGCTGGCACCCGAGGTGACACGGCAGCTCGTCGGCAGGTACGCGTCGCGGATCCGTCCCACCGAGGGCACGCCGGACGACGTCGCGCTGACCCCACGCGAACTGGAGGTCCTGCGCCTCATCGCCGACGGCCTGTCCAACAGCGAGATCGCCGCGACGTTGGTGATCAGTCAGGAGACCGTCAAGACGTACGTGTCGCGCATCCTCACCAAGCTCGACCTGCGTGACCGCGTGCAGGCGGTGGTCTACGCCTACCGCAGGGGCCTGGTGACCTGAACCCGCTCACGCATGCCGTGGAAGGCGAGCCCGATCGGTGTCCGGCCCACCCGGTCGCTGGACGCTCGGTCTGAGCGAGCAAACACATGCTTGACGATCAGGGCGATACGCGATCTCTTAGGTGAAACGGCCGACCCTCAGGAGATCTTGACGTCATCGACGCGGCATGTTGTGATCCAGATATTCGTTATTTCATACTTGTTTAGTAGGAAATGGGGTGGCTGTGAGGTTTCTCCGGCGGGTGGCCGCGATGGCCGCGCTCCTGGTGGGCACGGTCGGTATCCAAGTCGTCCAGAGCGGAGCGGCGCACGCGGCCCTGCCCACCGCCGCCGTCGCGCTCGGCGACAGTTTCATCAGCGGGGAGGGCGCGGGGAACTACCAGCCCGTCGTCGACGCCTCCGGGACGGCGCAGGCCTTCCCCGGCTGGTCGGCGGCCAACAGCAACGCCTACTTCTGCCACCGGTCGGCGAACGCCTCGCTCTTCAAGGCGTCGCTCCCCGGCATCCAGGACCGCTTCAACCTCGCGTGCTCCGGTGGCCAGCCCGCCGACATCGCCAACCCCTCCAGCGCCCGCGCCAAGGGCCGCTCCGTCGCCTCGCAGCTCGATCAGCTACGCGCCGTCGCCCAGACCCACGACATCGACGTCGTCCTCATCGGCCTCGGTTCCAACAACACCCAGTTCACCTTCGGCGACGTGGCCACGGTGTGCGCCAACCGCTTCATCGCCGACGCCTGGACGGGCTGGTGGGAGTTCTGGGCCTACCTGGGCGGCGAGGTGCCGCAGGAGCCCTGCACCGTCTCGGACCTGGCCTCCGACGCGGAGGTCGCCACCGCCACCACCGAGACCACCGCGGCTCTGCGCCAGATCCTCGACACCCTCACCCAAATCGACGCCGACGGCGTCCACCGTGTGATCCTGCAGACCTACACCAACCCGCTGCCGCTCGATGTCGCCCCGCAGTACCGGGACGAGGACAACCGCACCGACACCCGCGACAAGTTCCGCGCCCTCGGTGCTGAGCGGTACGCCGCAGGCTGCCCGATCCACCGTGCGAGCCTCGCCCCCGGGCATGTGTTCTCCCAGAACCTCGGCTCCCTGGTCAAGAACGCCTACACCACGCTGGCGGCCGAGCGTCCGACGGCCGACCTGCGCGTACTGGACGTCCAGAAGGCCTTCGACGGGGCCCGGCTCTGCGAGAACCCCGGCAGCCCGACGGACGCGCTCGCCACGCCGGTCCGGGTGCAGGACGGGCCGTCCGGCACGTTCGTCACCAGCCTCTCCGGCTGGGACAAGATCGGCGTCCAGCGGGTGGCGAACACCTGCGTCACCTACTTCCAGACCTGCCAGGAGTCATGGCACCCCAACGCCGCGGGCCACGCCGTCCTCGGCCAGTGCCTGACCGGTGCCCTCACCGCCGCGTCCCGCACGATCGTCACCTGCGCCCGTAACGCGAACGGCACGCTCACCATCTCCTGACGTCTCCTCCGCCGGCCAGGAGCAGGGCAGCCTCGGGGAGGTCGAGGTCTTCGACGATTTCGGATGGAGGTAGCGGCTTCCCAGGGTGTAGCGCTGCGGGGTTTAGGGGGCAGGCCGAGCAGGGCTGCGATGGTGTCGCGGTGGTTGTGGGACAAGGCTCTTGACGAATTAAATGAATGCTCTTTTACTTCGTGCATGGGGCGTATCGCGGGTGTCACCGCCGCCGAGACCCGGGAGCGGCTGCTGGACGCGGCGGCGGAGGTCTTCGCCGAGCGCGGGTACGACGGCACGCGGGTGGCCGACATCGCCGCGGCCGCGGGAGTGAGCAACGGCGCGCTGTACGCGCACTTCGGCTCGAAGGCCGAGCTGCTGGTGACCGCACTGCGCGCGCACGGGCCACGGCTGCTCGCCGACCTGTTCGCCGCCGATCCCGACCGGTCGATCACGGATCTGCTGCTCGTCATCGGCCGCCGGCTGCCCCGCCGGCGCGACGCCCGAGGTTTTCTCATCGTCGAGGCGCTGGTCGCCGCCCGCCGTGACGAGGACGTCGCCCGGCCGATGCGTGACTACGTCGGCGAACGCTCCGACTGGCTCGCGGAACTGGTGCGCATCGCCCAGAACGACGGCGAGCTCGACCCCACGCTGTCGCCGGACGCGCTCGCCCACTTCTGCCTGCTGCTCGCGATGGGCAGCGCGCTCGTCCCGGCCGGCCTGCACGGGGTCGACGACGCGGAGTGGAGCACGCTGCTCAACCGGGTCGTGGCAGGCCTCGCCCCTGCTGACGACACCACCGCACAGAGCGGAGCACCGTAGTGAGAGTCCAGATAAATTCTGAAAAATGCCAGGGGCATGGCCGCTGCTACGACCTCGCCCCCACCCTGTTCACCGAGGACGAGGAGGGCTACGGGCAGGTCATCGCGGACGGCACCGTGCCGCAGGGAGATGAGCACGTGGCCCACCTGGCCGTGTCCAACTGCCCCGAACGAGCGATCGACATCGTGCAGGAGGCGTGACATGACCGGCGACGACCGCTTCACCCGGGACTTCCGGGAATCGCGGGCAGATCTGCCCCTCGGCACCCGCAACGAGATCATCACCGGCCCGGTCACGGACTGGGCGACCGACTTCTCCCACCTGGAACCCGAGTGGGCCGCCGACCCGTACCCCATCCAGGACGACCTGCGGCAGCGCTGCCCGATCGCGCACACCGACCGGTTCGGCGGCGGCTGGCTGCCCACCCGCTACGAGGACGTCGCCGCGATCGCGTACGACACCGAGCACTTCTCCTCGCGGTCGATCGTCATGAGCAACTTCCGGCCGCCCCGGGAGGCGGCACCGGTGGGTGGCACACCGCCGATCTCCTCCGATCCGCCGTTCCACCACGACGCGCGCAGGCTGCTGCTCCCGGCGTTCACCAAGAGCGCGGTCGCCAAGCGGGAGCAGGCGACGAGAGCGTTGTGCCACTCGCTCATCGACGGGTTCGAGGGACAGCCCACCGTCGACGCCGCTCGCGACTACGCCCAGTACATCCCGATGCGGGTCATCGCCGACATGCTCGGCTTTCCACCCGAGGACGGGCCGCGGTTCCGTGAGTTCATCGAGAACACGCTCGAAGGCGTCAACCTGCCGCCGGAGGAACGCCTCGCGCGAATGGAGAGTCTGTTCGACTACCTGCTCGCGCAGGTCCGTGATCACGTCGACAACCCGCGTGACGACCTGACGACCTACCTCGTCAACGCCGAGCTGTACGGCCGCAAACTCGACCCGTCGCACGTGGCCGGCACGATGGCCCTGCTGCTCATCGCCGGCATCGACACCACCTGGAGCGCGATCGGCGCGTCGCTGTGGCATCTCGCGAGGACTCCGGCCGACCGCGAGCGCCTGGTCGACGAGACCGCGCTGCTGCCGACCGCGATGGAGGAGTTCCTCCGGGCCTACGCGCCGGTCACGATGGCCCGGCTGGTCAAGGAGGACACGCACTGGAACGGCGTCGACATGAAGGCGGACGACTGGATCCTGCTGTCGTTCCCGGCGGCCAACCGGGACCCGGAGCAGTTCGAGCGGGCGGACGAGATCGTCATCGATCGCGAGGTCAACCGGCACGCCGCGTTCGGCCTCGGCATCCACCGCTGCGTGGGCTCCCACCTCGCGCGGATGGAGTTGCGGGTCGCCCTGGAGGTCTGGCTCGAACGCATTCCGAACTTCGGCCTCTCCGACCCGGCGACCGTGACCTGGTCCACCGGCCAGGTCCGCGGGCCACGGACACTTCGGCTCCGCATCGACCAGGCCCGGTCTCCGGCGTGAATCGTCCGTGCGTGGTGACAGACGCACCGTGAAGAACCGGTTGAAGCCACATCGGAAATAGCGCGGTTCAGCTGCGTCGTCCATCGCCAGATCGCCGTCAATCCGTCTCATCCCTGTTCTCGGTTTCCCGAACTGCAAGTTGACTGGTCGGGGGCATACCGGCGAACACCGATGAGTTCTTCCGTCGCTCATTGGCGTCAATCAGGCTGATCTTGTCATCGGTGGCGGCGAGGCTGACGGTCAGTTGCTCGACGTCGCCCAGTCATCCTTCGCGTTCGGCTTCGGCGATCCTGGCGCGGAGGTTCTCGCGGATCGCCTCCAGGCGGGGCCGTTCACCTGGCCCCATGATCAGTACCGGGCATCGAACGCACGTTCCGCTGAACTGGCGGTGGCCAGGCGAGCGGGTGGGAGTGAAGATCGTGATTCTCTTGTCTCGGCGTCGGGAACTACTGTCGCGGGCATGGTTGAACACGATGTGCTCAGTGCCACCCGCGAGGCCTACGACGCCGCTGCCCCCGTGTACGCGCAGCTGTTCCGCGGCGAGCTGCGTGACAGGCCTCTGGACCGCGCGATCCTGAGTGCCTTCGCCGAGCTTGTAGGCGCGAGTGGTGACGGTCAGGTCGCGGACCTGGGGTGCGGCCCCGGCCATATCACCGCTTATCTGGATGAGTTGGGGCTGGCGGCGT
This sequence comes from Streptosporangium sp. NPDC049248, assembly GCF_040678965.1. Classification (NCBI taxonomy): domain Bacteria; kingdom Bacillati; phylum Actinomycetota; class Actinomycetes; order Streptosporangiales; family Streptosporangiaceae; genus Streptosporangium; species Streptosporangium sp. NPDC049248. The sequence goes on from NZ_JBFAQY010000033.1 coordinate 103,099, forward strand.
TTGGCGTTGACGCCTCTCCTGCGATGATCGAGTTGGCTCGACAGGCCTATCCGGGCCTGCGGTTCGACGTGGGCTCGATGGCCGCGGTGAACATCGCTGACGGAGTGCTGGGCGGCGTACTCTCGCGTTGGTCCGTCATCCACACTCCACCGCAGGAACTCCCCGTCATCCTGGCGGAGTTCCATCGCGTGCTGGCACCTGGCGGCCACCTGCTGATCGGCTTTTCGGCCAGCGACGATCCGTCTCACCCGACACAGGTCTTCGATCACACAGTCGCGCCGGCCTATCGGTGGTCGCCGGATCACCTCGCCGCGATGCTGCGCGAGTCCGGGCTCGCCGAGGTGGCCCGGATGGTGCGCCGGCCTCAGCCCACCGACCGACGGCAGTTCCAGGAGATTCACCTGCTCGCCCGCAAAGCCTAGGCAGGGGTGGCCGTCGAGCCGGGGTGCGGCAAGCGGTGCTGGACGCCTTACTCGTGCAACGTGTCTGATTACCGAGAGTCCCCCAAGCTGAATTCGTGAACCCTCCGGGCGCCGAGGTGCGACAGGCAGATGTGAAATCAATGAGAAGCCGGCTCCGATGAGCGGCCGCGGGAGTTCGAGGGTCGCCGAAGGCGACCGTGAAGCGTTCGAGGTGCATGGCGACCCGTCGTTGTCCGGAGACGCCGTGACGGAGGTGGCGGCGTGACCGCCGAGGTGTTGGACGTGTCCGGATCGCGGGTCGTGCCGCCGCTCGCTCTGAACGAGGCCTGGCGGCTCCTGCGGCATCCGCTCACCCTGCTGGGCCTGGCACTGTGGACACTGCGGGGCATCAGCGTCGGCTGGGCGGGGCCGCGACCCGCGTTCACCGCGCTGGCCTCGGAGATGACCATCTTCTGGGGGGTTCCGGTCTTCTTCGCCGCGAACCTGGTCGCCGGTGCCGCGCGGCGGGCCGAGGAGACGCTGTCGGTCGTCCCCTGTGACCGAGAGCGGCGCACCGCCGCGCTCTGTCTCGCGGCTCTCGGCCCGTTCGCACTGACCTGTGCGGCGCAGGCCCTGCTGGCCGGGCTCTACGTGATCACCGGCAACGAGCTGGAGCGTTTCCCGTCCCTGGCGGAGCTGGGCACCGGGCCGCTGAACGTGCTGGGGGCCTGCCTGCTCGGGGTGGCCGCCGCCCGGTGGCTGCCGTGGCCGGGGACGTCGGCGCTCGTCATGCTGGCGCTGATAGCCTTCAACAAGATCATGATTGACCACGGGGGCCGGTACATGCTCGGCTTCTACCTGGACTTCACGATCTGGGGGCCCGCACCGTACCTCGCCCCGGCGGGGTTCATCCCCGGGCACGCCGGTCCGCACGCTCTCTACCTGCTGTCGCTCGCCCTCGGGGCGGGGGCGCTGGCGATGCTCAGGGACACCTCGCGGCGCGGGCTCTGGCTGGGGGCCGGGGCGGTCACGGTGCTCTGCGTGGTGATCACGGGCATCGGGCAGCTTCCATGATCCGCCTGACTCAGGCGGCCCTGCTGGCGAGGCTGAGCGGCAGGGTGATCCGATGGCAGCCGCTGCTGGGTGCGCTCCTGCTCACCGGTGCGATCCTGGCCTGGCCCCATGACGAACCGCTCACCTGGAAGGGCGCGGTCTGGTCGTTGCGAGCGATCGCCGCTCTGATCACACTGGCCGTGGTGTTCGTACTGGACGACGCGGCGGCCGACATGCTGGCGTCGGTCCCGCTGTCGCTGGGGGTACGTACCGCGCTGCGGGTGGGGTTCGCGCTGGTGTGGATTGTTCCGATCTGGGGGGTGTCACTGCTGGTCCTGGCGCCGGATATGCCGACGGTGTGGATCCTGTGGTCAACGGTGGAGCTGGCGGGGCTGCTCGCCGCAGGGCTGGCCGGCGCCGCGCTGGCCAGGAGACGCGGCATGCGGGAGCCCGGTGTCGTGGCGGCGCCCGGTGTGGCGGGCGGATGGCTGCTGCTGTTCACCCTGCCGGGGCCGGTCGCGATGTTCACACTCCGGCCGCAGGATTGGACGGGGGCGCATCTCCGCTGGTCGCTGCTACTCGTGGCGGGTCTCGCGGTGCTGATCCGGATGTCGCGTGACCCGGCGCGGAGGTGAGCCGGGGACCGTTGGGCTGGACGAGGAGTCCCCGGCCTCCAGAAAGCCATCCGGGCGGCCGACCGGCTCGTCAAGGCATGAGGTGCCGAGGGCCGGATCATCTTGCCGACACAGTGTCGCTAAAATGCTGAGGTCAGCCGTCCCGATTCCCGAAGGATCACCATGTACGTCGTTCACAATCGCATCGAAGTCACCGCCGAACGGGCCGCCTCTTTCGAGGAGGCCTTCAGCGCCAGCATGCGCGCGACGCTCGCCGGGGTGCCCGGTCTCCAGCGCAGCCTGCTGATGCGCCCGACCAAGCCCGGGGACCCGTACGTGTCGACCATGGAGTTCGACTCGGCCGAGGACTTCCGCGCCTGGATGAAGTCCGACTCCTTCAAAGCCGCCCACTCCGATGCCGACGCGCCCGGCATGCAGGCCCCCTCGGCGATCGAGCTGTTCGACGTTCTGGAGGACTTCTCGGCCTGAACCACGGTCATGGGCGTTCGGCAGCACATCTGGTGGCCGCTGCGGTCGGAGGCGCGTGGCCGCTCCGACATCTTGTCGGGCACGTTGTCCGGCTTCGCCTTTCGCGTTACTCAGCGGATTCTAGATTGACTTTCATGACGGTAAGAGGCGGTGCGGGGCGGCGGGCGGTGCGGGTTCACGCGCCTGCGTTCGCCGCGTGTGCCGAAGTCGTGTCCGTCCGAGCCCGTGGAGCACTGTGCTCGCCGAGCTACGCGAGGCCGCGCCTGGGAGGGCGGTCGTCGCACGCGTGCGGGGAGAGGGGCCGCTGCCCGAGCGTGATCCTCGTACGTCGGCGCAGCGGTCGAGATCCACGGGCCCGGTGGCGGACCGTCCACGACCACCTCCTGAAGCTCAAGCATCCGACCGCCGTGACGAGGACATCGCATGATCACCAAAGGCACTGTCGACCGCCTCATCCGCTTCGACAGCGGAGGTCTGCCGGTTCTCTCCATGTACGTCGCCGTCGGCTTTGACGAGTTCGAGGCCGTCCGTACCCGGGTGAACAGCCTTGTCACCCAGATCCGCCCGCTCACCGAGGACCAGTCGCTCGACCGGCGGGCACGACTCTCGTTGCGGCAGGACATCGAACGTATCGAGGGCATACCGGAGCTCGGGCGGGGCACGGTCGGCGCCGTCGCGGTGTTCGCGTGCGGCGAGGGTGACCTGTTCGAGGTCGTGTCGCTCCCGCGCAAGGTGCGCGACCAGGTCGTGGTGGACCAGACTCCGTACGTCCGTCCCATGCTCGCGGTGCTCGACGAGTACCACCGCTGCTGCGTCCTGGTCGTCGACAAGGAGTCGGCCCGCGCGTGGGAGTTGTACCAGAAGGAGATGCGCGAGATCGGCGAGGTGCGAGGGAGCGTCCTGCGCAAGCCCGACTACGGTGGCTGGGCCGGTTTCGCCGAGTACACGGTCCGCAACAAGGCCGATGACCTGGCCAAACGCCACTATCGTCAGACCGTGGGTCTGCTCGACAGGCTCTTCCGCACCGAGAACTACGACCTGCTGGTCATCGGTGGCCAGCGCAATGAGGTCACCGTCTTCCTGGACTTCCTGCCGCACCGGCTGCGCCCGAAGGTCGCGGGCGTCTTCAACGTCGACATGGGCAAGGTGGCGACGTCCGAGGACATCCGGGAGAGCGCCGAGCGCATCGTCGCCGACTACGAACGTGCGGAGGAACGCCGTCTGGTGCAGGAGGTCTTCGAGAAGGCCGCCGTCGGCGGCAACGCCGCGATAGGGATCGACGAATGCCTGTGGGGCGGCACCACCGCCGCGATCGGCACCCTGCTCATCCAGGACGGTGCCGAGGTCCCCGGCGTGGTCTGCGACGAGTCCGGCTGGCTGGCCCGCTCCGGCCAGACCTGTCCGCTCTGCGGCGGTGCCACGCGCCAGGTCCCCGACGTCCTCGACGAACTGACCGAAACGGTCATCAACGAAGGCGGCTCCGTCGAACACGTCGTCGTCGACACCCAACTGAAAGACCACATCACAGCCGCCGCCCTCCGCTTCCCCCTCCCTCCGAGACCGTGACGGTCCATCAGGTCCGCAACTGGGTGAAGCGGAGGTTGTTGCCGAAGGGGTCACGGAAGCCGCAGTCGATCCCGTACGGACGATCGGTGGGTTCGTCGGTGAACTCGACGCCCCGGCTCAGCAGGGTCTCGTACGTCTTGCGGCAGTCGTCCGTGGTGAGGATGAGCAAGCCACCCATCGCGCCCTTGGTCAGCAGTTCGCGGACCTGCTGTGCGGTCTCCTCGGACATCGCCGGGCCGCCCGGCTTCTCCAGCAGGACCTGGCGCTCCGGGTAACCGGGAACGCTGACGGTCAACCAGCGCATGAAGCCCATGTCGACGTCGGCGTTGACCTCCAGGCCAAGCTTGCCGACATAGAAGTCAAGGGCCTCGTCCTGGTCGAGGACGTATATCTGCGAGTGCGTGATGGCGTTGAACATGCGCGTCACGCTACCGGGCAGGCCGGCCGAAAACTTATCCAAAACAACTCGGTCGACGGACGGTACGGGTGGTCAGGCGTTCGGTCGCATCCAGGCCATCGTGAAGCACGTCGGCACGTTCATGGCCACCGCTTCCTTGCGGTAGGTCCTCGGCGACCGGCCGACGATGTCGCGGAAGGTACGGCTGAAGGTTCCCGGGCTGCCGAAGCCGACTTCGAAGCAGATGTCCGTCACACTGCGGTCGGTCTCCCGCAGCAGGAACATCGCCCGCTCGATACGGCGGCGCTGCAGGTAGCGGTGTGGCGTCTCGCCGAACGTGGCCCGAAAGGTGCGTGTGAAGTGCGTCTCCGACACATGGGCGATCCGGGCCATGGCGGGAACGTCCAGCGGCTGCGCGTAGGCGCGGTCCATCGCGTCCCGAGCCCGGAGCATCCGGCGATTGGTCTCTTCCACAGCACGGCTCACAGCGCTATGACACCACTGTTCCCACCATCTATGACAGATCCGTTTTCCCCGTGACCGCCGCCGCGTTGATCAGTTGGCCTGCTGCGTCCCGTCGGTCGGCCAGTTCTCCCGCTCGTTGACGAACGTGCCGCGACCTTGCACGGTCACCGTCCATCCCTGTTCGCCGAGGTGCCGCATCGCCCGGCGGACGGTGCCCCGGCTCACGCCGTGCTCCTGCTGTAGCTGTGTTTCCGAGGGCAGCACCTGCCGCGGCTGGTAATCGCCCGCTTTGATCTTCGCAGTGATGATCCCGGCGAGCTGATCCCACAGGGGCTCGGGGTTGAGCTGGTCGACCGTCATGGATGAAACGTTACGGACGTGTCGGATGGCCAAGGCGGACGGTCCGTATTGAACAGGCTGTACGAGTAGAACGAGATAGACGTACAGTAGTGTCGTAGTCACTCAAAGCAACGACCCCGGCAGGCGCTGTAACGCCGTACCGGGGCCTTGATCAGGAAGTGAGTCCTGACCCGTGAACAACCCTAGCGCTCCGGTTCTCGACCGGACCGTGACGAGCGGCTGTGATTGCTTCGCCGATGCGCTGCCGATGCCGATGGGCTGTGCCGTCTGCGGGCACGCGCCCTATGCGCACGGCTGCTCCGACCAATCCGCCGATCACGAGTACGCGCAGCCTTCCGGCACGCTGATGGCGGTTCGCCTGGAGGCCCGCCGCACCGGAGACCGTTGCCTGCTCTGCTTCGAACTGCCCGTGGCCTCGGCCGACGAGGCTGTGCCTGTAGCGGTTCAGCGGCCGGGTGAGCAGACCTCGGCTGAGGTGGCGGCATCGGTGCCCGCGCGGTGGTCTGCTGAGCAGGTCCCCGCCGAGGTGATTCCACCGGTGTCCGTCCAGCGTCGTCCCGAACGGCCCCCGATCGCCGAGCCCGCCCTACCGACGCGGACGCCCTGCCGTCTTCGTCCGGTGCTCCCATCCAGGTCCGCCCACACCAGACCGCCCTGGCTTGGTCACCGGCGCCGCCTCATGCCAGGCCCCAGGCGAACGGCCACCCGCGCCCTGCGATGCGCGGTGGTTATCCCTTTTTCGTACCGGTCACCCGGCCCGTACGACGTACCCCTCCACGTCCTTGCCCGCTCCACAAAGCGGGCCCGTCCATCGCTGACAACGTCCGGACGGGCCCTTGATCGGATCGAGGTCCAACCAGTGAACGATGGTAAATCCATCACCCCTGAGCCCAGGCCGGAATCGACCATTCCCGGCTGGCGGCTGATTCTCAGCGATGCCGGACGGCTGTGGGCCAGCCGGGAGCAGCCCTTCTGCGCCCTCGCCTTCCACGCCGGGGCCGAACGCACCGTCGACGCCGACAGCCTGGAAGCGCTCCAGGCCGAGACCGACCGGCAGGAGGCCATCGCCAAGGAGGCCAACGCCCAGGCGGCTGCCGCCACGGAGACACAGGGACAGGCCGCCGGGCAGGTGATCTCATGATCCGGCGACGGACCACCCGCCCTCGCGGACGCCACCGCGACGGCCAGGTAGCCGCTCCCGTACCCCACTACACCTGGGACCACGAAGCCCGCGCCGAAGCGGCAATGCTGGAGATCACCTGGCCGGGCTGGGCCGTGCTCTACGGCACCGGCAGCCGCCTGTTCCACGCCATCGCCACCTGGCCCACCCCGGAACCGCTGCTTCTCTGTGACCGGACCGTCGAGAATCTGAAGGTGCAGATGCGCGAGGCCGAGACGACCGCGCTCCTGCATCGCTGGGCCCTCACCTCCGGCTCGACCACCATCGGCCACTTCTGAGCAGGCACGGTGGCCCTCCCTTCCCCGGGCTGGGCCGCCGTGCCACAGGCGACGCACCGCACAGGCGCGAAGGAAGTAGGTGATGTCATGCGGGGCAAGGCGAAGCCGAGCGGTGCGGGAGTCCTCTTCATAGCGAGGACTGCCATCCTTTTTGACGCGTGATCGCCTACGGTGAGGGGTGGTCACCGTCCGATCCGAACAGCGGACGGAGCGTGAGGGGCTGGCCGAGGTGCGCGGCTGCTGGGATGGAGGAGTTCGGTGAAGTACGCAATAAAGGTCGCACTGTCGGTTCGCGGTGATTTCGATGATCTGGGTGATCTTGCCGAGGGCATCGCCGATGAGCTCGCCGGCCTGCAGGACTGCAACGAGTCTCTGCTCGACTTCGCCTTCGGCTCTGATGCGACAGACAGCACCGTTGAGTTCGAGCTCACAGTCAAGGCCGGCAGCGTCGACGAAACCGTCGAGGTGGGCGGGAGCTGGCTTCGCACTGCGATCCATGCCACCGGCGGCTGCACACCGGGTTGGGAGGATTGCGGTCCACGAGAGCACGCCCTGGTCTACGAACTCGACGACAGCGGGGTCAACGTAAGACCCCTGGAGCGCATCCGGTAGAGGTCGGAACGGGTGACGATTCACTCCAGCAGGCTGGAGATCGTCTTCTGTAGGCGGGCCGCGCGTCCGGCCGGGGTTCTGGTCTTCAGCAGCGGCAGGATCAGCAGGTAGCGGCCGGTCTTGTCGAGGGACTCGAAGCGGGCGGCGGCCCGCGGGTCGGCCGCCAGTGCCTCGGCCAGGTCGGGCGGGACGGTGGCGTCGCGCTGGGTGGGGTAGGCCGCCGCCCACCGGCCGTCCGCCCGGGCGGCGGCGACCTCCGCCAGGCCGGGCGGCCGCATCCGTCCGGCGGCGGTCAGCGCCTCCACGTGCTCGACGTTCACTCGCGACCAGGGGCTGCCCTTGCGGCGGCGCGAGTACCGCTGCAGGAAGCAGTGCTCGTCGTAGGACCTGCGGTGGCTGTCGATCCAGCCGTAGCAGAGCGCGACCTGCAGCGCCTGCCCGATCGTGATCAACGCTTCGGCCGATCCCTTCCTAGCGATCTTCAGCCAGACGCCGCCCTCGGACTCGTGGTGCTCGGCCAGCCACGACTCCCACCGGGCGGCGTCCGCGAAGTGCATCATCGGCCCAGGATCTCCAGGTAGTGCCGGTTGTACATGATGCCCAGCACGTTGCCGAACGGGTCGACCACGGACGCGGTGACGAAACCGGGGCCGTACTCGGTGAGCGGCGTGTGCGGCGTGGCCCCCAGGGACAGCAGCCGGTCCAGGGTGGCCCGTATGTCGTCCACGTGCCAGTGGACGATCGCGCCCCCCGGGGCGGCGGGTGCGCCCGGCGGGGCGTAACGCCGGTCGATGAGGCCGAGTTCGGCCTGGTAGTCGCCGATCCTGAACTCGTAGTAGGCGGCCGGCTGCCCGTTGCCCGGACGCTCGAAGTACGGCTCGATGTCCAGCAGTTCGACGTACCACTTCTTGGCGGCCTCCAGGTCGTCGGCCCAGAAGCTGACGGTGGCCAGTCCTCGCAACATCGGCGGTTCCCTCTTTCGGTCGGTGACAGTGACCATGTTCCGCTCCAAAGTGCTCACCAATTGAGCACTTTGTTGGAGAAAATGGGAACATGCGCGCTGATCGTCTCGTCGCCACCCTCCTGCTCATGCAGGCCCGCGGGCGGGTGACCGCCGCCGAGCTGGCCGCCGAGCTGGAGGTGTCCGTCGCCACCGCCCGCCGCGATCTGGAGGCGCTGTCCGCGGCCGGCATCCCGGTGTATCCGCAGCCTGGACGGGGCGGCGGCTGGTCGCTCGTCGGTGGCGCCCGCACCGATCTCAGTGGCCTGTCGGCGACCGAGGCGCAGGCGCTGTTCCTGCTTGTCGGCCCGGCCGCGGCGGTCTCGGGTGAGGCCAAGGCGGCACTGCGCAAACTCGTGCGGGCACTGCCGCGGACCTTCCGGGCCGACGCCGAGGCCGCCGCCGACGCCACGATGATCGACTCTGCCCGGTGGGGCGAGCGTGATCGCCGTCGACCCGAGCTGGTCGACCTGCTGCAGACCGCCGTGATCCGCCGGCGAAAAGTCCGCCTGACCTATGTCGACAGCGCCCGGGAGCGGACCGAACGGCTGGTCGACCCGTGGGGTCTGGTTGACAAGGACGACATCTGGTACCTGCTCGCCGGGACCGAACGAGGGCGGCGGACCTTCCGCGTCGATCGGATCGTCGGGGCCGAGCCGACCGACCAGCCCGCCGAGCGCCCGGACGACTTCACACTCGCCACCGCGTGGCGACAGGTCGTCGGCGAGGTGGAGCGGCGGCGGTCACGTACCTGGGCGACCGTGCTCATCGAGGCCAGGTTCGTGCCGGTGCTGCGAACGCACTTCGGGCGGCACTGCCACATCGACGCCGAACTCGACCAGGGGCGTGTCCGGGTCCGCCTCGGCGCGCCGACCTCGCTGGACATCGCCCGGCACCTGGCCGGCTGGGGCGCGATGGTCGAGGTGGTCGAACCGCGCTCCGTCCAGGCCGAGCTGGCCCGGATCGGCGCCGAACTCGCCGGCCGCTACACCGGCGGGCACTGACCCGGAGTTCGGCCTTGGGCCGGCGTGCGTCATGCCAGGCCGTCGAGCTCGCGAACGAGGCGGGCGCCCTCCCGAGTCATGATCTCCGGGTCGCGCAGCGCATTGGAGAGCAGGGACATGCCCTGGTAGGCGCCGACGAACGTCAGCGCGAGGCCCTCGGGGTCGGCCACGCCCATCTGGCGGTACTGCTGTTCCACCCAGTCCAGCAGCCGGCGGATGGCATGGCCCGCCGCGACGTCGAGGCCACTCTCGGTGCGTTTGTCGAGTTCGACGGCAAGGGTGCCGGTGGGACAGCCGTAGCGGGCCGTGATGTCGCGCTGGCCGACCCACGCGTTCACAAGGCCCTTGAGGCGTTCGCGCGGGTCGGGGAGCTGGTCGAGCCGGCCGGTGAGGGCCTCCAGGTTTTTGGTGTGCTCGGAGAGGGCGGCCTCGACCAGTTCGTCCTTGGTCTTGAAGTAGTAGTACACGTTGCCCGCCGGGACGTCGGCGGCGCGGGCGATGTCGGCGATGGTCGTGCGTTCCACGCCCTGCTCGTGCAGGACCCGGGCGGTGGCCGCCATCAGTCGCTGCCGCTTACCGGCGGCCTTCGGCCGAGAGGGCGGGGAATCCATTGAGTTAGTCACCCGACTAACTATAGACAGCCAACGGCCTGGCTGTGCTACCGTCTCACTCGACAAAGTTAGTCAACTAACTTACTTCTGAGTCGGGGAGATCGACATGATCGTGGTAACGGGTGCGACCGGGAAAGTCGAACGTGTCCTGGGCCGGGCGCCGGCCACCTTCGCCGCCTGGGCCGAGCGCAGCGTGGCAGCCTTCCGGTGAGCATGGCGGTCGAGGATTTCCTCGCCGAACCGCACGTGGCCACCCTGACCACCCTGCGTCCCGACGGCTCGCCGCACGTGGTCGCGGTGCGCTTCACCTGGGACGGTCAGGCGGGGCTGGCCCGTGTCCTGACCGTCGACACCACTCGCAAGGCCAGGAACCTCATCACCGGGCCGGGCGGGCGCGCGGCGCTCTGCCAGGCGGTGGGGTTCCGGTGGGTGACGCTCGAAGGACTCGCCACCGTGCACGACGCACCCGGGCGAGTGGCCGAAGGCGCACGCCGTTACACCGCGCGCTATGGAGCGCCGCCGCCCGCTCCGCCGGGCCGCGTGGTCATCGAGATCGCGGTCGATCGCATCACCCGGCTCAACCTCCGATAAAGGAACGCATCATGCCTGTTCAGCACATCCTCGGCTCGACCATGTACTACCGGGAGTCCGGCACCGGGGTGCCGGTCGTCTTCCTGCACGGCAACCCGACCTCGTCGTACCTGTGGCGGGACGTCATGCCGGCCATAGGATCCGGACGGCTGTTGGCCCCCGACCTCATCGGTATGGGCGAGTCGGGCAAACCCGATATCGACTACACCTTCGCTGACCACGCCCGCTACCTGGACGCCTGGTTCGACGCGCTCGACCTTCAGGACGTGGTGCTGGTCGGGCATGACTGGGGTGGCGCCCTGGCCTTCGACTGGGCCGCGCGCCACCCGCACCGGGTACGCGGCATCGCGTTCACCGAGACCATTGTCAAGCCGATGGCCTGGGAGGAGTTTCCCGAAGGCGGACGGCGGCTGTTCCAGGCGATCAAGACAGCCGGCATCGGCGAAGCCATGATCCTCGACGACAACGCCTTCATCGAGCAGGCCCTGCCCGGCACCGTCGCCACGGCGCTCACCCAGGGCGACCTCGACGTCTACCGCAAGCCGTATCCGACCCGGGAGAGCAGGCTGCCGCTCCTGCAGTGGCCGCGCTCGATGCCGCTGGGCGGTGAGCCCGCCGACGTCGTGGCCAGGATCGAGGCGTACGACCGGTGGCTGAAGGCCGGCACGGACGTGCCCAAGCTACTGCTCACGTTCGCGTCCGGGCCGGGGGCGATGATGCACGAGGACATCATCGCGTGGTGCGCGGCGAACATCGCCGACCTGGAGATCGAACACTCCGAGGCCGTCGCCGGGCATCACACGCCGGAGGACCAGCCCGTGTTGATCGCCGCAGCCATATCGGCCTGGGCGGACAGACATGGCCTTCGCCTCTTGTGAAACGCGATCCTTGAGGGGGCCGGCGGCAGTGTAGAAATCCCCAGCGGCGACCGAGACATGGTTCTTCGGTGCCTTCGAAGGCCTCGATGACGAGGCCGGACGGCACTCCGTCGACATCGTGCCTAAGGGCCGGACGGCGATGTCGTCGAAGCAGAGGCCGGGGAGCGTGCCGAGCCACAGGTTCCACCGTTCCTGCGCGGCGTTGGCGGTCAGCGCTTGACGGCTCGCAGTACGACGAACCTGGGATCGCTCGCGGCGACCTCGCAGTTGCCGAAGAGGCGGCGCAGTTTCGCGTGGTAGCCGAGGTGCCGGTTGCCGACCACCCACAGCTCGCCGCCGCGGCGGAGCGCGGCGCGGGAGCCGTTGAACATGCGCCAGGCCGTCGCGTCGGTCGTCGCGCGGTGTGTGTGGAACGGCGGGTTGTTCAGCACCAGGTCCACCGTCCCCGCCGGTACGCCCGACAGGCCGTCGGCCGCCAGGAACTCCGCGGTGGTGCCGGGGGCCACGTTCGCCCGGAAGGTGGCCTCCGCCGAGGCCAGCGCCTGGTAGGACTCGTCGATGAACGTCACCTGGGCTTCGGGGTTTCCCAGTGCTGCGGCGAGCCCGACCACCCCGTTGCCGCAGCCCAGGTCGACGACGTGTTCGGGTCCACGGCGCCGCGGCAGGTTCTTCAGGAAGAAGCGGGTGCCGACGTCGAGGCGGTCGGCGCAGAAGATGCCCGCGTGGTTGGTGACGGTCAGGCCCGAGACGGCTCCGATCCCGGTGGGCAGCGGGTAGCTTCGTGGCCACGGGTTGTCGCCCCGGGGAAGCCCGGGGTCCGGTGTGCAGAAGATGAGCCGCGCCTTCTTCGCCGCCAGCGACGTCCTGGTCGGCCCGAGGATCCGTTCGAACAGGCTCAGCGTCGAGGTGTGGATCTCGGCGACCATCCCGGCGCCGACGACCACCGTGCCGGAATGCACGTGCGGTGCGAGGCGGTGCAACTGGTCCTCAAGGAGTGCGAGGCTCTTGGGCACCCGGATGAGCAGCACGTCGATCCGGTCCGGCGGCGCGTCCCCGGTGGTGCGGAGCCGTATCGCCTCCCCGGCGACCTTGTTGCGCTCCAGGTTCGCCAGGGTCGCCTGCCGGCCGAGGAAGGAGTCGGTGATCTGCACGGGACGGTGATCGGCGAGCGCGGTGACCAGGGCGCCCCACCGGTCGCCCAGCACGACCACGGTGCCCGACAGGTCCGTCTGCTCGTCGTCGAGGTGCCGCAGCAGGTACTCGTCGGCGGCGTCCCAGGCGCGAAACGGGTCGCGGGGATCCTCGGGGAAGCGGGTGAGGTCGAACTCACCTCTCGACGTCGTGAAACGGTTCATCGCGCCTTAGGCTAGCGACTCACGCGATGAGCTGGTCACATCCCCACACTGCCGGGACCGGTCGACCCTGCCCGCTGCTCTCCCGTGGACATGACCCGCGCCCTTTCACGGTCGACCCGGCCGTCGTTCCGATCTTCGGGATTCCCCTGGGAAGAGCGACCAGTCCTCGGCGATGGGGTGGCGCGTGGCACGGGCCGACTCCGCCGCGCGCAACGCCTCGACGGCCCGATCGACCGTCCACGTGTTCGCCGTCATGGTGGCCGACCGTGGACCGTGGCGGGCACGACTTCCAGGGTATTCCCACACACCGGAAATCAGGTGGTTGCTTCCGTCACCGCCGGTTCTACGGTCGCTCCAACCCGCCGTCGTGCCCCGAGGTGGGGGGAAGCATTTCAGGCTGGAGGAAACCGCCGATGAACAAACAAGAACTCAAGGTAGTCGGTGCGTCGGCCATAGGTACGGCGTTTGAATGGTACGACTTCTTTCTGTACGCGGCACTCGTCCCCGTAATCGGCAGCAACTTCTTCAGCGGCTACGGCGCGACGGCGCAGACCGTGTTCGCGCTGCTGACCTTCGCCGCAGGGTTCATCGTCCGCCCGATCGGCGCGCTGGTGTTCGCGCGGATCACCGACCTGGTCGGCCGCAAGGTCGTGTTCCTGATGACGCTGGTGCTGATGGGCGTCTCGACGGTCGCCGTCGGCCTGCTGCCCACCGCGGACTCGATCGGCATCCTGGCCCCGATCCTGCTGGTGACCTGCCGCATCCTGCAGGGACTCGCGGTCAGCGGCGAGTTCGGCGCCGCGGTCACCTACGTCTCCGAGTACGCCCCCCCGCGGCAGCGCGGGTTCTTCGTCGGCTGGCTGACCGGCACCACGGCGCTCGCCTTCAGCCTGTCGCTGGGCGTGCAACTGCTGGTGCAGACCATCGTGGGCGCGGACGCCTTCGAGCAGTGGGGCTGGCGGGTGCCGTTCATCATCTCCGTCGTGCCGCTCGTGCTTTCGGTGTGGATCCGCAGCAAGCTGAACGAGAGCCCGCTGTTCCTGAAGATGAAGAAGGAGGGCACCCGGACCAAGGCGCCGCTGCGCGAGGCGTTCGGCTCGCGGGCACGGGTGCGCATGGTGGCGATCGTGTTCGTGATGGCCGCGGCGCAGTCGTTCATCGGTTACCTGTCCACCGTGTACATGGTGACCACGATGAAGACCTACCTCAAGACCGACGCTTTCACGGTCAACGCGATCTTCATGGTGATCATGCTGATCGGGTTCTTCCTGTGCGTTCTCGCCTGCTGGGTGTCCGACAGGATCGGGCGACGGCCGGTGCTGTTCGCCGGGCTCGGGCTGGCCGCGGTGCTCGCGTTCCCCATCACCGGCGCCATCGTCTCGACGGCGAACCCGGAGCTCGCGCGGGCGCAGGAGACGGTGTCGGTCACCATTCAGGCCGACCCGGCCGAGTGTTCCTTCCAGTTCAATCCCGCGGGCACCGCCACGTTCACCTCCGACTGTGACCAGGCGCGGAACGTGCTCCAGTCCAACTCGGTCACCTTCGACCGGCAGGACGCCATCGGCACCACCAAGGTCCTCGTGAACGACACCGAGGTCCTCGGCGGTCCGCAGATGAAGGACGAACTACTGGCGGCGCTCAAGACGGCCGGGTACCCGGTCGACGGATCGGCCAACACGATCAAGATCACTGGCATCGGGGATTTCTTCGACGGGCCCGTCCTCACCGTCGCGCTGCTGCTCCTCGCACTGGTCGCGTTCGCGCAGATGGCTCAGGGGCCGGCCGCGACGGCGATGGCGGAGGTGTTCCCGACCCGCGTACGCGCCACCGCCCTCTCGATCCCCTACCAGCTCGGCGTCGGCATGTTCGGCGGGCTGCTGCCGGCGACGATGGTCGCGATCGGGGCCGAAGTGGGCAGCATCACCACCGCCCTGTGGTACCCGGTCGGCGCCATGGCGCTGGGGCTGCTGATCCTGGTGTTCACCCTGCCGGAGACCAAGGGCGTGGACCTCGCCGAGGTGCGACTGGCCGGTGACACGGCCGAGGAACCCCTCGTACGCCAGGACAGCTGACCGTCCCATCCCAACCAGAAGGGAAGCCACCATGCCGATCATCGACGTCTCACTGCTGACCGGCCGTACCGAGTCCGAGCTGCGCGAGATGATCTCGGCCGTGCACGACGCGGTCGTGCGCAGTCTCGGGGTCCCGTCCGAGTCGGTGCGGGTCCTGGTGCGCGAGCTGCCGCCGACCCACTGGGCCGCGGACGGCGAGACGATCGCGGAGCGCAGGGCGCGCTCGTAGAAAGCACGAGGCGGGCCGGGGCCGAGTGGGTCGGCGGCAGCTCGCGCACCAGGACCCGCACCGACTCGGACGGGACCCCGAGACTGCGCACGACCGCGTC